>JAUIDF010000349.1 GCA_030429125.1 Gammaproteobacteria bacterium | reverse complement strand
CGAGGCGGTCGTTACGAAGCGGCCCGCGGTGATCACCGTGGACCTGCGCCTGAACGAGCCGCGCTATGCCTCGTTGCCTAATATCATGAAGGCGAAGAAGAAACCCGTCGACAAGTACGCCCCCGCCGATCTCGGTGTCGACATCACGCGGCGCACCGAGGTGCTCAAGGTGGTCGAGCCGCCGTCTCGCAAGGCAGGCGTCAAGGTTTCCAGCGCCGCCGAACTGGTCGACAAACTCCGCAACGAAGCGAAGGTGATCTGAACATGGCAATCCTGGTTATCGCCGAACACGACAACGCCGAACTCAAGCCGGCCACCTACCACACCCTGGGCGCCGCGGCCGAGATCGGCGGCGACGTCGACGTGCTGGTGCTCGGCTCGGGCTGCCAGGCCGTTGCCGAGACCGCCGCCAGCGCCGCGGGTGTCAACAAGGTCCTGCTGGCCGACGCGGAGGAATACGCGAACTTTCTCGCCGAAAACGTCGCGCCGCTCATCGTCAGGCTCGCCGAGAACTACAGCCACGTGCTGGCGCCGGCGTCGACGTTCGGCAAGAACGTCATGCCCCGCGCCGCCGCGCTGCTCGACGTGCAGCAGATCTCCGACATCAGCGCGGTGGAGTCCGACGACACCTTCGTGCGCCCGATCTACGCCGGCAATGCCATGGCAACGATCCGGTCGACCGACGCCAGGAAGCTGATCACCGTGCGCACCACCAGCTTCGAAGCCGTCGCCGACAGCGGCGGTTCGGCCAGCGTCGAAAACGTGGAGGGCACCGGCGACGCCGGTCTGTCGACCTTCGACGGTGCCGAGATGAGCGCGTCCGAGCGGCCGGAACTGACCAGTGCCGACATCGTCATCTCCGGCGGACGCGGCATGCAGAGCGGCGACAACTTCCAGATGCTGGAAAGAATCGCCGACAAGCTCGGGGCCGCGGTCGGCGCCTCGCGTGCGGCGGTCGACGCCGGCTACGTGCCCAACGACTACCAGGTCGGGCAGACCGGCAAGGTGGTGGCGCCGAACCTGTACGTCGCGGTGGGCATTTCGGGCGCCATACAACACCTGGCGGGCATGAAGGACTCGAAGGTCATCGTCGCCATCAACAAGGACGAGGAGGCGCCGATTTTCCAGGTGGCCGACTACGGCTGGGTCGCGGACCTGTTCGAGGCAGTGCCGGCACTGGAGAAGGCGCTGGACGCCGATTGAGCGCGCCGGCAGCGACACCCGAACCGCCTTACTACGCCGTCGTCTTCACCTCCGTGCTCGGCGAGGATACCGCCGGCTACGGCGACATGGCGGCGCGGATGGTCGAGCTCGCCTCACGACAGGACGGATTCCTGGGCGTGGAAAGCGCGCGCGAGAACCTTGGCATCACCGTGTCGTACTGGCGCGACCTGGCGTCGATTCGCGCGTGGCGGGACCACCTCGACCACGCCGAGGCCCGTCGCCTGGGACGCGAGCGCTGGTATCGGACCTACGCGCTGCGCATCTGCCGGGTGGAACGTGACTACGGCCCGGCATTGCCCGCTCGCGACCGCGTCCCGACAGACACCTGACGCCGCGCGACCGCCATGGCACCGTCCGCGGCGAAACCGTCGCGCCGTCCACGGGCCGCCGGCTTGGTAGAATCCACGTCCGACCAATGAGTTCATCGGAAACACATTCGCCATGACGAACATCGCCGTCGCCGGCGCCGCCGGCCGCATGGGCCGTGCCATCATCGCCGCCTGCCAGGGCGAAGAGGGCCTGCGCATCATCCATGCCTTCGACCGTGCCGGCAGCGACACGGTCGGTGCCGATGCCGGAGAACTGGCCGGCGTCGGTCGCATCGATGTCGCCGTGGGCGACGACATTGCGGCGACGCCGTTCGACGTGCTGATCGAATTTTCCAATCCGGCCGCCACCGTCGACCATGCCGGTTTCTGCGCCGACCACGGGCGAGCCATGGTCATCGGTACCACCGGGCTCGACGCCGACGACCGGGCCGCGGTCGAGGCCGCGGCCGCCCGCGTGCCCGTGGTCTTCGCCGCCAACATGAGCGTCGGCGTGAACCTGACGCTGAAATTGCTCGAGATCGCCGGCCGGGCACTGGGTGAGACCGTGGACGTCGAGGTCATCGAGGCGCACCATCGACGCAAGGTCGACGCCCCGTCGGGAACCGCGTTGGCCATGGGGCGCGCGGTGGCCGATGCCTGGGGCCGCCGCCTCGACGACGTCGGCGTCTTCGAGCGCCACGGCCAGATCGGCCCGCGTGCGGACGGCAGCATCGGCTTTTCCACCATTCGCGGCGGCGACATCATCGGCGAACACACGGTGATGTTCGTGAGCGAGAACGAGCGGGTGGAGATCACGCACAAGGCGGCCAGCCGCGCGATCTTTGCCAGCGGCGCGCTGCGCGCCGCCCGCTGGGTGGCGAAACGCGAGCCCGGGCTGTACGACATGCAGGACGTGCTGGGCCTCGCCGACGCCTGAGGTGGTGCCGATCGACCCGGGCCAGCGGAGTTCAAATTGAAACGAGGGGCCGGGTACGGGTAAAATCCGCCACCCGAAACGGGTGTCGATACCACGCATATCGTCTGAAGATCGAGGGGGGAAACCGGATGGGGTTTCTCCCTTTTTTTGAATCAAGATCCGGAGATTGTCTTGTCAAATCCCGCCCTGCTGGTGCTCCAGGACGGCACGGTGTACCGTGGCCGCTCGATAGGAATCGACGGCATGTCGGTGGGCGAGGTGGTGTTCAACACCGCCATGACCGGTTACCAGGAAATCCTGACCGACCCGAGCTATGCCCGCCAGCTCGTCACGCTGACCTATCCGCACATCGGCAATACCGGCACCAATGCCGAAGACGAGGAGTCGCGCCGGATTTTCTCCGCCGGCCTGGTCATCCGCGACCTGCCGGTCGCGGTCAGCAATTTTCGCAGCGAGGGCAGCCTGTCCGACTACCTGCGGGCCAATTCGGTGGTCTCCATCAGCGACGTCGACACGCGCGCGCTGACACGCCGTATTCGTGAAAAGGGCGCCATGGGGGCGTGCATCGTTGCCGGCGACTCGCCCGACGCGGACCGGGCGCTGGCGGCGGCCCGCGCCTTTCCCGGCCTCGCCGGCATGGATCTCGCGCGCGAGGTGACAGCGGATTCGGCCTACGACTGGCACGGCGGCACCTGGGCGCTCGGCAGCGGCTACGGCGAGGGCGGGGAGAAACGTT
>JAUIDF010000046.1 GCA_030429125.1 Gammaproteobacteria bacterium | reverse complement strand
TCGACAAGGTCTTCTCACTGGAGGACGCCGTGGATGCCATTGATCTGATCGAGAGCCGCAAGGTCTTCGGAAAGATCGAGGTTCAGCCATGAGCAAGCCAATGAGTCGCGAGCAGATGCAGGCGATGTTGTCCAGTTCGGGGTACAACGCCTTCATGGGTTTCATCGTGGAATCCGCCGATCCGGAAAACCAGGTGCTTCAGATGAAACTGCCATGGCGCAGCGAACTCGAGCGCGGATCGGGGACCGGACAGTTTCACGGAGGCGCGGTCGCTACGCTGATCGACACCGCCGGACACTATGCCTGCATGATGACAATTGGCGCACCCTTGCCGACGATGAACTTCCGGGTCGACTACTTGAGGCCGGCGGTCGATACGCAATTGCATGCGACCGCGCGCGTATGGCGAATCGGTCGTACCATGTCGGTGGTCGATGTCGAGGTGACCAACGACTCGGGAAAAACACTGGCCATAGGACGCGCTAACTACGCAACGCCCGCCAAGGCGTAACCGCGTCCGGGTAACTGCTACAGCACCTCGTCCTCGCGATTGTCCGTTTCGCCGTAGCGGTGCAGGGCCGGCGCCTTGAGGCCTTCGTACAGCTTGCCGATACCGCTGTTGATCGCCTCGCCCTGGGCGGCGAACAGCGAGTTGCCGTCGAGGTCGCTGTCGACGATGAACGGGCCAAAGCGTTTCACCTCGAACAGCCACATGGCCTGGGCGATGCCGAGCTCGTCTAGCCAGAACACGTCGCGCACGCGGGTGATGCCGCGCCCGAGCAGTGCACCGGTGCCGTAGCCGACCGTGGTCAGGTAGACGGCGCCCATGGGGGCGAGAATCTCCTTGTAATCCTTGGCCGGCATGCCGCCCTTGCCCATGACGATGCGGGTGCCGGTCAGTTCCAGCCAGTCGCGCATCCACTTGGAGAAGCGAAAACTCGCCGTGGCGGTGACGCCGCCGACCTTGAAACTGCCGTCCCCGCCTCGCGATGCCGCCGGCGAGCAGTGGAAGTTGCAGTTGCTCAGGCCATCGAGATTCACCGGCAGCGGCTGCTTCTCGGCAATGACCTTCTGGTACACGCCCTCGCGCGCGGTGTAGACCACGCCGTCGAAGAAGACGATGTGGCCGGGTTCCAATGGCTCGATGTCCTCGCGAGCGACCGGCAGGGTCAGGTGATGTTCTATCAGTTCGCTCATGACGCGGCCTCGCGGTCACTGCCGGCGATCTCGTTCCAGTCCACGGTGTCCCGTCGCATGTAGGGGGTAAACCACTGCGGGTCCGTGCGGTATTCGATGCGACCGTCTGCGTGGATTCGTGCCGTGGCGCGTCGCGACGACAAGCAGAAGGTGTGCACGCTCATGGGCATGCCGCCGGTGTGCGTGTAGCCGATCTCCACGTGACAGTCGACGGCCATGGACGAGCCGACGAAGCCCATCGGTCCCATGCCGATGTTGTTGGCAAGGTCCTTGAGTTCCAGTTCCAGCTCGGCGATCTTCGGGTCGGGGTGGCGGTCGCCCACCGTTCGCAGGCAGGCTGCCTGCTTGCCGAGTTGCATGCAGGTATCTTTCGAGCCGCCGAGGCCCACGCCGACGATGGCCGGCTGGCAGCACAGGCCACGCTTGCCGAAGGCGACCAGGGTGTCGAGGTAGAAGCGCTTGATGCCGTCCATGCCGTCGCCGGGGAACAGCATGCGGTAGTCGGTGCCGAACAGGCCGCCCTTGTGCACGGTTGTCACGTCCACCCAGTCCACGTCCGGCTCGAAGCTCCACTCGATCTCCGGCGCATTCACGCCGACGTTGTTGTTATTGTCGTGGCGCGTCAACGGATGCACGCGGTTCGGTCGCAGCGGCACGTCTTGCGTGGCGCGTGCGGTGGCGGCGCGCAGCGACCGCTCGACGGCCACGAAGCCGCCTTCCACGCGCGCCTCGTTGCCGACCTTGACGTAGTAGCGGGGCAGGCCGGTGTCGGCGCACATGGGTCGTCGGTCACCGGTGGCGGCATCCCAGTTGTCCAGCATGGTCTTGAGCACGAAGGACGACAGGTCCTTCTTCTCGGTGTCGACCATGCCGCGAATACCGGCGCGGTAGTCGTCGGGAATGTCGATGGCGGCCTTCTGCATGATGGCATAGGCGGCCTCGTCGAATTGTTTGATGGCAATCAAGGCTTTAACTCCTCCGTCCGCTGACGGACTGGGCCGGTGCGGCCGCGCGTTCGGGCGCGGCGCGATGTCTCATCATAACGACATCCGGTCTTCCCGATCGAGATTCAATATCCCGCATGCCGCACCGCGCGCGCAGGCGGGCTGTTTCAGCGGCCGGTGGCGCGGGGTGTGCGCACCGGTCCGCCCGGGCGTACGTGGGTGAACTTCACCGGCACGCGTTCCTCTGTCAGTGCGCCGTCTTCGAGGCGCACCACCGTGAAGTACGAGGCGTCGAGGTCGCCGGTATCCGGAAAATCCTCCCGGAAATGCGCGCCGCGCGAGTTCTCGCGCGCGAGCGACGCGCCGGCGATGACCTCGGAGATGTCGACCAGGCTCGCCAGGTTCAACCAGTCGTGCCAGGTGACATTGAAGACGCGACTGGTATCGCCGATACCGGTGTTCATGATCTCGCCGCGGAGCTCGGCGAGCCGGGACAGGCATCGCGACAATCCGTCGGCGGTTCGCAGGATGCCCGCGTCTTCCCACATGATGTCCATGAGGCGTTCCCTGAGCGCATTGACGTCGCCGCGCGGGCGGTCGAAGGGGTGCAGGGCGCGCTCGACTTCGGCGTCCAGGAGATCGCCATCGGGTTCCGTCCAGGAGCCCTCGCTGCGTACGTAGCGCGCCATCGCCTCGCCGGCCACGCCGCCATACACGGTGGAGTTGGCCACGCCATTGCCGCCGAGCCGGTTCGCGCCGTGCACGCCGCCGGCGTCTTCGCCGGCCACGAACAGGCCCGGCAGCGCGGTGCGCGTGTCCTCGTCGCAGACGAGGCCGCCCATGAAGTAATGCGCCGTCGGCACGACCTCGACGCGGCCCCCGGCCAGGTCGAAGCCGCAGTCGCGGCAGCGCTTGACCATGCCCTTGAACTTGCGCCGCACGTCGTCCACGCCGAGGTGCGACATCGAGATGTATACGCCGCCGTTGGGCGTGGTATGGCCGCGGCGCATCTGGTCGTAGATCGCCCGGCTGACGATGTCGCGGGTGGCGCGCTCGCCCTTGTCGTCGTAGTCGAACATGAAGCG
The DNA here is from genome assembly GCA_030429125.1 of Gammaproteobacteria bacterium. GTDB lineage: Bacteria > Pseudomonadota > Gammaproteobacteria > Arenicellales > CAJQKF01 > BQJD01. Next base: position 15,179 of record JAUIDF010000046.1, on the reverse strand, counting down.
CCGGCCGTCGCCGTCGAGCAGGTGGCCGCCGGCGCCGCGCAGCCCCTCCTCGAGCACCGTGCCGGTCATGCGGGTGTCCTTGCCCGCCAGCAGCCCGGTGGGGTGAAACTGCACCATCTCCATGTCGCGCAGCGGCAGGCCGAGGCGCAGGGCCATGGAAAGCCCGTCCATGCTCTTCTCGCCCGACGGCGTGTAGTAGCGGTACATGGTCGGCCCGCCGCCGGTGGCCAGCAGCACCGCCTTCGCCCGCACGAAGCGCATGGCGCCGCTTCGCATGTCCACCAGCAACGCGCCGGCCAGCGTGGCGCCGTCGCGGCCGGGCACCAGGGCCAGTGCGCGATGTTCCTCGAGCTTCGTGACCGGCAGCGTCAGCACGCGTTCCATCAGCCGGTTCACGATCTCGATACCGGTGAGGTCGCCCTTGTGCACGGTGCGGTCGGCGGTCTGGCCGGCGAAGGCCTTGTGGTGCAGCGCGCCGTCGGCATCGCGATCGAAGAAACAGCCGTACTCGTTCTCGAGTTCCTGCACGCGGGTCACGGCGGTCTCGCAGAGCTTCCATGCCAGGCCCTGGTGCGGCAGCCACTTGCCGCCCTCGATGGTGTCCATGAAATGCCGTTCCACGGAGTCGCCCGGGCCGAGCGCGACGTTGTAGCCGCCCTGGACCATGCGCGTGCAGCCGCTCTTGCCGAGCAGGCCCTTCACCGCGATGGTGACGTCGAGGGACGGATCGGTCTCGAGCGCGTGCAGCGCCGCGAGCAGTCCGGCGCCGCCGGCGCCGACGATGAGGATGTCGGTGTCCCGGTATTCGATGTCCATGTGCCTACAGCGTCCGCGCGAGAAAAAGACAGGCGACGAGAAAGCCGAGCGCGCCCGATGCCGCCGCCAGCGATTTTTGCCTCGAACTCCACGGTCCGAACTCGTTGACCAGCAGGCGAAGCCCGCCGAACAGGTGCACGGCCAGCAGCAGCACCATCGCGACCAGGCCCAGGCGCGCCACCGGCAGTTCACCGAAGTGAAGCACGCCGTCGAGCGACTCGCGATCGGTCAGCGCGAGCGAGAGCACGTAAAAGTGCACCGGCAGGAACAGCGCCAGGCCGATGCCGGATACCCGGTGGGCGAGGTAGGCGAACCACAGGCCTTCCTGGCGGTAGCCCTTCATGGCGCCATCACCACGGCATATACCGCGCGCGTACCGAGCGCGAGCAGGCAGAATCCGGTGAGCCAGGTGAGCCCGTCCAGCACGCGCCCGCGCAGGCGCAGCCACTCGTAGCCGACGACCCGCAGCCCGATGGCGGCGTGAATGCTGACCGCGAGCACGAACAGGCCGTAGACGGTTCCCCACAAGACGCTGCCGCGGGTGCGCGACAGTATCTCGGCCGAGTCGACGCCGCCGGCGACGGCGTAGATCATGACCCCGAGGTGCAGGAGCACCAGCGGCGCCATGATCATGGCGCTCAGTCGCTGGGCGAGGTAGAGGCGAAAGTCGAGCATGACGTCAGGCGCTGCGCTTGAAGAACGAGCGTGTTGCCGCCCGCTTCAGGCCGGCAATGGCCGCCGCGGGGTTCAACTCGTTGGGACAGTGCGCGGTGCATCCCTGCTGCGAGTGGCAGCCCTGGCATCCGCCCGGACCGGTGACGGCTCGCAGCAAGTCGTCGCGGCCACCGTCGCGGGCGTCGTTGAGCAGCGTCCAGGCGCGGTTGAGCGCGGCGGGTCCGAGGTAATCCGGATCGCCGGCGACGGCGTCGCAGGCGGCATAACAGATGGCGCAGTTGATGCACTCGATGCCGGCGTCCGCGGCCTGGCGTTCGGGCGTCGCGGGCGAAATCGCTTCGACCGGCTGCTCGCGACTCGACGTCGGCACGAAGTGACCCCGGGCGCGGGTCCACTTGTCGAAGAACTCCGACAAGTCGCAGGCCAGGTCCTTGATCACCGGCAGGTTGCGTAACGGCTCGATGGTGAGCGTGTCGCCGTCGGTCACCTTGTCGACATGGGTACGGCAGGTCCAGCGCGGCCGGCCGTTGACTGTCATCGCACAGGTACCGCACATGCCCACGCGGCAGGCGAAGCGGTATGACAGCGACGGATCGGCGTGGCGCTGAATCCACGTCACCACGTCGAGAACGGTCTGGCTCTCGCGGGCGGGCACCCGATACTCGACGAAGCGGCCCCCATCGCCGCTGCCGCGCCAGATGCGCGCGAGGAGATGGCTCGGTCTGGCCTGCAATCGATGACTCCTGCTTGGCGACAAACGGTGTCGGCCACCGGATGGTGCGCCGACGGGAGCGCTCATTAGAATAAATAATCAATAGTTTATCAAACAAATCATTTTGTACTTTTGATAAATGATCTGTTGATCAAACGGTGCCATCTCGGCGATATGCGCCCCCGCCCGTCTCGTGCGACGCTCAGCCACGCAGTACACGCACCCGACCGGCCTCCTCGACGACGTGGACGAGTCGTTCCCACAGGATGTTCACCAGCTGCTTCTTGCCGGTGTCCAGACGCGAGAGCACACCGAGCACGCGGGGCGGCAACGAATCGCCGAGCTCGAAGTGATTCAGGTGCAATTCACTCGGAGTCTGGACGCAGTGCCTCGGCAGAATCGACACGCCGAGACCGTTGTATACCATGGCAGATATCGATTCGAGGGTATCCAGTTCCATCGCCTCGCGAACCCGGATGCCGCGCTTGCGCAGCCAGTCGTCGATTGCCTTGCCCACCCACGCCCTGCGCGAAAATCTAATGAAGGGGTACTTCTCCAGCAATGCCGGCGGTTCGCCCCGGGCGGCGCTCTTGGGTGCGATCAGCACCAGGGGCTCGGCGGCGAACGGCTGCCAGTGCAGGTGATCGTAGAGATTCGCCGGCTCGCTCAGGATGGCGGCGTCGAGGAAGCCTCGATCGACCTGGGCGTACAACTCGTCGGAGAGCGCGGGGTAGAGCCTGACGTGAAGCTTCGAGTGCGTCTCGCGCAGCGTCACCATGGCTCTCGGCATGAGCCCGGTCATGGTGGTGGGCACGGCCCCGATCGTCAGGTGCTCGATCGTGCTGATCTGCCCGATCAGCGACGGCGCCAGCTCATCGTAGGCCCGCACCAGTGCCCGCGCCCGCGGGATGAGGGCATAGCCCGCCGGATTGAGCTCGGGCGGTCGCTTGGTGCGATCGAACAGCGTGATGCCGAGTTCCTCCTCCAGGCTCTTCATCTGCTGGCTGACCGCCGCCGGCGTCAAGTGGACCGCCTCGGCGGCATTGGCGAACGTGCCGAGTTCGGCAATGGCCAGCAAGGTTCTGAATCGACGTACGCCCATAGTAGTACTCTCGGTGCGCGGTAAACGCGGGGAGCCAACGAGAGGTCATGGCGATACTCCGTGCTGCAAATCGTCTCGCTGCCGATACATCCAGACTTCCGCGCTGACAGTCTGTCGGCAATGATGCCCGTCGCCGTTGCAGTTCTGTCCCTGTGCGAAGGCCCGCCGGTCGAATACCCGTCGACACGACCCGGCGCGTTTTCTCTCGCGAAGACGTTACGTCCCCGTCCTGGAAAATTGTAAGTTCATTACATCTTAAGCAATTGTTCAAAATTTTTCGATGCCAATAAGAACTTCTGAAGCATAGACTTTTCGCGAGTCTTTCCAAGTGCTCGCACGCGTGGGCGTGAAACGGGTGACTCTTCGAAGGCGCGCCGGGTGTCGGCCGACGACAGGCGGTCAAGCTATCGAAGCGACGACGATATTCAATAGATCACATTCAGGAGGTTCAGGAAATGAGTGAGAAACGCGAACAGGCGGTTCAACCGACGTCGGCTGTCTCTCGACGTGATTTTCTCAGGATCGGTTCGACCTGCGGCATGACGGCGACGCTCAGTGCCGCCGCCATGCTCGGTACCGGTTACTCGGCGCAGGCCCTGGCGCAGACGGCGGGGCGCGTATCCGCGGAGAGGGACAAGTCGACGGCCAAGCACGTGCTCAAGCTCGGCATGGTTTACGGCGACGTGCAGCACGACATCCAGCGTGTCGGCGTGTGGGACTTCGTTCGCGATCTCGAACAGAGAACCGATGGTGCAATCCAGGTCGAGGTGGTGGATTCCGGCGCGCTGTGCTCGGAAACGAAATGCACCCAGCAGGCGATGCAGGGCGTCATCGATTTTTCCGTCTCCTCGACCCAGAACGCCGCGAGCGTGGCGCCGTGGATGAATGCGCTCGACTTTCCTTTCATGTTCCAGTCGCCCGGGCAGATCTACGACTTCTTCTTCAACCCGGAGTCAGAGCGAATCTTCCGCCAGGTCCTGCGCGAACGCCACAAGCTCGAGCTGCTTTTCAGCACCGGCGAACTTCGGGGCGTGCTGATGGGAGCCACTTTCGCCGACAAGCCGCCGGTTACCGAGCTGGCCCAGTTGGAGGGCGCCCGCATTCGCGCAACCGCCACCCAGTTCGGACAGACCGCGCTGAAACTGATGGGCATGAGCCCGTTGCCGGTCGCCTGGGGCGAGACCCTGGACGCCATGCGCTCCGGACTCGTGGACGGGATGGAAACCTGGCCTGGTGCGGCGGCGGCGTTCAACATGGCGCCGGTGGTGACAAAGCTGGTTACGCTGGGCTTCATCCCCGGGACCGAAGCGACGTCGATTCGAACCGAGTCATTCGAGAAGCTTCAGTCCGATCTCCAGGAAGCGGTGCTCGAGTCGGCCTATGTCGCGCAGCAGGTCGTGATGTACAACCTGGCTGCCGCGCGCTACGCCATCATCGGCGATGTTCCCAACGCGTCGCCCGACAGCATCTACAGCAAGAGCGGCACCGAGATCAACGAGCCGCCGGCGGAGATGCTTGCAGCCTGCCGGGAAGTCGCCGACCCGATGAACGAGGCGTACGCGCCGATCCGGGACCGGTTGAACCAGATGGCGGGATTCGACGTTTACGAATCGATCCGTCCGGCCGCGCAGCGAATCGATGCGTCCGTGGACGTGATCAACGTGGTCCCGCGTCGCTGGTGGAAGTCCGCCTGAGGCCCGGCGAACGACGACCGTCGGCTGTGGTCCGGCGGTCGTATCGCGCGGTTAACGGTCCGATCACGCCCCAGCAAGCGCAGCCTCAATCCGCTACATGACCTCGCCAACTCGCCAATCGCCCCGCGACGCACGCGGCTCGTCGCCCTCGGCCATCGCGTTGCAGATGCTTCGTTGGGTGGATGCCAACCTCGAGAAGACGATCATCTTCGTTGCCTACGTGGCATGCGCCGGGATCATCGCGGTCGAAGTGGTCAGGCGATTCGTATTCAACGAGCAGGTGGCCTGGAGTACGACGGTACCGTCGTACATGTTCATCTGGCTGACCTGGCCGGGTGCCGCACTCGGTGTCCGATTGCGCGCACACCTGTCGTTCGGTGAGTTCCGGGGCTCGCTTCCGCGAATCGGTCAGTACGTCGCGCTCCAGGTCGATTACGTGCTGTACCTGGTCTTCGCCGCCGTTGCCGTGTATTACTCCTACGATCTGCTGAACCTGCAGATCGACAATTTCTCCACGGTTCCCGGCACCTTCACGTTGCCGTCGTGGTGGTTCTACCTGGCCACGCCGGTCGGTTGGTCCTTGCTCGTCTTCAGGGTGTTGCAGAACGCGGTCGAGGATTTCAGGGACCTGAGAAGCGGTCGGCCGCTGAAGATCACCGGCGGCCTGGCAAACCTCGACTGAGTCGGACAGATGTAACCCGCAGCTCTTCTCCTGTTGTTGACGATCTTCACCGTGGCGCTCTTCGTGCTCGGCACGCCGATCTTCCTGCTGATGGCGATCTGGGTGCTCGGCGCGCACCTGACTCACGGGTTTCCGCTTGCGAATATCGGCAGCAGCCTGTTCGAGAGCCTGAACAGCTTTGCGCTGCTGGCAGCGCCCCTGTTCATCCTGACCGGTGACCTCATTGCCGGTGGCGGGATCGCGCGACGCATGACCAATTTCTCCCTGGCGCTGCTGGGAAAGATTCGCGGCGGCCTGGGCATGTCCACGATCGCGACGTGCAGCCTGTTTGCCGCCATCAGCGGTTCCAATTCCGCGACGACCGCGACCATCGGGTCAATCACCTACCCGGTGATGCGCGACAAGGGCTACCCGGCGCGATTCGCGGCGGCAACCTCCGCCGCCGGCGGCGTCGTCGGCATCATCATTCCGCCAAGTATTCTCTTCATCGTCTACGGCTATCTCACGCACACGCCGATCTCGGAACTGTTTCTTGCCGGCATCGTGCCGGGACTGCTGATGACGCTCGTCATGCTCGGCGTCGTGCACGTCATCAGCAGGCGACGAGGGTACGGTGAGATCGAGCCCTTCAGCCTGGTTCGCGTGCTCAGGGCGACGCCGGGGGTCAGCATCGGCCTGGCGGCCGGCGCCATCGTACTGTGGGGCATCTACGCGGGCGCATTCTCGCCCACCGAGGCAGCGGCGGTGACCGTGGCCTACTGCATGTTCGCGGGACTGTTCCTGACCCGGGAATTGTCGATTCGAAAGCTGCCCGCCGTGATCCTTCGCAGTGGGATGATCGTCGGTATCATCATGCCGCTGGTCGCCGTGTCGTTGCTGATGCAGCAGATTTTCGCGGTCATCGGTGTCGGCGAATGGGTCGCGAACTTCATCAGCTCGCTGGGCGGCTACTACACCGTGCTGTTTGCGTGCATGATCGTGGTTCTGGCGGCCGGCACGTTGCTCGAATCGGTGCCGAACACGGTGATACTGGCGCCGATCCTGGCGCCGGTGGCCGCCGCCGCCGGGATCGACCCCTTCCACTTCGCGGTGGTGTTCATGGTCGGCGACGCGATCGGCTTCATCACGCCGCCCTTCGGACTGAACCTGTACGTCGCATCCGGTATCACCGGCGTGCCGTACCTGACGATTGCACGGTCGGTCCTGCCCTACCTGGCCGCCTTGCTGGGTATCTGGCTCGTTATCGCTCTGGTGCCGGAACTGTCGACCTACCTGACCCAGTTCGCCGGGCGGTAGTTCGACTTCGATAACGCGCATTCTCCATCGACACCGTACGCCGCGCGAACCGGTTCGCGACATGAATAGGCAGCCGGACCGCGACAACTGGAGCATCGTTTCATGACAGGAATGACGGTTGACGAACTCGACGAAGTCTTCAGGCTCTTCGAAGACTCCGCGTTCGACGAACTGACCATCGAATCGGGCGAGTTTCGCGTCCACGTGACCCGTGGCGGGATCGCCTCATCGAGGCCTTCGGTTCGACCGGGCGAGGATGCGACGCCGGCGGCTCGCGATGACCCCGCGACCGACGAAGAGCGAATCCCGGCGCGCCGCGAGAGCCCGCAAACGCGCGCGTCGCAAACGGGCGAGCCTGTCACGCGCGAAGACGCGAACGCGGTCAAGGCACTGGTAAGCGGTACGTTCTACCGCTCGCCGTCGCCGACCGCGGAGCCCTTTGTCGCCGTCGGGGATCGCGTTCGCGCCGCTGACACCGTCGGATTGATCGAGGTGATGAAACTGTTCACCTCGATCGTTGCCGGCAGTGATGGAGAGGTCGTCGAGATCCTGGTCGATAACGGCGCCCCGGTTCAGGCGGGCGATGTCCTCATGCGTCTGCGACCGGCGGGCGATCCGGATGAGGCGGGCGCATGACGCGGGTCAATCTCGTCGATACGACGGTTCGCGACGGGCAGCAGTGCCTCTGGGCGACGCGCATGTCGACGGCCGCGATGCTGCCCGCCGCCGCCCACCTGGATGCCGCAGGGTTCTCGGCCATCGAGGTCGTCGGTGCGGTCCAGTTCGATGCAGCGGTTCGGTACCTCAAGGAGAACCCCTGGCACAGGCTGCGCCTGTTGCGCGAACGCATCTGCAATACGCCGCTGCAGGCCGTGGTTCGCAGCAGCTGCATTCTCGGATTCGAGCCCCAGGCGCAGGACATCAACGAACTCTGGGTCGAGCGGCTGGTTGCCAACGGCGTTCGACGGTTCGTATTTTTCGACGGACTGCATGACATCGACAACCTGGTTCCGGCGATTCGACACGCGAAGAAGCTGGGTGCGTTTTCTACCGGGTGGCTGACTTACAGCGACAGTCCGGTACACACGGACGAACTCTATGCGCAGAAGGCGCGCGAGTTCATCGATCACGCCGGCGTCGATGCGTTGATGATCGAGGATGCGAGCGGCGTCCTCACGCCCGAGCGGGTGCGAACCCTGGTGCCGACCCTGCGCGAGGCGGCGGGCGAGGTTTCCCTGGGTCTTCACAGTCACGGGCTTTCCGGCCTTTGCCAGCGCACCTACCTCGCCGCGGCGGAACTTGGTGTCGACAACCTGTATACCTGCGTGCCGCCGATCGCCGACGGCAATGCACCGCCGTCGGTCTACACCACCGCGCGCAATCTCCGCTACCTGGGTTTCGACGTCGATGTCGATGATCGCGAGCTCGACCGCGCTCGCGATCACTTCGCCGCCGTCGCGCGGCACGAGAACAAGCCGGTCGGCCGACCGATGGACTACGATGCCGCGACTTGCGGCCACCAGGTGCCCGGCGGCGTGATGAGCAACCTGCAAGCGCAACTGCAGGACGCCGGGCTTGCCGACAAGTTGCCCGAAGTGCTCGAGGAGTGCACCCGCGTGCGTGCCGACCTCGGCTGGCCGATCCAGGTGACGCCGTTCGCGCAGTTCATCGGCGTGCAATCCACGCTCAACGTCATCCAGGGCGAGCGATACCGGACGGTACCCGACGAGGTCAAAAAGTACGCACTCGGCTACTACGGGAAACTGCTCAGTCCGGTTGCGCCCGATGCGCTCGATCGAATCCTCGAGAACGGGTCCGCCTACATCCGTGACAATCCGTCGCCTCCCGAGCCGGTGCTGCCGGGCCTGAGGAAGCGCTACCCGACGCTCGACGACGAGCAGCGCATGCTCCGCCACTTCTTCGACGCGGGCATCGTCGAGGGCATGGTCGAGGTCGGCGAGAGCAGCGCGACGCTGGGTAGCAGCCCGCTGATCGAACTGGTCAGGCAGGCAGTCAACCGGCGCTCCGCGGCCCGGGTCCACGTTCGCAAGGGCGATTTCATGATCGAGTTGAGGCGCAATGACTAGTCTGCGACCGCAGGCCGGGCGGCAACCCGGCGAGGCATCGCAGGGATCGGTCTCGGGCGGCGATACCGTGAGCAATGCCGGAGACGGCTTCGAGCGGCTGTTCAACCCGCGAGGTATCGCGATCATCGGTGCGTCGAGCAATCTCGACCGCATCGGCGGCCAGCCGATCCGGGCGCTGCTCGCCGCCGGCTACTGCGGCGATATCGCGCCGGTCAACCCCAGGTACGAGACGATTGCGGGCCTGCGGTGTTACCCGGCGGCGGAGGCCATCGACGTCCGGTGCGACCTGGCGATCGTCGCCGTGCCCGCGGAGGCCGTCCAGGCGGCGATCGAGGGCTGCGGCAAGGCCGGCATCGGCTTTGTGATCGTGCTGTCGGGCGGGTTCCGCGAGACCGGCGCCGAGGGCGCGGCGCAGGAGAACCTGCTTGCGCGGACCGCACGCCGCGCGGGCGTCCGCTTGATCGGCCCCAATTGCCAGGGCATGGTGAACTTTCCCGATCGCGTCTTCGCCGCCTTCGGCAGCATCACCGGCGAGCTGGAGGTGAAGACGGGCGGCGTGTCGATGGCGTTTCAAAGCGGTGGATTCGGATTCGCCATCGTCTCGCTGTGCGCGACGGAGGGACTGGGATTCAGGACCTGTGTTTCCACCGGGAACGAGGCCGACGTGACACTGCCGGAGTTGCTCGAGGCCATGCTCGACGATCCCGGCACCACCATTTGCGGCGCTTACCTGGAGGGCGTCCCGGACGGTCGGCGGCTGATGGCCGTGGGCCGGCGGGCACTCGACGCCGGCAAGCCGATTCTCGTGTGGAAGGGCGGCAGCAGTGCGAGCGGTGCCAGGGCGGTTGCGTCCCACACCGCGAAACTGGCCGGGCGGCACGAGATCTACCGCGCCGCGTTTCGCCAGTCCGGCATCATCGAGGTGGAGGACATCCACGAGATGGGTGACCTGTTCAAGGTGCTCGAAGGTGGGCGCCTGCCCGACGGTAATCGCATCGGCGTGCTCAGCATCTCGGGGGGCTCCGGTATCGTCTTCGCCGATCGCGCGACGGCGGCGGGCCTCGACCTTGCCGACTTCGCGCCGCACACCGCCGAACGCCTCGCGGCGGTGATCCCGGCCTTCGGCTCTGCCGCCAACCCGGTGGACATCACCTCGGGCGTATTCAACGATATCTCGTTGTTCACCCGCGCGCTCGAGATCGTTCTCGACGATCCCAACATCGACCAGCTCGCGTTGTTGCTGGCATCCATCCCGGGTGAAATCGCGCGTGCCGCAGCGACGGCCATCGCCGGCGTCGCCGGTGCGACCCGCAAGCCCGTGCTCGTCGCCTGGTCCGTGCAGCGCGCGAGGGCCGAGCAGGCGTACGCGATTCTCGAGGATGCGGGCGTCCCGATCGTTCCCACGCCGGTAAGGCTCGCAAGCGCGGCTGCCGCGGCGGCCGTGTACGCGGCACGCAGGCGGTCATTGGCTGGTCGTCCGCCGTGGCCCGGGGTTGGCGACGCGAAGGGCGTCGCGTCCGGGCCGACGGGCGCGTTCGACGAACGCCGCGCCAAGCAATGGGTGGCGTCTGCAGGTATCCCGGTGACGAGAGACGCCTTCGTCGCCCGCGACGCCGATCCCGATTCCGCGGTCGAGGGGCTTGCCTACCCGCTGGTGGTGAAAGTCGTATCGCCGGACATCGCGCACAAGACCGAGGTCGGCGGCGTGCGAATCGGCATCCGCGACCACCGCGCGCTGCTGGACGCGATCGATGACGTGTACAGGGCCGTGAGCGTTGGTGCGCCGTCGGCGCGGATCGACGGCGTGCTCGTTTCGGAGATGGCGGGAGACGGTGTCGAGTCGATCGCGGGCGTGGTGAACGATCCGACATTCGGCCCCGTCGTCGCCTTCGGGGTCGGCGGTATCTTCGCCGAGGTGTTCAGGGACGTCACGTATCGAGTGGCGCCCTTCGATGCGGCGACGGCGCGCGAGATGATCGCCGAACTTCGCGGCCGGGCGTTGTTCGAGGGCGCGAGAGGGCAGACCGAGTCGGACACGGACGCCCTCGTGGAGGCGCTTTGCGTGCTGTCACGCTTCGCCTGGGCCGAGCGCGAGTGGCTTGGTGAGCTCGATATCAATCCGCTGTTGGTGCGGCCGCGCGGACAGGGCGTGCTCGCCCTCGACGCGCTGGTCGTCCCGCTGGGAGCATGAGCCGATGAAGAAAATTCTCATTGCCAACCGGGGCGAGATCGCGCTGAGGGCGATACGCGCCTGTCGCAAGAACGGGCTCACGTCGGTCGCCGTGTACTCGACGGCAGATGCCGCGAGTCCGCACGTTTTCGCGGCGGACGAGGCGTACTGCATCGGCCCTCCCGCGCCGAGGGAAAGTTACCTGGTCGGCGACAACCTGATCGAGACGGCCGCGGCCAGCGGATGCGACGGCGTGTACCCGGGCTACGGCTTCCTTGCCGAGAACGCCGACTTCGCCGACGAGTGCGCTAGGCGGGGACTGGTATTCATCGGTCCCAGTGGCCAGGCAATCCGGCAGATGGGCGACAAGGCGCATGCCCGGGAGACTGCGCGTCGCCTTGGCGTACCGGTCGTGCCCGGCTCCCCCGGCGCCTACGAGTCGCTGGACGCGGCGCGGGCCGCGGCCGGGGAAGTCGGCTTTCCGATGTTGATCAAGGCCAGCGCGGGTGGCGGCGGTCGCGGTATGCGCGTGGCGCGCAGTGCCGACGAGTTCGACGATGTCTTCACCCAGGCGAATGCCGAGGCACAAGCCGCATTCGGCAACGGCGAACTGTACCTGGAGCGCTATTTCGACCGGGTGAGACATATCGAGATCCAGGTATTCGCCGATCGCCACGGCAACGCCCAGCATCTCTGGGAACGGGATTGCAGCGTGCAGCGCCGGCACCAGAAGCTGGTCGAAGAGGCACCCTCACCGGTCCTCGATAACACCGTTCGCAAGGAGATGGCCGAGGCGGCCCTGGCCATCGTCACCGGCATCGGGTACGAGAACGCCGGCACGGTCGAGTTCATCTACGACATGGAAAGCCGGAAGTTTTTCTTTATCGAGATGAACACGCGAATCCAGGTCGAGCATCCGGTGACGGAGATGTTCACGAATACGGACCTGGTCAGTGAGCAGCTGCGCGTGGCGGCGGGCAAGCGACTGCGATTGCCGCGCCTGAAGCGCCTGCCGCGTGGCGCATTCATCGAGTGGAGAATCTGCGCGGAGGATCCGTCGGACCGGTTCATGCCGTCGGTCGGAAGGATTACGTCGATCGCACGGCCCGCCGGCCCCTCGCTGCGCTTCGATACCCATGCCTATCCAGGCTATGATGTACCGCCCTATTATGATTCGATGATTGGAAAACTGATCGTCGGTGGCGACAATCGCAAGGCAGCGATCGACCGGTCCCGCCACGCGTTGCGGACGCTCGACATCGGTGGAATCAAGACCACCACGTCGTTTCACCTCGACCTGATCGATCACCAGGATTTCATCGACTCGGCGATATACACCCGCTGGGTGGAAGAGCGGTTGCGGGCCTGACCCACCAAGCGGAGCGACTCCATGGCAGTTGGTTACGATGACGTTCGAATACTCGGTAAAGTCCTCGAGCGGCGGGGCTACGGCAGCGTCGCCGTCGATTCAGGGACCCTGCATATCGAGGTGGACTGGCGCGTCGACGCCCGTGAACGGGCGGCCGGCCAGCAGCCGGTCGTCGACGGGGCCGTAGGGGCCTCGCAGTGCGAATCCGGGCCGGCCGCTGCCAGGGCGTCCCGTCCGGCCACGCTCTACGTCACCGCGCCGGCGGTGGGAAAGCTGAACTGGCACCACGGTGCGCCGCCCGTGGTCGGACAGTGGGTTGAATCGGGCGCCGTGGTTGCGACGGTCGACGCGGGATCGCTCGAGACGCGGGTGGTCGCGCCGTCGTCGGGTCGCATCTCGTTCGCACACGCCTTTCCCCAGGGACAACTCGTTGGCTACGCGCAGTTGTTGCTGGCGATCGATGCCGTCTAGGCGTGCCCTGGGACCGGTATGACTGCCACGCCCCGATCATGCAAGGCCTGCAGTCAGTAAGGCTCCAGTGCGCCTTTTGCGGCGAGCCCATCGAGGTGCTCGTCGACTGCTCGGTGCCCGAGCAGTCCTATGTCGAGGACTGCGCCGTGTGCTGCCGACCGCTGGTGCTGGACGTCGTGGTCGACGAGGACGGGGTGCCGTCCGTGGCCGTTCGTTACGAAAACGAGTGAGATTGTCCGGAATCTACTAGTTACTGGCCTGAATCTGAAGAATTTTCCGGAACAGGTCGCAGAAGGCGGTTTCTTCAGCCGGCCGGGCGAAGTTGCTAAAATCCGCCGTCCCCCAAACCGGCCCGGTCCGACGATGTCCCATCAGCCCAAGGCGGTCGCCCTGATTTCCGGCGGCCTCGATTCCATGCTCGCGGCGCGCCTGGTGATGGACGCGGGCGTGCACGTGGAAGGCATCAACTTTTTTACCGGCTTCTGCGTCGAGGGCCACACCCACGCCATCCGCAACCGGGATCGCGACCGCGACCGTCCCAAGCGCAACAACGCGCTGTGGGTGGCGGAGCAGCTCGGCATCAAGCTGCACATCATCGATATCATCGACGAGTACAAGGACGTCGTCATCAACCCGAAGCACGGCTACGGCGCCAACCTGAACCCGTGCCTCGACTGCAAGTGCTTCATGGTCGGCAAGGCGCACGAGTGGATGCAGAAGAAGGGGTTCGACTTCATCGTCACCGGCGAGGTAATGGGGCAGCGGCCCAAGTCCCAGCGCGCCGACACGTTTCCCGTCATCGAGCGAGAGTCCGGCGCCGAGGACGTGCTGCTGCGCCCGTTGTGCGCCCGCCACCGGCCCGCCACCCTGCCCGAGCGCATGGGCTGGGTGGACCGCGAATCGCTGCCCGATTTCACCGGCCGCAGTCGCAAACCGCAAATCGCACTGGCGAAGCAGCTCGGCTTCAGCGAGTGGTCGCAGCCCGCCGGCGGCTGCTGCTTCCTGACCGACGCCAACTATTCGCGCAAGCTGTCGGACCTGTGGACGCACCGCGGCAGCAAGCACTACGAACTGGACGACATCATGTTGCTGAAGGTGGGGCGGCATATCCGGCCGAGCCCGGACTTCAAGCTCATCGTCTCCCGCGACGAGGGCGAGGGCCGCTACCTGGAAGGTTATCGCAAGCGCTTCGATCACCTCGTGATGCGCTCGCATCCGGGTCCGCTGACCCTGATCGAGGGCGAGGCGGGACCCGGGGACGTGGACCTGGCCGCGCGCATTGCCGCGCGCTACGGCCAGGGTCGCGATGCCGAGCAGGTCGAGTTCGACTTCGTGCCCGTTCACGGCGAGCCGCGCGACGTCAGCGTGCGGCCCCTGGCCGTGTCCCAGGTCGACCCGGCCTGGCTGCTCTGATTCCCCTGCCATGAGCGGCACCATCGAGGTCGACGCCCGGCACCTGCTCTGCCCCATGCCGGTGATCCGATGCCAGGCGGCGGCCGAGGGCCAGCCGCCCGGCACGCGCGTCGTGGTGCTCTGCACCGATCCCGGGGCGCTGAACGACATCCCCGCCTGGAGTCGGGTTCATGGCCACCGCGTGGTCGAAACCCGTGAAGAGGACGAGCTGATCACGGTGGTCGTGGAGATCGGCGAGGACGTCGGGTAACCAGCCGGTCCGCCGACCGTCAATCGCCCCCGATCGACTGAAAAAGCCCGACGGTGCCGGGCAGCAACGCGGGGCGGGCAGGGACAGGGCGGTGAAGAGGATTCTCCGTCGCGAGCATAGCCTGTGTGCCGCCAGGCATACCGACCCCGTCCGTGTCGCCCTTTCGTGGTGCGTTTTCTCTTCGTATGCACGATAATAGTGCATACGAGCCCATGAAGGTTGTGTATCTAATTGATTTTCCGTGCACCGAAATTTGGCACGCCCCTTGCTCCCAGAGTACCCGCGAGCTTAACAGCTGGTTCCGGCCGACCTGTCGGCGCGGATGTCATGCACCCTTCAAGACCACGTGAGGACACGCACCATGTCAGCAGATGATGTGCTGAAATCGATCAAAGACAACGACGTGAAGTTCGTCGACTTCCGTTTCACCGACACCAAGGGC
>JAUIDF010000045.1 GCA_030429125.1 Gammaproteobacteria bacterium | reverse complement strand
TCCCGGGACATGGCGAGAAGCATCTTGCGGAAGTTCTCGGCCTCGGCTTCCTCGCGGCTGTCGAACTCGAACTGGCCGATCTTGGTCACGCCCTCGACCAGCTCGGCGACATCCTCGCCGAAGCGGGTGACCAGCTCGTCGCGGGTCACCGCGGTGTCCTCGATGGTGTCGTGCAGGATGGCCGCGATCAGGCTGCGGCTGTCCAGCCGCATCTCGGCGAGGATGCGGGCCACCGCGATGGGGTGGTAGATGTAGGGCTCGCCGCTGGAACGGGTCTGGCCCTCGTGGGCCTCGGCGCCGAGCAGGTAGGCGTCGTATACCCGCGCGACCTCGTCCGCCTCCAGGTAGCGTTCGAGGTAGCTGACCAGGTCGCTGATCAGTATGCGGCTTTCCGGCACGCTGCCGGGCGGTGCGAAGTCGGTCAGGATCGCGTCGGCGCCGGCCGCCGCGGTGAGGTCGGCTACGAATTCAACGGGGGAATGTTCCCGGGGGGGCGTCACGCGAGTTCACAGCATGAAGGCGTGGCCGCGATCAGCGCTCGTCGTCGCCCTCGACCTCGACGCCATCGTCCGCGGCGGCCGCGGCGGGCGCGGCTTCGTCGCCGGCTTCGTCGTCCGCCTGGGCGACGGTGTCGTCCGCGGCCGCTTCGGCGGCGGACGGCTCGTCGTCGTCGTCGAAGCGGAAATGCTCGGCGATGGCATCGTCGAGCGGATCGGTGGTGAAGGTCACGGTTTCGACTTTCTCGACCAGGATGTCCTTGGTCACCTTGCCTTCGGCGATCTCGCGCAGGGCAATGACGGTGTCCTTGTCGTTGTCACGCGGCACCAGCGGATCGTGGCCGACGGCCAGCTGGCGCGCGCGCTTGGTGGCCACCAGCACCAGCTGGAAGCGGTTATCGACGTGTTCGAGGCAGTCTTCTACGGTGACGCGGGCCATGGATTTTCTCGCTGGGATTCGGTCGAACGGCAACCATGCTGAAACCGCGCCGTGAACGATGTCGTCCGGCGTGGTCGATGGCTACCCGTGGTATCTGGGGATCGCGGCGCGCCGCTTAAAGGTCCGCGCCGCACGGTTCAAGGGGCAAGTTTAACCGTTTCGTCAACAGAAACAAGGGGATCGAAGTCGATTTCGTTCGGGTCGACGCCGCCCTCACGTCCATCCAGGAGGTCCGACAACGCCTTCAGCGCGCCGTCGAACTCGCAGTTGATCACCACCCGGTCGTACTCCGCGTAGTGAGTCATCTCGTCGATGGCCTTGTGCATACGCGCCTCGATCACCGCCTCGCTGTCCTGGGCGCGGCGGGTCAGCCGTTCGCGCAGGTCCGCCAGCGACGGCGGCAGGATGAACACGGCGAGCGCGTCCGGGGCCCGCGCGCGCACCTTGCGGGCGCCCTGCCAGTCGATGTCGAGCACCACGTTCAGACCGCGTGCGAGGAAGGATTCGACCGCGGCCATTGACGTGCCATAGTAGTTGCCGAAGACCTCGGCATGCTCGAAGAACTCGCCGCGCCCGATCATGGCGCGGAACGCGTCGTGGCCGATGAAGTGGTAGTCGACGCCGTCGCGCTCGCCGGGTCGAGGCTCGCGCGTGGTGTGCGATACCGACAGCACGGTGTCGTCGCGCGAGGCGATCAGCGCCCGCGCCAGCGACGTCTTGCCGGCCCCGGAGGGGGCCGAGAGGATGAACAGGCGCCCGGCCCGGTTCAATGTCGTACACCCTCAACCGGGATCGATGGCATGGCACTTCAATGGATGGTCTGCGGTTTTTCGGGATTCGGCCGCGGCGGGCCGTCATACCACCGCGAAGGGCGGTGACGATCGGGCCCGAATCATATCAAACCTGGACCGTCGCCCCCGCCTCGTTGCGCGCGTGTCGCGGCGCCGGCGTACGTGGCTGACGCGGCCGGCAGGCGCTGACGCCGAGGACCATGCAGGTCAATCCCGCGCTCACCAGCAGTGTCCCGGGCAGCAGGCCCGCGGGCGCGGGTTCGGCCAGCACCACGAGGGCGATGGGAACGCCGAACACCGCACTCACCGCGCCCATCAGGCTCAGGAACACGGGGCCGCCGCGCTGCTGCAATACGAACATCAGCAGGAACTGGCCGGCGAAGACCAGCGACTGGACGGCGATCAGAACGAAGACGGACGCATCGTCTACCGGCACCTCGAGCGACAGCCCCGGCCACGCCGTGAACAAGGCGAGGATGAGCACGGCGGCAACCAGCATGCCGGGGGCGAGGGTGTCCGCGCTCACGCCGGGTGGCCAGCGCCGCGTGCGATACAGGTTGCCGGCGGCCAGCAGCACCGGACCGAGCATCGTCAGCGCGATCCACGCGGTATCGGCCTGCGGCGCCGACCACTGCCGGGCGACGAGGACGGCGGTGCCGGCCAGCGCCAGCAGCACGCCCGCCGCGCGCCAGGCACAGAATCGCTCCATGCCGAGCGCCAGCGCGCCGGCATAGGTCAGAAGCGGCGGCAGCGCAATGACCAGCGCCACGAAGCTCACGCCCAGGCGCGGTATCGCGTTGAAGAAAATGAGGTTCGAACCGGCCACGCCGAGCAGTGCCGAGACAGCGAAGTACTCGAGTGTGCGCCGGTTCAATGGCGCCGGGCGCCGCCGCCCTATCGCCAGCGCGCACAGCAGGGCGGCCGCGCCAGCCAGCGACCAGGCCAGGAATGCGAGCGGCGTGATGCCAAGGCCGCCGGCGACCTTGGCGAGGTTCGTCGACAGGCCGAGCAGCAGCCCGGCGCCGAGCAGGGCGGCCGAGGCGGCCAGCAAGGGATGAGGCGCCCGGTGGGCCGTCACGGGAACGGATGACGCTCTCATGGTCTACTCCTCCTCCGGTGCCGACACGATGGGCAGGGCGATGGGCCGCATCGGCGCGGCGTCCGCGCCACGCAGCTTCAGCGAGCCGCCGACGAAGGCGAACTCGTAGACCCGGTCGCGGGCGAGGGCCTCGAGGTCGACCAGCTCGATGATCGGCACGCCCTGCTCGGCGAGCAGGTAGGTGTGCACCGGGACGTAGTCGGTGTCGAGCTCGGACGGGAAGGCCTCGAAGCTCAGGTTGTCGGCGCCGACGACCATCGCGCCGCCTTCCTCGACCAGGAAGCGCGCCGCGGCCAGCCCCAGCCCGGGCGGGTTCGTCATGTAGGCCGCGGCGTTCTCGAACACCTGCATGCGTCCCGTGCGGATCAGCACCACGTCGCCTTCCTCGAGGGCAACCGATTGCCGGGCGAGCGCGTCGAGCAGGTCCTCGCGGGTGATGCGGTAGTTGTCCGGCAGCATGTCCACGTTCTTTGCGCGGGCGACGTCGATGAGCACGCCGCGCGCGACGATGGGCGGAATCGTCTCGGCACCGGCTACGCGCCAGCCTCGGTCTCCAAGGTGTTCGTGCGCGGAGAAGCCGTTGTACACACGGCCGTCCAGGCCGAAGTGCACCAGCGCGTCGATATGCGTCCCGGTATGGGTGTACATCGACACCGCCGCGCCGGAATAGGCCACGTGCTCGTTCATTCGCGCCCCGACGCCGAGCGGATCGTCCACCCGGGTACCGTGGGGCGTGTGCGTCATCCACATCCGGTAATGCGGGTCGCCCGCCGCCTGCCAGCTCGGCATGCCGATGAAGTAATCGACCGACAGGTCGTACACGGCGCCGCCGGCCACGCGCGAGAGAACGGCGCGCCGCGAATCGTCGGTCATCAGGTTGAGGCGGCCGAGTTCGTCTTCCGGCCCCCACGGGCTGATGCCCACGGCGCGTTCGGCGGCGTCGGCCGTGGCGGCGACCGCGAGCAGGGCGGCCAGGACAAGGTGTCGAATGCAGGGGGGGTTCATCTCGTATCTCCGCGTGGGCGGGCGCCGGGCCCGGTGGTGATCGCGACGGATCGTTCAGGGAGCGGCCACGATACTGGAGAATGAGATTTGGATAATCCGACTAAATGGAATAATATTGTTCACAAATACCGTATAAAAGGTCACGACCTGGACTCTCTGACCGACATCGCCGTGTTCGTCGAAGTCGTCGACGCCGGCAGCTTCACCGCCGCCGCCGGTCGGCTGTCGCTGTCCAAGGCGGTGGTGAGCAAGTACGTCACCCGGCTAGAGAACCGTCTCGGCGCGAGACTGCTGAACCGCACCACGCGGCGCCTGAGTCTGACCGAGGCGGGACGCCTGCTGTACGAGCGCAGTCGCGGCGCACTCGAGGAGATCGACGACGCCAGCGCGGCGGTGTCGCGACTCAACCAGGCGCCGCGGGGCACGTTGCGGATCAATGCGCCGATGTCGTTCGGCGTGTTGCACGTCGCCCCGGCCATGCCGGCGTTCCTCGAGCGCTACCCGGAACTGGCCCTGGACGTGGAGTTCGACGACCGCAAGGTCGATGTCGTCGCGGGTGGATTCGACGTCTCGGTGCGCATTGCCCAACTGCCGGACGCCTCGCTTATCGCCCGTCGGCTGGGCCCCTGCCGCCACGCCGTGGTGGCGTCGCCCGCCTACCTCGATCGCCGTGGCCGGCCGCGCACGCCGGCCGAACTCGCCGTGCACGACGTCCTCACCTATCGCTACCAGCACTCGGCCCGCGAATGGCACTTCACGGCGGCGGACGGGCGTGCAACGTCGGTGGTGGTGGACGGCCGGGTCCGCATGAACAACAGTCTCGCGTTACGCGAAGCCCTGCTCGCGGGCGCGGGCATCGCGCGCATGCCGACGTTCGCGGTGGGTGAGGACATCCGCGCCGGCCGCCTGGTCCGCTTGCTGGCCGGATACGACGCCGTCGAGGTATCGATCTACGCGGTCTATGCGGAGCGCCGGCACCTGGCGCCCAAGGTGCGCGCATTCATCGACTTCATGGCCGGGCGGATCGGCGAGCGACCCGCATGGGACGCGTGACGGCGAACGCCGTCACTCGATGTTCTGCACCTGCTCGCGCATCTGCTCGATGAGCACCTTGAGCTCCATGGACGTGTTGGTGACGTCCGCGTGGGCGGCCTTGGAGCCGAGGGTGTTCGCCTCGCGGTTCAGTTCCTGCATCAGGAAATCGAGCCGGCGGCCCACCGGCTGATCCTGCGCAAGCACGGTGGTGACCTCGTCGAAGTGGATCTTCAGGCGGTCGATCTCCTCTTCCACGTCCGACTTGTTCAGCAGCAGCACGACTTCCTGCTCGATGCGTTCGGCGTCGAGCTTGTCGAGGATCTCCTTGAGGCGCGACTCGAGTCGTTCGCGCACGTGGACGGCGATCGACGGCAGTTTCGATTCGAGGTCGGCGACGAGCGCGCGCGCGGCTTCGATGCGCTGGACGATGGTGTCGGCCAGCCGCGCACCCTCGCGGAGGCGCGTGGCGACGAACGTGTCGAGGGCGTCGTCGAGCAGCCCCTTCACCTCGTCGCCGAGCCGCGATTCGTCCGTCTCCGTGCGCGCGACCACGCCGGGCCAGTCGAGCGCCTCGCGCACCGAGAGTGGCCGGCTTTCGGGCAGGGCGCCGAGCACGGTCCGCTGCAGCTCGGCGAGAGCCGCGAGCTGGGCCGTGTTGACCTCGCCAGTACCGGGTTCGGCGCCGCCGGCGTCGAGCCGGAAGGTCAGTTCGACGCGTCCGCGCTTGATGCGGGCCGATACGCGTTCGCGCAACATCGGCTCCAGCGGGCGCACCGGATCGGCCAGTCGCAGGGCGAAGTCGAGGAAGCGGTTGTTGACCGAGCGGATTTCCACCGTCAGCTTGCCGAGTGGCGTCTCGCGCTGTTCCCGGGCGAAGGCCGTCATGCTTTGGGTCACGCGTAGGGCTCCTCGAAAAAAGCGGCTATTATAGGGATGACGCCGGCGCGCGGCGAATCCGGACCCGCTGCCGGGCCGCCCCGCAGATCGCACCAGATCTTGGCGCATTGGTTGCCAGATCGCGGCTAAAATCAATAAAATGGGGGAGATATCTGAAATTCAGCGTGAAACAATAACAAGGGACGCTTCCATCGGCACACACACCCCCGGCCGACGACCTCTTTTTTGAAATGGTATCCAAGCAACGCCCCCCCTTGAGAGAGGGATACATTCTCGAAGGCTACCGCATTGCCGAGGTGCTCGGCGGCGGCGGCTTCTCGCTCGTCTACCTCGCCCGCGAGGAGAAGAGCGACAAGGAGGTGGTCATCAAGGAGTACTGTCCGAAGGGGCTGGTGAACCGGGCCGCCGCCGGTGAGGTGGAGCCGTTGTCGGAGAAGGCGCGGCTCGGCTTCGTGCAGGGCATGAAGCAGTTCTTCGCCGAGGCCAGCGCCCTGGCCAAGCTCAAGCACCCGAATATCGTCAACGTCTCGAACATCTTCCGCGCCAACGGCACCGTGTACATGGTGATGGCCTACGAGCTCGGTCGCGACCTGCGCTGGTTCATCAAGCAGTGCAACGGTCAGCTCGACCAGCCCTTCATGCTCAAGGTGTTCCCGCCGATCGCCTCGGGCCTGGCGGCATTGCACGAGGCCTCGTTCCTGCACCTGGACGTGAAACCGGCCAACATCCTGCTGCGCGCCAGCGGCGAGCCGTTGCTGCTCGATTTCGGTGCCGCCCAGACCGCGTCGAGCGGCGAGCGGTTCAGCTCCTTCCAGACGCTTACCCATGGCTTCGCGCCGCCGGAACAGTACAACGAGGGCGAGATGGGACCCTGGTCCGACCTGTATGCGCTTGGCGCGACAATGTACGCCTGCGTCACCGGCAAGTCGCCGCCGCCCGCCCTCAAGCGCCAGGGCCAGGACACCATCGAGCCCATTACCAACGTGTACGCCGACCAGTATTCGTTCCAGATGCTGCGCGCCATCGAGTGGGCATTGCGACTGAATCATCGCGAGCGACCCACGAGTGTGCGCGTGTTCACCGACCTGGCCTTCGCCGAGGCGTCCACCGAGCTCGAGCTGGATCCGTCCTGACGAGCGGCGCGGCTTCGCGCTACCATCGCGCACCACCATCGTCGAAACCCGCACCGCGACAGCGGCGCCAACCGGACCTGCTTATTCATGAGACCCAGCCAGCGCCAGCCCGACCAGTTGCGTCCGGTGAGCATCGAACGACACTACACGCGCCACGCCGAGGGATCGGTGCTGGTCGCCTTCGGCGATACGCGCGTGCTGTGCACGGCAAGCGTCGAGGAGCGCGTCCCGCCCTTCCTGCGCGGGCAGGGTTCGGGCTGGGTCACCGCCGAGTACGGCATGCTGCCGCGCAGTACCCACAGCCGCATGGCGCGCGAGGCGGCTCGCGGTCGCCAGGGCGGCCGAACGCTGGAAATCCAGCGCCTGATCGGCCGCTCGCTGCGCGCGGTGACCGACCTGAAGCGGCTCGGCGAGCGCACCATCACCCTGGACTGCGACGTCATCCAGGCCGACGGCGGCACGCGCACCGCGTCCATCACCGGGGCCTGGGTGGCGCTTCATGATGCCGTTTCCCGGCTGGTCGACGCGGGCGCACTCAAGCACGACCCGTTGAGCGGCCAGGTGGCCTCGGTCTCGGTCGGCATGTACGAGGACCAGCCGGTGCTCGATCTCGACTACGCCGAGGACAGCCAGGCCCAGACCGACATGAACGTGGTCATGGATGGCGAGGGCCGGTTCATCGAGGTCCAGGGGACGGCCGAGGGGGTGCCGTTCACGACCGAGGAAATGAACGCGATGCTGTCGCTCGCACGCCAGGGAATCGAGGCGCTGATGCGTCACCAGCGCGACGCCCTGGCAACGTGAACCGCCGCGTGGTGCTCGCCAGCGGCAACGCCGGCAAGCTGCACGAGATGCGCGCCCTGCTCGCCCGCTGCGGGTTCGAGCTGGTGTCGCAGGCCGGGTTCGACGTGCCGCCGGTCGAGGAAGACGGCCTGACCTTCGTCGAGAATGCCCTGAAGAAGGCGCGTGCCGCGGCGGATCACACGGGACTTGCCGCCATTGCCGACGATTCGGGCCTCGAGGTCGCCGCGCTCGATGGTCGGCCCGGCATCCGCTCGGCCCGGTTCGCCGGCGAAGGCGCCGATGACGCCGCCAACACGGCGCGCCTGCTCGAATCGATGGCAGCGCTTTCGGGATCGGAACGGCGCGCCCGGTTCGTCTGTGTCGTGGTCTACCTGCGGCACGCCCTCGACCCGGTGCCGGTGATCTGCACCGGCACCTGGGAAGGCGAGATTCTTACCGCGCCGCGCGGTGCCGGCGGTTTTGGCTATGACCCGGTCTTCCTGCCAGGAGGGATGCGTGAATCGGCCGCCGAACTCGGCGCCGAACGCAAGAATGCGCTCAGTCATCGCGCGAAGGCGCTCGACGATCTCCTGCGCGCGCTGAGCCGGGAGCCGGGGATGAACGCCAACCTGTCGGTCTAGCCACCGGTCCCTGTCGCCCCGGCCGCTGTTTCGCCGGCGCTCGATGAATCACCTTCGTCCCCGTCAATCGACACCGGCGGAGCGGCTTTCCGGCCTGCCGCCTGCACCGACGCGGAGAATGTCAATGAGCGACCGACACCCCTATTACGGCCACTGCTTTTGCGGCGCGATTCAGCTCGAAGTCACGGCCGAGCCCGAGGCAACGGGTTACTGCCACTGCCGATCCTGTCGTCACTGGTCGGCCGCACCGGTCAATGCCTTCATGCTCTTCAAGCCCGATGACGTGACGGTGACTCGCGGCCGCGATCGTATCGGGAGTTACAGCAGGACACCGCAAAGCATTCGCAAGTGGTGCCTCGACTGCGGCGGACACCTGTACACGGAGCACCCGGGCATGGGGCTGGTCGACGTGTATGCCGCGATCATTCCCGACGCCCCGTTCGCTCCCGCGCTGCACGTGCACTACCAGGAACGTGTGCTGCCCATTCGCGACGGCATGCCGAAGTTCAGGGACGTTCCCGAATCCATCGGTGGTTGCGGAGAGCAGTTGGCCGAGTAGTGGACTCAGTTGTGCCGCCGGCGTGGGCCGAATCGGCGGCGATACGCCGCCGGGGCCATGCCGGTCCGACGCCTGAACAGGGACCTGAAGTAGGAGGCATCGCGGTAGCCGACCCGGTTGGCAACCTGCTCGATGGAGCGCGCGCCGTTCTCCAGCAGCTTTTTCGCCCGTGACACCCGAATCGCCTGGAGGTAGGACAGCGGACTCGTTCCGGTCGCCCTCTTGAATCGGCGCTCGAAGTTGCGCGGACTCATGCCGAGATGTCTAGCGCAGGCCTCGAGCGACACGTCATCGGCGAGGTGTTGCTGCAGCCAGTCCTCGGCGCGCCGGATCCCGTCGTCGCCGTGGGCGTCGGCAATCGGCAGCTCGGCGAAGCCGAGCTGGTTGACCCGCGGCATTTCCACCAGCATTGCCCTGGCGCACTCGACGGCCGCTTCATGGCCGCAGAGTTTTTCCACCACGTGCAGGCTGAGATCGATCGCGCCGTAGACGCCGCCGCCGCACAGCACGCCGCCGTCCTCGGTGACGAACGCGTCGGGATGCCAGTGAACTTGCGGGTAGCGCGCCGCGAAATCGCGAGCCAACGCCCAGTGCGTGGTGGCTTGTCGACCGTCGAGAATACCGGACTCGGCGAGCAGGGCGACGCCCGCGCATCCGCCGGCGACCAGCGCGCCTTCCCGGTGTCGTTCGCGAAGCCAGGCCGGCAGCCGGGGGTGACCGAGGAGCGCGCCATCGATGTCCAGGCCGATCGCCGAGACGAAGACCACGTCGGTGTGGTCGATGTCGTCAATCGATGCGCCGGGCGCCAGGGCCAGGTGGTGGGCGGTGCGAACCGGCCGACCGTCGACCGAGGCCACGTTCACGTTGAAACGAGGCGCGGGCGCGCGGCCATCGAAGGCGTTGGGCAGCACGCCGGCGGAAGAGAAGACTTCCAGCGGTGCGATGGCCGTCGACGCATAGCCATCGTTGACCAGTACGACCGTGACGTCGATCATGTCGTCACCTCGAAACAGTGGGGTCCGCGTCGGCGCACGATGGCCGAATCGGCCCCTTTGTGGTTGACCTCACTCTAACGCGCCGCCGTCCGTTCGCCTACCCTGCGCGCCTTTGAAAACAGGCGAGATTTCGCAGGAAGGACGACCATGGACAACTCCACCCCGTTACCGACACGTGAATCACAGGCCGCCGAGGCTTTTCTCGGCAGGGTGTCGGACATCATCGACGCCGGCGCGCAAGCCGTCATGATTTCTATCGGCCACCGCACCGGCCTGTTCGACGTCATGTCGGCAAGGCCCTGGCGCACGTGTGACGAGCTTGCGGCCAAGGCCGCGCTCGCGCCGCGCTACGTCCGGGAGTGGCTGGCGGCGATGGTGACCGCGGGCATCGTTCGCTACGACCCCGGAACAGCTCGATACCACCTCCCCGACGAGCATGCCGCCTGCCTGACGCGCGACGGTGCGCTCGGAAACCTGGCGGTTTACGCCCAGGCAATCCCCATGCTCGGGTCGATCCAGGAGCGTTCGCTGGAATGTTTCCGGACCGGCGGCGGCACCCGTTACGACGAGTACCCCTGTTTTCACGACTTCATGGCCGAGGACAGCGGTCAGACCGTCGTCGAGCGGCTGTTCGACACCATCCTGCCGCTGGCCGATGGCGCCGACGCCAGGCTTCGGCAGGGCATCGACGTTCTCGATGCCGGATGCGGCCGCGGCCACGCACTGCTGGCCATGGCGGCCCGGTATCCGCACAGCCGCTTCACCGGCTACGATCTTTGCGCGGACGCGATTGCGTTCGCATGCGAGTCGGCCCGCGCACGATCGCTCGACAACGTTCGCTTCCAGGCCAGGGACCTGACCGGGTTCGACGAATCCGAATGCTACGACCTGGTGCTGTCGTTCGATGCCGTGCATGACCAGAAGGACCCGCAGGGGCTGTTGTGTGGTCTGTACCGGGCCTTGCGAGCCGGCGGCGTTCACCTGATGCAGGACATCGGCGGCTCCGCCTACCTCGAAAACAACCTCGATTTCCCGATGGCGTCGCTGTGGTACACCGTGTCGTGCCTGCATTGCACCCCGGTATCGATCGGCCAGGGCGGTGAAGGACTGGGGACGATGTGGGGTTGGGAAACGGCCGAGCGAATGCTCGCGGCGGCCGGCTTCGAACACGTCGAGCGGCATTTCCTTCCCCACGATCCGGCCAACGTCTGGTTCGTCAGCCATCGACGCCCGGCTGCATGAACCCGGGTGTCGCCACGGGCCGGGATGGGCGGGGTGGATCGTTGCGAAACGTTTCGGGTACAGTGATTTCTTCCCGAACCAGTGCCGAACGAGCCATCGCGATGGTCGACGTCCGTCAGTCACGCCCCCCGTCGGTCAACCTACTGGCCCTGCCGGAGAGTTCCGCCGCCGTGCTCTATGGCCTCTTCGAGGTCCTGTCGACCTTTGCCGAGTCGTGGTCCTGGCTGATGGACGGCGAGACGGTCGCCGCGGGGTTCGACGTGCGCATCGTCGGGCGGCAGAGCGGACAGATCACGTGCTACGGGGGTACGCCGGTCATTCCCCATGCGACCCTGTCCCAGGTCGATGACGCCGACATCGTCATCGTCACGGACCTGGCCGTCGATCCGCGCTCGGACCATCGCCAACGGTGGTCGGACATCGGCCCGTGGTTGAAGCGCATGCACGAGGGCGGCGCGATGCTGTGCTCGGTGTGCTCGGGGTCGGTGCTGCTGGCCGGTGCGGGATTGCTGGACGGACAGCCGGCGACCACGCACTGGGGCTACGTCGACCATTTCAGGTGCTATTTCCCCTCGGTCGCGCTGCAGCCGGAAAGAATCCTTCTGCCGGCAGGCGCCGACGGACGGATCGTGACGACCGGGGGCATGGCGGCCTGGGAGGACCTGGCGCTGTATCTCATCGCGCGCTTTCACGGTGATGCGGCGGCGGTCAAGGCGGCGAAGCTCTACCTGTTCGGCGATCGATCCGAGGGCCAGATGCTCTATGCCGCGCGCCGCCTGCCCAGGCGCATCGAAGACAAGGCCGTGGCCGCCGCGCAAGCCTGGATTGCCGGAAACTATACCGAGCCCGACTGCCTGCAGCGCATGGCGGCGGTGTCGGGACTCTCCCCGCGCACGTTCACTCGCCGCTTCCGAAGCGCAACCGGGCTTGCGCCCCTGAACTACCTGCAGACATTGCGGGTCGAGGAGGCGAAGCACCTGCTCGAGACGACCGCCGAGCCCGTGAACCGCGTCGTCGAGTCGGTCGGGTACGACGACGCCGCGTCCTTTCGCCGACTGTTCAGGCGCCAGACCGGCGTCACGCCGTCGCGCTACCGGCAGCGCTTCCGGCAGATCGGCTGCCGGCCGCGATAGCGGGCATCGCCGGCGCCCGCCCTACGATTCGATCAGGCTCGGCACGAAGCCGTCCGGCACGGCGAAACCCAGCAACTCGGCGAGTGTCGGCGCGATGTTGCCGAGACCGCGTTCCGCCCGCTCGGCCAGGCGCAGGTGCCGGCCGTCGTAGTCGACAATGGCGAACGGCACCGGGTTGAGCGAGTGGGCGGTGCGACGGCGCGGCCGGCCGTCGTCGTCGAACAGGGGATTGCCGGCCTTGTCCCGTTCCACCATGTCCTCAGCGTTGCCGTGGTCGGCGGTGACCACCAGGCAGCCCCGGCTGCGCTTCACGGCGGCCGCCACGCGGGCCAGGGACAGGTCGATGGCCTCCAGCGCGACGATGGTCGGCTCGAGCCGGCCGGTGTGCCCGACCATGTCGCCGCCGGCGAAGTTGGCGCGCAGGAAGCGGAAGCGGCCGCCGTCGACGGCTGCGATCAGTGCGTCGGCGGTTTCCGCGGCCTTCATCCACGGTCGCTGGTCGAAGGGACACCGATCCGAGGGAATCTCGAGGTACTCCTCCAGCGAGGCGTCGAACATGCCCGAACGGTTGCCGTTCCAGAAGTAGGTGACGTGACCGTACTTCTGTGTCTCTGCGCAGGCGAACTGGGCGACGCCGCTGGCGGCGAGGCGCTCGCTGAAACAGCCCTCGGTCTTCGACGGCGTCACCAGGTACCGCGACGGCACTCCGAGGTCGCCGTCGTAGAGCATCATGCCGGCGAAGGTCACGTCGGGAACGCGGCCGCGGTCGAAGCCCTCGAAGTCTTCCCCGGACTCGAAGGCGGCGCACAGTTCCACCGCCCGGTCGCCGCGGAAATTGAACAGGATCACGGCGTCGCCGTCGACGACGGTGCCGGCGCTACCGTCGCCCTCGTCGACCGCGAACACCGGGATGTACTGGTCGCTGAGTTCGGGGTCCTCGGCCTGAAAGCCGGCCACCGCCTCGTCGGCCGAGGCGAATACCGGCGCCTCGCCGTGGACGATGGCCTTGTAGCCGCGCTCGACGATGGACCAGTCGGCGTTGTAGCGGTCCATGACGCTGATCATGCGACCGCCACCGGTGCCGACGCGATAGTCGCGTCCGGCCTCGACGTGCGCTGCGAGTACCGCGTCGAGTTGCGCCAGGTAGTCGCGGGCGCTTCGGTCCGGAACGTCGCGGCCGTCGAACAGCACGTGCACGCGCACGCGACTGACGCCGTCGCGGGCGGCGCGGTCGACGAGCTGGTACAGGTGGGACTGGTTGGAGTGAATGTTGCCGTCGGAGAGCAGGCCGACGAGATGCAGGGTGCCGCCCGAGCCTGCCAGGTCGTTCGCGATCCGCGTCCAGTGACCCCGCCACACGCTGCCATCGGCGAAGGCGTTGTCGACCAGCTTCGGTCCCTGGTCCACCACGCGACCGGCGCCCATGACGTTGTGCCCCACCTCCGAGCCGCCGAGGTCGGTGTCGGCGGGCAAGCCGACGGCGGTGCCGTGGGCACTCAGCGTGGTGTACAAGCCGTCGGCGAACAGCGCATCGAGCTGCGGCGTGCGCGCCAGGTGCAGGGCGTCGAAGGCGTCGCGCCGGCCGATGCCGACGCCGTCGAGGACGACGAGCACCACCGGACCGGCGGGCGCACGAAGCGTCGCATGGGGGGAAAGAGGAGACACGGGCACGATGGATGGGTTCCTTGGAATGGGATCGTCCGGCAGACAGCGGCCGATTATACCGGCACGGGATGCGACAACCGCGCGATGACCGGGTGATGCCGCCCGGACGGTGTCGCGGTGGGTCGCCCGCGAGCGGTTCTAGGTGGCGCCGCCGGCGCGCTTCGCGGCCTGCCGCGCCTCGTAGGCGGCCTGCTGCTCGGGTGTCGCCTCGGGCTGGTGTTTCTCCTTCCATTCACTGTAGGGCATGCCGTAGACGACTTCGCGCGCGGTGTCGTAGTCCAGCTCGATGCCCCGCTCCTCGGCCGCGGCCTTGTACCACTTGGACAGGCAGTTGCGGCAGAAGTCGGCGAGGATCATGAGGTCGATGTTCTGCACGTCGGTGTTGTCGCGCAGGTGCTGTACGAAGCGGCGGTAGACGGCGGCTTCGATCTCGGTTTGCTGCTGTTGGTTCATGAGGCGTGTTCCGGTGATGAGGAGGTGTGCCCGGTGCCGTGTCCCGACAGCGTCAGTTCGACGTCGCCCAGCACGCCGAAGTCCGCGCGCACGGTGTCGCCGGCCGAGACAGGTAGCGGGCGGCCAATGACTCCGGTGGTGACGAGGTGGCCGGATTTCAACGGCAGGTCGCGCTGCGCGCATTCGCGCACCAGCCAGGTCAGCGCCGCGCGCGGGTCGCCGAGCACGTCGGCGCCGGTCCCCTCCACGACGCGCTCGCCGTTCAGGTACAGGGCGACCGGGAAGCGATCCAGGGCGATGTCCCGCCAGTCGCCTGCGACCTCGTCGCCAAGCACGAATTCCCTCGCGCAGGCGTTGTCCGCCACCAGCGAGGGCGCGCCGGCGGCGGCGAAGTCGACGAATCGCGAGTCCGGCACCTCGATGGCCGGAAACAACGCGTCGACGTAGTTCATGACCTCGTCGCGTTCGAGTGTCGCGGCGTCGGCGGGCAGGTCGCGACCGAAGCGAAAACAGAACTCTGCCTCGGCGACGCGCATTCGGTTGTTGCGCATCAACAGGGTCGCGGGCGCGGGGTAGACGCGATCGGCGAAGAGGCGGCCGACGAGAGGATGGGTGACGCCGATATGCCGCTGCCCGGCGACGTTGGTGGCAGCGATCTTCCAGCCCGACAGGGGGGTGCCGACGCGCGAGGCGAAGCGCGCCTGGATCGCATAGCCCGCGTCCAGCGTCGCGGGTGGGGGCGCGCCGTCGAGCGAATCGAAGTGCGTGTCGTCCTGCCAGGCCGCCGCGAGGCAGGCGGCAGCGTGATCGATGTCGGTGTCGGTCATCGGCGGGTCTTTCTCATTGTCGCACCTTGCAGTGTGGCACAGGCGCAGCGCCGCTGCCATTGCGGTGCCGGGCGTGACAGTTGGCGGCCCTGGCGCGTCTCAATTGTCGCTGTATCGCGTCGGTGCGCCGGCGCATACTCGCCACCGGACCATCACAACACGGCTGCCATGAAACCGACCTTCGCCGACCGCATCAACGATGTGCCGCGATCGTTTCTTCGCGAGATTCTCAAGGTCGCGGTCCGCGACGACGTCATCAGTTTTGCCGGTGGCCTGCCCAACCGCGCCCTGTTCCCGGCGGCGGCCATTCGCGCCGCCGCCGACGCGGTGCTGACCAGCGATGCCGGCGCGGTGCTGCAATACGGCAGCTCCGAGGGCTATGCCCCGCTCCGTGAATGGATCGCCGCGCGCTATCGCGCCCGCGGTCTCGACGTCGCGGCGGATGACGTTCTCGTCACCACCGGCTCCCAGCAGGGACTCGATCTCATCGGCAAGGTGCTGCTCAACGAGCGCGACGTGGTGGCCATCGAGGAGCCGGGTTATCTCGGCGCGATCCAGGCGTTCTCCATCTATCGCCCGCGCTTTGCCGGTGTGCCGCTGACGCAGGGCGGTGTCGACATCGACCGGCTGGCGCACGTCCTGCGCACCGATCGGCCGCGATTGTTCTACACGGTGCCCAACTTCCAGAATCCTTCCGGTGTGACCTACAGCGCGTCCCGCCGCGAGGCGGTGGCGCGACTCGCGCGCGATACCGGTACGCTGCTGGTCGAGGACGACCCCTACGGCGAGTTGCGCTTCGCCGGCGAAGCGCAGCCGTCGATGGCATCGCTGGCGCCGGCACACACGGTGATGCTCGGATCGTTCTCCAAGATCGTCGCGCCATCCTTTCGCGTCGGCTGGCTGGTGGCGCACGGCGAACTCATGGAGCGTCTCGTCATCGCCAGGCAGGCCGCCGATCTGCACACCAGCGAAATCACCCAGCGCATTCTCTACCGCTACCTCGGCGACAACGACATCGACGAGCACATTAGGCACATTCGCGACTGTTACGGTGGACAGTGCCGCGCCATGCTCGATGCCCTGGCGCGCGAGTTTCCGGCCGGTTGCCGCCATACCGAACCCGAGGGCGGCATGTTTCTGTGGATCGATCTCGGCGGCCGCTCGTCCATGGCGGTGTTCGACCATGCCATCGCCAATGGGGTCGCCTTCGTGCCGGGCCATCCCTTCTACACCGGCGAACCGCGCACCGACACGCTCAGGCTCAACTTCTCCTGTAGCGGGGCGGATGCCATCGGCGAGGGCATCCGGCGCCTGGGCGAAAGTATTCGCGCGATCGACGCGTGATCCGCCGCGCGTCGTTTTGACGACGCGAGATTCGGCGGGCAGAATGCGCACGTTTGTTCCGCTGATGGACCCAGGACGATGAACCCAGCGACGATCCGGCATGCAGCGCTCACCGTGTGTCTGCTCGCCCTGTCACTGGTGCTCGCCGGCTGCGCGGGCACCGGCCGACTTCCCGCCGGCGATGACGCGATTGCCGGGCTCATGGCGCACTACCGACAGTGGCACGGCACGCCCTACCGGCTCGGCGGCAGCTCGCGGCGCGGCGTGGACTGCTCGGCCTACGTGCAATCGGTGTACCGCGACCTGTATCGCGTGGAGCTGCCGCGCAGCACCGAGGACCAGGAGGACGTCGGTCGGCGCGTGAGCCGAAGCCGGCTTCGAAGCGGCGATCTCGTGTTCTTCAAGACCGGTTGGTTCAAGCGGCACGTCGGGGTCTACGTCGCGAACGGCCGCTTCATTCATGCCTCGGAGAGCCGCGGCGTCACCGAGTCATCGCTGTCGACGCCTTACTGGTCGCGCACGTACTGGAAGGCGCGCCGCGTACTGTAACGGCGCGGTGACGGTCGACGACGGCCGGCGACGCCTGGCGGCGGGGAAACCGGGAGCGGAAAAAACAAGGGCCCCTCAACCGTGAAGTCGACGGGGCCGCTGATAACTGGAAGCCTTCCTGATCTCTTGTTGTCTTGCCGGTATTCGGTCCGTGTGAATTGGTGTCGTTTTGCCGGTCTTGCCTGTCTGCACCCCGGGCCGGCCCGAGGGCCGCGTCACGCTCCGCTTCGGATAGAAGTCAATAAGGTACAGCTCGCTACACCATCGCAACCGGCGGAAATTCAGGCACGGTGAGCCGGCAATCCTGCTGGCCGGGTCCGCTGGGTGTAAACCGGCTGCCATCGCCTCGAGACAAGGCAGCAGTGGTCGGTCATCCGTCGATCCCGCGGCTTTCCTTCCCCGACCCAAGTCGGCCGGGAGGTTGCGCGCTTTCACCGTAGCACGAGCGCGAAGCCGCTAGCAACTACCGTTCGTCCGGTGGACGCGTGACCGATTCAGGGCGCGACGCACTCATCGACGATCCTGCCACCAGGCGAGTGCGACGAGGACGATACCGGGCGCCGCGGCGAGAACGCTCGACAGCGGCAGCGCGCCGATGCGCGAGGACGTCTCGTCGAACAGGTAGAGCAATGCCGCGATGGCGAGCAGCGAGCACCCGGTGAGGGCGGCAAGCAGACGTCGGTGGTTGGCCTTCAGCGTTCGTTCCACCGACGCGAGTTCGGCGGACCGGGCGTTGACGCCGAGCTCGCCATCGCGCGCGCGGCGCAACAGCTCGAAGGCCAGGCCCGGGATCTCCGGACCGAGCGCCATGAAGCGCGGCAGCTCGTGGCGGATGCCGCGCAGCGCCGCGCGCGGACCAACCTGTTCGCTCATCCAGCGTTCGAGGTAGGGCTTGGCGGTCTGCCACAGGTCGAGTTCCGGGTACAGCCGCCTGCCAAGTCCCTCGATGTTCAGGAGCGTCTTCTGCAGCAGCACCAGCTGGGGCTGCACCGGCATCTCGAAGCGTCGCGCGGTCTGGAACAGGCGCATGACCAGCCGACCGAAGGAAATCTCGCTGATGGGCTTGGCGAAGATCGGTTCACACACCGCGCGGATGGCGCCCTCGAAATCTTCCACGCGCGTCTGCGCCGGCACCCAGCCGGCACGCACGTGGGCGACCGCCACGGCGCGATAATCCCGGTTGAAAAAGGCCAGCAGGTTCTCGGCGAGGTAGCGCTTGTCGAAGTCGCTCAGCGTGCCCATGATGCCGAAGTCCACCGCGCAGTAGCGGCCCGTTTCGGAAACGAAGATGTTGCCCGGATGCATGTCGGCGTGGAAGAAGCCGTCGCGGAATGCCTGGGTGAAGA
>JAUIDF010000044.1 GCA_030429125.1 Gammaproteobacteria bacterium | reverse complement strand
TGCAACCTTGACATCAAGGCCGGCGAGATCTGCATGATCGTGGGTCCGTCGGGCTGCGGCAAGACGACCCTGCTCAATGCCATTGCCGGATTCCACGACATCACGTCGGGCAGCATTCACATGGATGGCGAACTGCTGTGCGGTCCGGGCAAGCCGATGGCGGAGCCGGGATCCGACCGTATCGTCGTGTTCCAGAACGGCGCGCTGTTTCCCTGGCGCACCAATCTCGAGAACGTGATCTTCGGCCCGGTGATGCAGGGCACGATGACCAAGGCGCAGGCCATCGACAAGGCGCGCGGCATGATGGCCGACGCCGGTCTGAACGATGTCGAGTACAACTACCCGGGCGAGATCTCCTCGGGCGTCCGGCGTCGCGTTGAAATCGTGCGCGCACTGATGAACGATCCCAAGGTACTGTTGTTCGACGAGCCCTACCGCGCACTCGACTCGCTGACGAAGTCCGTCATGCACGAGGCGCTGCTCGAGATCTACTACCGCAACCCGGTGACGATTTTCTTCATCACCCACGATCTCGAGGAAGCATTGTTCGTCGGCCACCGCGTGGTGATCATGACGACGCGTCCCTGCAAGCCGAAGAAGATCCTCGACGTGGACATTCCCCACCCGAGGGACTATGGCGTGCTCACCAGCAAGCGCTTCCGCGAGCTGATGGAGGAAACCGTGGACGCGGTTCACGAGGAGGCCCTGAAGGCCTTCGACCGCGGCGAGAAGGAGGGCTGAGACGATGGCAACGGCAGCAAGTGCACATGCCGGCTCGATGCGGTCTGGCCCCTTCAAAAAACTACCGGTGCGGTCGATGCGACGCGGCGTCGTATCGATCGTCGTCTTCCTCGTGCTGTGGGAGATCGGCTCGCGGTTCGGCGAATGGACCGGGGTCACCGTACCCTGGATCGGCCGTGTTCCGCCGCCTACCGACGTACTGGTTACCTGGAACACGCTACTCACCGACCAGGGCTACTGGTACAGCTGGTACCAGACGTACCTGCGGGTGTTCGCGGGATTCCTTGCGGCGATGCTCGTCGGCATTCCGTTCGGGCTCGCCATGGCGATCAGCCGCTCGGCGTACGGCATC
Source organism: Gammaproteobacteria bacterium (assembly GCA_030429125.1). Lineage (GTDB taxonomy): Bacteria > Pseudomonadota > Gammaproteobacteria > Arenicellales > CAJQKF01 > BQJD01. Next base: position 17,344 of record JAUIDF010000044.1, on the reverse strand, counting down.
CTGTTTCCGCCTTTCGAGGTGCTGCGCCCGATTCCGCCGCTGGCGTGGGTCCCGGCGTCGATCATCTTCTGGCCGACGCAGGAGCTCTCCATCGCCTTCGTGACGTTCCTCGGGGCGTTCTATACCATCGTCATCAACGTGCTCGGGGGCGCGAAATCCATCGACGTGCGCTACTTCCAGGCGGCGCAGTCCATGGGCGCGAGTTCGTGGAACGTGTTCAGCCGCATCATCCTGCCGGGCACGCTGCCGTCGATCTTCGTCGGCGCCGCGGTCGGCATGGGTATCACCTGGGAGGTGGTGGTTGCAGCCGAGATGATCTCCGGCGGTGGCGGCGCCATCCAGGGCGGCTCGGGCGGCGGACTCGGTTTCTTCATCTGGAACTCATACGTCGGCGGCTCGGACACGCAGATCGTCGTCGGCATGATCAGCATCGGTATCGCAGGCTACGTCTCCAGTGGTCTCATACGATTGCTGGGCACATTCGCGACGCCGTGGCTGCGCCAGCGCTGATCCACATCCCTCGAACGAATTGAACTGAATGGCAACCCATGGCAATTCAATCCTCAACGTCGACCGCATCCGGTAAGGATTCCGGCACCGTGCTGGGCCAGAAGATCGAATCCGGCGAGATCGACGTACAGAACGTATCGAAGTCCTATGGTGCCGGGCCGATGGCGCGCGAAGTCGTGCGCGACTGCTCGTTCACCATCGAGCGCGGCAAGCTCAACGTCATGATCGGCCCGTCCGGTTGCGGCAAGAGCACGCTGATCCGGCTGATCGCGGGCTTCCAGCGACCCAATGAGGGTCGCATCACGCTCGACGGCAAGCCCATCACCGAGCCGTCGAGGGACCGCCTCGTCGTGTTCCAGGAAACGGCGCTGTTCCCGTGGATGACCACCTACGAGAACATCGTGTACGGGCCCAAGGCGCGCGGTACCTTCAACGCGGAGGCCCGCGACCGGGCGGAGTTCCTGCTCGAGAAGGTCGGCCTGGTGCAGTTCCGCGAGAAGTACCCGATGCAGTTGTCGGGCGGCATGCAGCGACGTGCCGAGCTGGCGCGGGCGATGATCAACAACCCGCACGTCATGATTCTCGACGAACCGTTCCGCGGTCTCGATTCGATGACCAAGGAGCTGATGTGGGAATACTACGCCTCGCTGTTCGAGGAGTCCCACCGGACCAATTTCTTCGTCACCACCGATATCGACGAAGCGGTGTTCCTGGCCGATCGCATGATCATCATGACCAATATCCCGACGCGGGTTCGCGCGGTGCTCGACATCGACCTGCCGCGTCCGCGCAAGCTTGGCGACATCATCGAGAATGACCGCGCCAACGACGTCAAGATGCAGGCGCTCGCCATCCTGCACGAGGAAGCGATGAAATCCTTCAGCGGCGGCAGTGCCGCCGCCACCGATTTCGTCGAGGCTTACTCGCGGCGCGTCGATCGGCGCAAGCGAAGTGACGATAACGGCCAGTCGGACTGATGCTCGACTGGCTGGCGTCGCGCGCCGTCGTCATCACCCTGGCGGTGATCGGCGGCGCGATCTCGATGATCGCCTCCAGCCTGCATTCGCGCGGCCGCATCGGTGACGAACCCGCGCGATTCCTGAACCACCTCGGCTACGGCTTCATGTGGGCCAGCATCGTGCTGTTCATCGTCGCGGGTTTTCGCGCCGGTTGGGAGTCGTCGTAAGTACCCGCGTCGGATTACGGCTTCGCCTAATCCGACCTACAAGTTGCCATGGTTTCGATTCAAGGCACCGTCGATCGGATTAGACCCCGCGCCAGCGGGGGCGTAATCCGACGCGGCATCGAGCGAGGCCACCGCCCGTTCCTCGTCGGATTACGCCTTCGGCTAATCCGACCTACACGTTGCCGTGGTTTCGATTCGCGGCACCGTCGCACCGTAGGTCGGATTAGACCCCGCGTAGCGGGGACGTAATCCGACGCGGCGTCGAGCGAAGCCACCGCCCGTTCCTCGTCGGATTACGCCTTCGGCTAATCCGACCTACACGTCGCCGTGGTTTCGATTCGTGGCACCGTCGCACCGTAGGTCGGATTAGACCCCGCGCCAGCGGGGACGTAATCCGACGCGGCGTTGAGAGAGGCCACCGCCCGTCAACCGTCGGATTACGCCTTCGGCTAATCCGACCTACGCGTCGCCGTGGTTCGGATACGAGGCACCTGGCGGGGCCCCGTGCCCTGGAACAAAAAAAGGCCCGGACGAATCCGGGCCGCGTACAGGAGGTTGTTGAGCAACGCCTAACTTTTCTGATCGCCGTCAGCTACCGTGCCGATGGGCTTGCAGTCGGACATGCAGCGCTCGGCGCTGGCATCCGGCCGGTCGTCCACCATGAACGCATCGCGATTGGGCATCTCGATGGTTGGCATGGTCTCGGCGTTCATCGTGAAGTCCTCGGGAATCAGCCCGTTGAGGTGGTAGATGTACGCCGCCAGCGAGTAGACCTCGTCGGCGGTCAGCGACATCGGGCTGTCCATGGGCATGGCCCGGCGGGTGTAATCGAAGAAGATCGGTGCGTAGGGATACATGCTGCCGGGCGTCAGCCTGCGCGGACGCTCGGTCATGGTGCCGATACCGCCGACCATGCTGCCGTACATCGCGCCGCCACCGGCTTCCTCGCCGTGGCAGGCGACGCACTTGGCGGCGAACACTTCCTTGCCCTTGGCAACCGTCCCCTCACCTTCGGGAAGTCCTTCCCCGGTCGGCGCCTCGATGTCGATGTCCCAAAGCGCGAGGTCGCCCTCGGAGATTTCGGTACCGTGGGCAACGCCTTCCGGTCGCGGTCCATAGCCTTCGGCGAGTACGGTCGCGGCGCCGAACGTCAGCGCGACGCCGGCGGCAATGCTGAGGTTGAGTTTACGCGATGGCATTTTGCACCTCCCCGCTCTCGCTGACGTTCCACGGGAAGATCCCGTTGTGATGCTGGACGAAGCCGACGATCTCTCGTGCCCGCGCCAGGTCCTCGACGGTGGGCTGAACGTAGCCGGTGTCGTCCACCGCGCGGCTGGCGATCTTCGCCGGGCCGCCGTCCCACTGCCAGTTGTAGCGGAAGCGTGTCAGGCACATGGGCATGACGGGCCCTTCGACGGTGGCTTCGCGCCAGCTGCGTCCGCCGTCGAGTGTGACGTCCACGTTGGTGATGCTGCCGTTGCCCGACCAGGCGAAACCGCGGATCTCGTAGAGGCCGGGACCGTTGAGGCTCATGCCGCCGGACGGATTCGTGATGACCGATTTGCACTCCATTGTCATGCTGAACTGGCGCCACTTGCCGTCCGGCATCGGGTCAGTGTAACGCGCGGTTTCACTGCGCGCATGCATCGGTTGATCGACGATCTTGATGCGCCTGAGCCATTTCACGTTGGTATTGCCTTCCCAGCCGGGAATGATGGCGCGAATGGGGTAGCCCTGTTCGGCGCGGAGCATCTCGCCGTTCTGCCCGAAGGCGAGCAGGACGTCGTCCATCATCTTCTCGAGGGGAATCGAACGCAGGTGAGCGGAGCCGTCCGCACCTTCCAGTATCGCCCACTTGCCCTCCGGCTTGACGCCGGCTTCGTCCAGCAGCCAGGCCATGGGGATGCCTGTCCATTGTCCGCAGGAAAGCAGCCCGTGCGTCTGCTGCACGGTCGTCGCCTTCGGCTCTGCCCAGTCGGTGAGCGTATTGCCGGAGCACTCGAGGAAGTGAAAGCGCGAAACGGACGGATAACGCATCAGGTCATCCATCGTGAATACGAGCGGTCGTTCGACCAGGCCGTGTATGGCGAGCCGGTGTTCGTCCGGGTTGATCTGCGCGACACCGGCGTGGTGTCGTTCGAAGAACAGTCCGTTGGGGGTGACGATGCCCACCTGGTGCTGCAGCGGCGTCATGCTCCAGTCGGACCAGTTCTGCTTGTTCACGAACACGTCGGTGCGGCGTCGCTTGACGTGGTCTTCGAACTCGATGGGCATACCGTAGTCGGTTTCCGGAATGGGCCGGCCCATCTTCTTGTTGCTCTCCGGAATGGCGAGCGGTTCTGCGCGTGCGGCGGACAGTCCGGCGGCGCTCGATGCGACGGCCACGCCGGCCATCGACACACTACGGCGCAGGAAACTTCTTCTGTCTTCGGACGCGGAGTTAACGGCGGACGGAGAATCGTCCTCCGCGGCCCTCCGCAATTGGCGGGAGCGGTCTTTTTTGGTAGTCATCAATCTCTCCTCCGATAGCTTTATCGGTGCTTATGTCAGCGACTCTGGTGGCCGAATATTCTTAGCGGTGCTTGCCTCCTTTGTACTGTTCGGAACTTCCATGCAAGAATAGGTATGGCTTCGAAAAACTGTCAAAGTGATATGGCTTATCAAGCGATAGGTTCTAGCTTGCATAAGCCCTGATCGAGACATGTCGGGCCGACCGATCGTCGACGACGGACCGATGCCGGCGATGCCCACACTCAATCCGCAATCGCCCCGACATGAGCCGTATCCGAAGCACGACGATCTCCTTTCGCGCGCCGTTTTCCGCGCAGTGCACGGCATGACGGGAACCGTCGTCGACCGGCGTCGCGCGTCGGCTGCCGCGGCGGTGGTGCTCGGCGCCGTGGCGACGGCCTCGAACCCGGTGTTCGTTCGCCTGACCGACGTCGGTCTTCTCGCGTCGGCCTTTCACCGCATGTTCTGGGCCATACCGGTGATCTGGATCTGGGCCGCGTTGGTTCGCCGCCGCGCCGGTCCGGCGGTCGCCGGCACCCCCCGGATCGACCTGGTGCTGCTCGGACTGTGCGGCCTGTTCTTCGCTGCCGACCTTGCCTCGCTTCACACCGCCATTTCGCTGACCCACGCGGCCAACGCGATTCTGTTTCTCAATGCGCAGCCGATCTACGTGGTGCTGGCCGGCTGGTTGCTGTTCGGTACGCTGGTCACGCGCCGGTTCATGGTGTCGGCCACGGTGGCGATGACGGGCGCCGCTCTCATCGCGTGGCAGAGCGCCGACTTCGGCGCCGGCCATCTCGCCGGCGACGGGCTCGCCATGGTCGCGGGCATCTGCTATGCCGGCTACATTCTCTCGGCGGCACGACTTCGCGGCGCACGCGGCAGCGCCGACATCAACCTGTGGACCTGCGTCGTCGGCGCGCCGGTGCTGCTCGTCGCCGCGCTCGCGGCGGGGCAGGACGTGGTGCCGGACACGGCCGGAGATCTCGGCCTGATGATCGCGCTGGGCGTCGTGTCCCAGGCGCTCGGGCAGGGCCTGATCGTCTGGGGCCTTGCCTACCTGCCGTCCAGTTTTTCGTCGGTGGCGCTGCTGGTGGCGCCGATCGCGGCAGCGGTGTTCGCGCGCCTGCTCCTGGACGAGTCGCTCACCGCCCTGCAGGTGGGCGGTATGGCGGTGGTGCTGCTTGGCGTCTACGGCGCGTGGCGCGCCAGTTTCGCCGTCGTCGAGGCGGTGAAGGAGGGCGAATGAACACGACCGCGTCCGCCCGGCTCGACGCCGAATCGCGGCGCGAAATCATGGTGTGGCGGTGCCGAGCGGTCATGTCGCGCGGCGATGCGAGTTCGCCGCGCGGGCTAGGCTTTTCGAATCGAGCGCACCGCGCGAGCGGATTTCGATTTCGACTTGGGCGCGGGATTGAGCCGGTTCTCGGAGAACCACTGCTCGATGCCGCCGGATTGCGTCGCCTCGGTGAGCACGTCGATCATCGCCTTGGCCATCGGCATCATCGGGTCGCCCTCGACCCACACCAGGCCGACGGTTTCCGTGACCACCGGGTCGACGATGTTCACCCGGCGCGTGCCCGGACAGTTGCTCAACATCTCCATGAAGTGGCTGGGTATGATCGTGGCGAGCTTTGCCGCGGCGACGTGGAAGGCGAGCTGAAAGATCGAGTTGGATTCCATCTGCGGCTGCGGAACGAATCCGGAACTGGCGAAGGCGCGATCGAGGATCTGCCGTTCGGGCGTGCTTTCCGACAAGAGGCACAACGGCAGCTTGGACACGTCTTCCCAGGTCGCGGTGTCGCGGCCGTCGAGCCAGCCGTCTTCCGGCAACAGGAGGATGAGGCGCTCGTCGTACAGGGGCAGGCTGTGCAGCCTGTCCATGGGCTGGCTGGCCAGGTAGCTGATGCCGACGTCGAATTCGAAGTTCGTCAGGCCCACGTTCAGGCGGTTCTGGCCGATGAACTGGATGTCCACCTGCACGGCGGGATGTCGCTCGATGAACAGCTGGTTCACCAGCGGCAGCACGGGCGACGTCATGGGCATGGCGCCGATGCGCAGGCGACCCTGCAGGTTGCCGCGCATGATGGCCAGTTCTTCGAGCATCGCATTCTGGTCGGCGAGGATTCGCTTGGCCCAGGTGACGATGCGCTTGCCTTCGGGCGTGAAGCCCTGGAAGCGGTGGGCGCGCAGGATGATGGGAACGTCCAGTTCCACTTCGAGCTGCTTGATGGCGCTGGAGAGGCTCGGTTGGGACACGTGGCAGTGCTCGGCGGCGCGACCGAAGTGGCCATGCTCCTCCAGCGAAACGAGATACTGAAATTGGCGTAGAAACATGATCAGGGCCTGGCTAACAGTTGAACAAACATCGTCAAACCGCGTCTTGGCATGGTCGCCCTTGACCGCCTCGCAAGAAGACACAGAATTCCAACGGTATTGCCTAAATCATAGCGCCGCCGGCGCGGACGGTCGAGTGAGGAAACGGACGATAGGTGCCCGATTCTCCGTGCGAACGACCAAAAATCACAACGCTCCTGGTAATTTTTGCACCTTTCACCGGGATTTCGCCGGCATGACCGGCACGAGCAACAGCGATATCCCATGACCGGACTCACCGCCATCCCCCTCCTCGTCGTCGTACTCCTGTCGGGCCTGCTGATCGGCTGCGTCGGCATCGGCGGCGTTCTCCTGGTGCCGGCGCTGGCCTACGTCGGCGGCGTCGATGTGCACGTGGCGATTGCCAGCGTGATGATGAGTTACTTCTTTACGGGCCTGCTCGGCACCTGGCTGTATGCGCGCAAGGGTTCGATCACGTGGACCATGGTCGCGGTGCTATGCGCCGGCGCGATGCCCGGATCGTTTCTCGGGGCGGCCGCCGTGAATGCCGTGCCCGGACCGACGGTGGAGTTGATCATCGGCGTGCTGGTGGTGCTTTCCGGCCTGCACGCGCTGGCCACGCAGTCCAATGCGGGAGACGGTCGACAGCTGTCGACGGCGGTGCTCGCCCTGGTCGGGGTGGCGGTCGGTTTCGGCTCCTCGCTGACCGGTACGGGAGGGCCGCTGCTGCTGGTGCCGGTGCTGGTCTGGCTGGGCCAGCCGGTGCTGGTTTCCATTGGCCTCAGCCAGGTCATCCAGGTGCCCATCGCCATCCTCGCCACCGCGGGCAACATCGCCTATGGCGAACTGGACGTGGTGCTCGCGCTCGTCGTCGCCGCGCTGTTGATGCTCGGCGTCGCCGGCGGCGCACGCCTGGCTCATCGCATCTCCGCCGCGGCATTGAAGCGAGTCGTCGCCTGGGTGATGGTGGCGGTCGGCCTGATGATCGTGGTGCGGATCGTAACCCTGTGGCTGACGGGCACATAGACCGGGACCGCCCGAACCTCGCGGCGCTGGTCCGCGACTACGGCGACGCGCAGGCGGAGTATCGCGCGGCGCGCGAAGCCGCCGCGCTGTTCGACTTCTCCTTCATGGCCCGCGCGCGCCTTCGCGGGCCGGGGGCCGCGGCCTGTCTCGAGGCGTTTCAATCGCGTCGCGTGAGTGCGCTGGCCGAGGGGCGCATTGCCTATTCGTTGCGCCTGGACACGGACGGTTACGTTCGCACCGATCTCACCACCTGGCGTGTTGACGACCAGACCTGGGAGGTGTTCAGCGGCGATGCGCGCGACGTCGCCGCGCTCGCGGGCATGGCAGGGAACGACCTCGAGATCGACGACCTCGGCGCGGACACCGCGATATTCGCCGTGCAGGGGCCGCGAACGCCGTGGATCATGCATCGACTGTGCGGCGATGCGCTCGACGGTATCGAGTACTTCGCCTTTCGGCGCGTGACGATCGAGGGCATTGACTGCACGGTGGGCCGCCTCGGCTATAGCGGCGAGAAGGGGGTCGAGCTCATCGTCGATCGCAGCCATGCAGACGACCTGTGGCGGCATCTCGCCGCACTGGCGCGCCCGGGCGGCTTCATCGCCATCGACCGCCTGCGAATCGAAGCCGGATTCCTGCTGTTCGCCAACGAGTGCCGCTTGCCGGTGACCCCGGCCGAGCTGGGCATGGCGCGATTCGGCGGCGACGGCGGCGATGCGTCGCAGATGTGTCTCGTGGCCTTCAGGGCGGGCGCGTCTGTGCCGAGCGAACCCTGGCAGCCCGGTGCCGGCCTGCGATTACCGCGCGAGGGGGAGATCGCGATCACCTCCGCCTGCCGCGCCCGCCATGGCGGCGTCGTCGGGCTCGGTTTCGTGCCCGGGGACGAGGCGATTCCGGGTCGCGACGCCAGGGACAACGCGGATACGTTCGGGTCCGTCACGCAGGCGTCGAATCCCGTCTACGACCCGGACAAGCGCAGACCGCGCGGTCCCTGGCGGTAGTGTATGGCGGGCCATGCTCCGCCTATCGAATGCGCAGAATCCAAGCCCGGGACTATGATCCGATAAGCGATATCACTTTGACTCGCTTTCGCGCCGCTCACTATGATTTTCAGGCTAACTGAAGGCCCGTCCGCACGCATCCACGCGCAACAACGAACGACGGATTCATACCACGTACCGAGGAGTTCTCATGAACAAGCCAGCCGAGGCTGCGACGCAGACCAAGCGCAAGAAAGTCACCATCCCCATGCTCGTCGACAAGATGAAGAAGGGGGAAATGATCACCCAGATGGCCGTGTACGAGTACCGCCACGCGGTCGTCTGCGACCGTCTCGGCATGGACATCCTCTGTGTCTCCGACAGCGGCGGCATGATCCTGTTCGGTCACGAGAGCACCACCTCGGTGACCTTCGACGAAGTCATGTTCATGGCAAAGGCGATCCAGCGCGGTTCCAAGTACGGCCTGCGCATGGTCGACATGCCGTACTGGAGCTTCCACGTCTCGCCGGAGCAGGCCGTCGAGAACGCGGGCCGATTCTGCGCCGAGGCCGGCGCCGAGGTGATGAAGTGCGAGGGCAACCAGCACCACGCCAAGAACATCGAGGCCATCGTCAAGGCCGGCATCCCGGTGCAGGGTCACATCGGCATCACCCCCATGCGCATGCCACAGCTCGGCGGCTTCCGCGCCCAGGGCAAGACCGCCGACGACGCCAAGCGCCTCATCGACGACGCCTGGGCCTTCGTCGACGCCGGCTGCTTCTCCATCATGACCGAGGTGTGCTCCAACGAGGTGAACCAGTACCTCGCCGAGACCCTGCCGGTGCCGGTGATCTCGCTCGGCTCGGGCAGCAAGGGCCACGGCGTGCACATCATCGCCTCCGACCTGTTCCACCTGTACGAAGAGCACGTGCCGCGGCATTCGAAGATCTACACCGACCTCATTCCCATTCTCGAGGACGTGTACACCCGCTACATGGACGAGGTGCGCAACCGCGTATACCCCGGTCCCGAGCACACCGTGTTCATGAAGGACGAGGAGCTCGAGAAGCTGAAGAAGGAGCTGAACTGGACGCCCAAGTCCTGATCAACGGCTAGAACCGCGCCGGCGGCCGCGCCCGCGGCCGCCGGAGTTTTCTTCCGCGCGGGCATCGGGTAGGCTGGCGGCCCGATCCGCACCCGACCGCCCACGTGACCCGACCGGCCGCCGCTCCCGACGACTTCCCCTTCGCCCGCCGCCTGCTCGACTGGTACGACGTTCACGGCCGCCGCGACCTGCCGTGGAAGCAAGGTCGCGATCCGTATCGCATCTGGGTATCCGAGATCATGCTCCAGCAGACCCAGGTGGCCACCGTGCGCGGCTACTACGCGCGCTTCATGGCATCGTTTCCCGACGTCGAGGCGCTGGCGGCGGCCGACGCCGACGAGGTGCTCGCCCACTGGGCGGGACTTGGCTACTACGCACGCGCCCGCAACCTGCACCGTGCCGCCCGGATCGTCGTCGATGCGCACGGCGGCGTCATGCCGGACTCGCTGGATGCGCTCACCGCGCTGCCCGGCATCGGCCGCTCCACCGCCGCCGCCATCCTCGCGCTGTCGAGCGGGGCGCGGCATGCCATCCTCGACGGCAACGTGCGCCGCGTGCTCTCGCGCCTGCACCGCGTCGACGGCGACCCCGGCGCCGCCGCCACGCTGAAGCGCCTGTGGGCGCTCGCCGAGGCCCACACGCCGCGCGAGCGCGTTGACGACTACACCCAGGCCATCATGGATCTCGGCGCCCTCGTCTGCACGCGGCGCCCGGATTGTCCCCGCTGTCCGGTGAGCGAATTGTGCGAGGGCTACCGGCGCGACGACGCCGCGCGCTTTCCCCGACCGCGGGCGCGCCGCGAGCGACCCCGGCGCAGCGCCGACTTCCTGCTGCTGCGCGATCCGCAGGGCAGGGTCCTGCTCGAACGCCGGCCGCCGAGCGGTATCTGGGGCGGCCTGTGGTGTCTGCCCGAGGTGGACGTCGATCCGGGGGAATGGATCCGTCACCGGCTCGGCGCCACGCCCGGCGAGATTCGCGAGCGGCCCTCCATCGACCATGGATTCACGCATTTCGACCTTGAAATCCGCCCGCGCGCCGCGATGGTGTCCGTCAGCGCCGATGCGGTCGCCGACGGCGCCGACCTGCGCTGGCACGGCCCCCGGGAACTGGGCGATGCCGGCCTGCCGGCGCCGTTTCGCCGGCTGCTTGACGCGCTGAACCACTGAACCTGCCAGGAGAACCACCCATGGCGAATACCGTGCACTGTGCCTATCTCGATCGCGAGGCCGAGGGACTGGACGCGCCGCCCTGGCCCGGCGAGCTCGGCCAGAAAATCGTCGACAACATCTCGAAGGAAGCGTGGACCGAGTGGATGCGCTACCAGACCATGCTGATCAACGAAAAGCGCCTCAACGTTCGCGACAAGGCCCACCGCCAGTATCTCGCCGAACAGATGGAGAAGTTCCTGTTCGGCGGCGACGTGGACGCGGTGGAGGGCTTCACGCCCGAGAAGAAATAGGCCTTTGGTACACGCGACCATGCAATCCATCAAGGCCATCACCCTGGACCTCGACGACTCCCTGTGGGCCATTCACCCGGTCCTCTTGCGCGCCGAGGAGAAGATGCTCGTCCACTTCGAGCAACACTTTCCGCGCATTGCCGAGCGCCACGACACGCTCTCCGTGCGCGCCCTGCGCGTGCGCGTCGAGGAGGCGCATCCGCACTTCGCCCATGACTTCACCGAGCTGCGCCGGCTGACCTATGCCACGCTGCTCGACGACTGCGGCTACGATGCCGACTGCGCCGATGATCTCATCGACCACTTCATGGACCTGCGTCACGAAGTCGAGCTGTTCGAGGACGTGCTGCCGTCGCTCGAATCGCTGGCCGGCCGCTACCGGCTGATGTCGCTGTCCAACGGCAATGCCAACCTCGGCCGCATCGGCATCGATCGCTACTTCGACGGCCAGATGAATGCGCGCATGGTCGGCGTCGGCAAGCCCGACCCGCGCATCTTCCACGCCGCCTGCGAACTGCTCAATCTCGATCCCGGCGAGGTGTTGCACATCGGCGATCACCCGGTGGAGGACGTGCAGGGCGCGAAGCAGGCCGGCCTCGCCACCGCCTGGCTCAACCGCAACGGCAGCCGATGGCCGCTCGACTTCGAACCCGATTTCACCTGCGCGAGCCTGCGCGAGCTCGCCGACGCGCTGGTGGTGACCAAGGCATGAGCACGCGCCGCGAACGCTTCATCGAGATGCCGCGCGCCACGCCCGGCACCCTGCGCCTGCTCAAGGTGGTGACGTGGGGCGAGGAGGACGCGCAACCGGTGGTTTACCTGCAGGCCGCGCTGCACGCCGACGAGCTGCCCGGCATGCTGGTGCTGCACAAGCTCGCCGAACGGCTCGACGCGCTCGACGCGCAGGGCGCCATCGCCGGGCGCGTGATCATGGTGCCGGTGGCCAACCCCATCGGCCTCGCCCAGCGCCTGCAGGGCAACATTCTCGGCCGCCTCGAGTTCGACACCGGCCGCAACTTCAACCGCGGCCACGGTGACCTCGCCGACGTCGTTGCGGAGCGTCTCGAGGGCCGGCTCACCGACGACGCCGCCGCCAACGGGCGACGCGTACGCGAGGCCCTGGCCGAGGCCGCGCGGCAGATGCCCGGCGACGACGAGGCGGCGTGGCTGCGTCGCTCCCTGCTCGAGATGGCCGTCGAGGCCGACGTGTGCCTCGACCTGCACTGCGACCACGAGGCCCTGCTGCACCTGTACACCACGCCCGGCAGCTGGCCGCGCGCCGCCGGGCTGGCCGCGCGCCTCGGCTGCGAAGGCGTGTTCCTCGCCGACGTGTCCGGCGGTCATCCCTTCGACGAGGCCGTCTCGCGGCCATGGTCCGTGATCGCCGAGCGTTTTTCCGACCGCCCGCTGCCCGACGCGCCGCTGTCCGCCACCATTGAGCTGCGCGGCATGGCCGACGTCGACGAGGCGCTGGCCGCGCAGGACGCCGACGGCCTGGTCGACTTCCTGCGCGACGAGGGCATCGTCGACGGCGACGCCCCGCCCCTGCCCGGGGCGCGCTGCGAAGCGACGCCGCTGGCCGGCGTCGAGCACGTGCGCAGCACCGTGCCGGGCCTCGTCTGTCATTGCGTCGACGTGGGCGAGCGGGTGAAAAAGGGCCAGTGCCTCGCGCGCATCGTCGACCCGCTGGCGAGTTTCGGCAGCGGCGTCACCGAGCTCACCGCCGGCACCGACGGCCTCGTCTACGCCCGCACCCATCACCGCATGGCCGCGCCCGGCATGGTCATCACCGGCATCGCCGGCAGCGAACCGCTGCCCGGCAAGGCATCCGGCGCGCTGCTCACCGACTGACCGCCATGCACCCGGAGAGACGAGCATTGACACGTAGGTCGGATTAGCGAAGCGTAATCCGACTTTCGAATCCGAACGACAGACCCGCAGGTCGGATCAGGCGAAGCCGTCATCCGACATCATCGAGAATCCGACATCTTCGAAAACAGATTCCGGCCCAGGAGTTACGCCCCATGACCCGAATAGTCCAGGTCGCCATCATCGGCGCCGGCACCGCCGGCCTCAACGCCATGGGACAGGTACGCCGCGTCACCGACGACTTCGTGCTCATCAACGGCGGCGAACTCGGCACCACCTGCGCCCGCGTCGGCTGCATGCCGTCGAAGGCGGCGATCCAGGTGGCCGAGGACATCCACCGCCGCCACATCTACCAGCGCGAGGGCATCAGCGGCGGCGACGGGCTGTCCGTGAACGTGGACGACGCCTTCGAGCACGTGAGGGACATTCGCGACATCCTCGTCGACGGCGTGCTCAGCCACTCCACCGACGAGATGGGCGAGGAATTCATCGACGGCTACGCGACCTTCGTCGAGCCCGGCGTGCTGGAGGTGAACGGCGAGCGCATCGAGGCCGGCAGCATCGTCCTCGCCGCCGGCACCAAGCCGGTGGTGCCCGAGAAGTGGCGCGAGTTCGGCGACGCCATCCTCACCACCGACGAGATCTTCGAGCTGGAGGAATGGCCGACGTCCATGGCCGTGGTCGGCCTCGGCGTCATCGGCCTCGAGCTCGGCCAGGCCATCGCGCGCATGGGCGTACAAGTCGAGGGCTTCGACATCCTCGATACCGTTGGCGGCATCGACGACGAAGCGATCCGCAAGAGCGCTATTGAGCTTGTTGGCAAAGACTTCCCGCTGCATCTCGGCGCCGCTGCCGAGATCACGAAAGAAGGCGACAAGCTCAAGGTGAGCAACGGCGAGCACGAGGTGGTCGTCGAGAAGGTGCTGGTCGCCATGGGCCGGCGCTCACTGCTGCACGGCATGAATCTCGACAAGGCCGGCATTCCCCTGCGCGACAACGGCCTGCCGGACTTCAATCCCAACACCGCGCGCGCGGGCGATTCGCGCGTGTTCGTCGCCGGCGACGGCAACGAGTACCGCCAGGTGCTGCACGAGGCCGCCACCGAGGGCCGCATCGCCGGCTACAACGCCGCCCGCGAGGAAACCGCCGCCTTCGTACGCACCGTCAGCTTCACCATCTGCTTCACCGACCCCAACATCTGCCACGTGGGCGCCCGCGTGAGAGAACTGGAAGACCATGAGTTCGTCGTCGGCGAAGCGAAGTTCGGCCCCTCCGGCCGCGCCCTCATCATGGGCCGCAACAGGGGCCTGCTGCGCCTGTACGCGCGCAAGGAAGACGGACGCCTCCTCGGCGCCGCCATGGCCGCCCCCGGCGGCGAACACATCGCCCACCTGCTGGCCTGGAGCATCGAGCAGAACCTCACCGTGCGCGACCTCGCCGCCATGCCCTACTACCACCCCGTGCTCGAGGAAGTCCTGCAGGGCGCCGTGCGCGACGCCATCGGCAAGCTGCCGCACCTGAAGGAAGGCAAGGACTATCCCCTCGACCTGCGCCCGCTGGAGGAACTCCTGCCGTGAAGGCGATGCCCGGCAAGGATTTGTCGGTTGTGCGAAAATTCCCGTGTAATGAATTGGAGCAATGGACTATGCCCGGTATTCCGGGCTCGAGGCATCCATCCGGATCGATGACGGTGAATTGTTGGCCGGTGAGTTACCGCGAAAGCAGATGCGGCTGGTTCAAGCATGGATCGAGCTGCATCGCGACGAATTGGTGGCTGACTGGGAACTCGCGGTCTCGGGCGAGATGCCATTCAAGATTGCGCCGCTTTGAGATTCGCCGATGGATTGGGATGTAACCACCGTCCGCCCGTTGGAAGATTACGAGATCTACGTTGAGCTCGAGGATGGCCGCGACGGTGTTTTCGACCTAAAACCCTTCCTGGAACATGGCGTTTTTCGCGAACTTCGAGACAAGCAGTACTTCTCCCGGGTAGGGATCGTCCTCGGCGCGGTCACGTGGCCGCACGAGCAGGATATCGCACCCGAGACGCTCGTGGCCGGATTAAGACCTGTAGCAAAACAACAGACTACACGGCATCAACCCTGATGCAGGCCGAATCCGGCGAAGCCGTGATTTGGCATCGACTTCACGGCCGAATGTAGAGATACCCCGCCTGCTGCAGTTCGGCGATGCGCACCACGCCGCCCTGTTCGACGGGAATCATACCGTCCAGCAGCCCGTCCTTTTCCACCTGCTGCGCGCGCATGGTGTTGCCGCAGGCGTTGAACTCCACGTCGTCCCCCTGTAGCGACGCCACCG
The DNA here is from genome assembly GCA_030429125.1 of Gammaproteobacteria bacterium. Taxonomy (GTDB): domain Bacteria; phylum Pseudomonadota; class Gammaproteobacteria; order Arenicellales; family CAJQKF01; genus BQJD01. The sequence continues at coordinate 2,042 of JAUIDF010000044.1, read as the reverse complement.
TCGCGCGCACGTCGTCCATGGCCTGGATGTCGTGGAATGCCTTCAACGCGGGGCCGTGAACGACGAGAATGATCTCCACGTTGCCCTTGCCGCCGACCCCGACGATGTGATTGCGGATATTGTTGAGGGCGAACTTCACTTTGTCCTCGTCCGCCACGTGGTAGACCACTTTCTGCTTCTCGGCGGCGGTCGACAGAGACGCCGTGAACAACCCGAGAATCGCCACCAACAGCGCCAGCGTGACGCGCATCGTACTTGTTGTCATGTCATGACTCCTCGAATGCATTGAACGGATCACAATCGCCACGACGGCAAATCCGGCCGCCCCGCCTGCGCCTCCTGCGTCGAGTCAGCGCTTCATCGGCTGAATCTCGTCGATGAACGGCTCGAACATCCCCCGGCGCCGGTCCTCGAAGTACCGCTGAAGCGCCCGCACCACCACCGGGAAGGCCATCTCCTCCCACGGAATCTCCTCCTCGGAGTACAACGCCGTCTCCAGGCTCTCCGGCCCCGGCGCGAACTCGCCGTCCACCAGGTCGCCGCGGAAAATCATGTACACCTGGCTGATGTGCGGAATGTTGTAGACCCCGTACAGCCCGGCAATCTCCACCCGCGCCATCGCCTCCTCGTCCGTCTCCCGCGCCGCCGCCTGCTCCACCGTCTCGCGGTTCTCCATGAACCCCGCCGGAATCGTCCACAGCCCGTAGCGCGGCTCGATGGCCCGCTTGCAGAGCAGTATTCGCCCCTGCCACTCGGGAATGCACCCCGCCACGATCTTCGGATTCTGGTACTGGATCGTCCCGCACGCGTCGCACACGTGCCGCGGCATGTTGTCCCCGGCCGGCACGCGCAACTCGACGCCCGCGCCGCACTGGATGCAGTAGTTGATCTCGATCATCGGTCGCGGCCCCGGGCCGCACAGGAAACTGGCAATGAAATCGACTATACCACCGCCCCAACCCCGCCCGAGACCCCCACCGTTGCCGATGATCCATCCGTCCCGATCCCCCACCCGCCGCGGGCTTGACTGTCCCCGCCGAATGCATTTAAATCCGCCGCTCACCCGCGGGCGCGCCCCCCAACCCCCCAACAAGGCGCCCCAAGCACCCCCCGATGGCCAGGTAGCTCAGTCGGTAGAGCAGGGGACTGAAAATCCCCGTGTCGGCAGTTCGATTCTGTCCCTGGCCACCACTTAAGTTCCAAATTTGGTCGACTATACCCACGTTTGTACTGACGCGAGAGCGGTACATTCGTCGGTGAAGTGAACTTAGTATGGCCAGACATCGGCGGCTTTGTAAGCCCTCATGTTGGCAGTCGCTAGCAAAGAAATGGTGGGTTTACGTAAAATTAGGGGTGAGGCTAGTTCAGAGCGAACCTACTTTACTATCCAAGATATCCAAGGTAGAACCTCAAAGTTTCGACGCTTTCGCTAATACAAAAAACGTTTCCAAATCGGTTATCTAGAGAAGACGGATTATTCTGCGCGCGACGTATTGTGGCCGTTCGCGAAGCGCGTGCTCTTTTACTCTTACGACTGCCCAACCTCGCTCTCTCATCGATTCCGTTACCTGCCGGTCTCGTTTAATGTTCCTCGAAATCTTTTTTGTCCAATAGGCGACATTGCTTTTTGGAACAGAATAGCATCTACTGCAACCGTGCCAAAAGCAACCGTCCACGAAAACTGCTAGACGGTTTGATAAAAACACGAAGTCTGGCCTTCCCTTTACTTGGTAGTGCCTTCTCCATCCGGTAATAGAGTATCGTCTGAACAATTCAATCATTGCGAGCTCAGTAGACTTATTGCCGCTGCTCCGTATCCGCGACATTGCATAAGAACGCTGAGATCGGGTGAGATTGTCTACCACTGAAACTAGTACTATTGGTTAAGGTGCGTGTTTTCTGCGTTTCGGATTTCCGTAATTTTTTCTCGTATCATTGATCGCAACTCAGGTCTCTCATAGACATCAAGAATCGAAACTCCGCCAAGTGCGTTGAGGTGACGCATTAAATCCCTGAACTGTTGTCGATTGTCGAAAGGGCTT
>JAUIDF010000348.1 GCA_030429125.1 Gammaproteobacteria bacterium | reverse complement strand
CAAGGTGATCGACATGGTCCACCCGGAACACGTCGCCTACCATACCGGATGCATGACCGCGGAGCTGCGCCGTTCAAGGGTGCGCAAATACGCCGTCGAGGATCCCGACAATACCTTCCAGGCGGACTATGCGTACATGCTCGACGAACGAGGGCTCCAGCTGCAAGCCGTTTCCGATGCCGACGCGGCGCTGATTCGGCAGAAACTGAACGCCCGACCGTCCTGACGTCATCATGTGAATCCGGGATCAGTTCACGCGCACGGGTCTTTCGCAGGCATCGGGTCGTGTTTCGCCGGTATCCTGTCGATCGCGGCAGAACGCGATCATGCGGCACGGCAGTTCGTCGAACAGCCGACGATCGTAGGCGACCCATTTGTCCAGATTGTCGGCACCGCCGCTCTGGGTGAGGCGCTCGAACTCGACGCGGGCGTCGCTGAATCGTCCGCGGGATATCAGCCAGTGACCCTTGATCCACGTCGTCTGGAGGTTGCCGGGAAAAAAGCGTTCCGTCTCCTTCAGCAGCGACTTTGCGTCCACGCCGGTGGATACCAGGTGGGTCAGCAGGGCAAGATGCACGGAGCAGTGGGCGGGATGGTGTCGCGAATAGCGCCCGAGAATGGCGACGCCGCGCCGCCATGCGCGTTCCGCCGACTCGGGATCGCCGAGCGCGGCGTACACGTCGCCGAGATGGCCCCAGATATACACCTTGTCGATCTCGTCCGGTTCGGATTGCAGCGCCCTGACGAGCAGCGGCAGGTTTCGTTCGTGCTTCGCGGTCAGGTCCCCGTCATAGCCGTAGTGATCGAAGCGCAGCATGCAGCGGCCGATATGCTTCCCGCTGGCGGCGCGAAGTTGACCCGGCGTGATTCCCTCGTGAATGACGGACCGGTGTCGCAGCGCGGTCAGCCGCCTGTAGAGCTTGAGTTGCCAGTTGCGCGTCAGACGGGTGCGGCGCCGGAACAGTACGTAGTACGCGCACACCGAGTCGTCGCGCACCAGTTGGTCCAGGTAGTCGCCGGAAGACGGCAACAAGACCTCGTCGGCGTCGATCGCGAGTATCCATTCCCCGCGGGCATGGTCGCGGGCAACGTTTCGTGCCTCGGCGAAGCTGTCGTTCCACCGGGACTGGATCACTCGCGCACCGTACGCTCGCGCGATGTCCTGGGTTCCGTCGGTGGATCCGGTGTCGACCACGACGATTTCGTCGACCCGGTCCCTGATGCTCTCCAGGCAGGCGGCGAGATTTTTTGACTCGTTCCTGACGATCAGGCAACCGGAAATGCCCGCGCGCCGGCCGCGATGACCGGTCGCGCGTTGCCCGGGCTCGGCGATGGGCCGGTCGCGGCAATGCGCGTAGTCGTCGTATGTCTGGCAGGTTCTCCACACGCCAACCGGCTCCGCCGCGTGTACGGAGACATCGTTGGCGGGCAACTCGCGGTTCCCGGGTGAATGGCTCGTATCGTTCATGTGACGCACCCTTGACTGGCGAAGACCACGTCTTCCGACCAATCGTGGAGGAATTCACCGGCGCGTGCAAGGCGTGGCCGGTTGCCGGGATCGCGCCACCCGGCGGCTCGGTCGCGTGCCGGAGTGCCTGCATGACGAATTGAGCCCATTGCCGTGAACACCGATAATCATACGGCCCGGTTGAACCCCGATTCCTCAAGACGCCGCCGCCCGATGCCCCATCACGTGATTCGCCTGCGCGGTGCGCGCCAGAACAACCTCAAGAACCTCGACCTCGAGCTCCCGCTGGGCAAACTGGTGGTGATCACCGGGCCGAGCGGCTCCGGCAAGTCGTCGCTGGCCTTCGACACCGTCTTCGCCGAGGGCCAGCGCCGCTACGTCGAGACCTTTTCGCCTTATGCTCGCCAGTTCCTGGACCGCATGGACAAGCCCGCCGTGGACGCCATCGAGGGCATTCCGCCGGCGATCGCCATCGACCAGACCAACCCGGTGCGCAACTCGCGGTCCACGGTCGGCACCATGACCGAGCTGAACGATCACCTGAAGCTGCTCTTCGCGCGCGCGGCGCGTCTGTTCTGCGCCGGTTGCGGACGCGAGGTGCGCCGCGATCACGCCGGCGCCATCGTCGCCGACCTGCTGCGGCGCGGCGAGGGCGAGCGGGCCGTGGTCACTTTCGACATTGCGCTGAGCGGCGCCGTCGCCGGGGACAAGGTGCGGGCGGAACTGGCGCGTCAAGGTTACACGCGGGTGGAGGCCGTCGGCGCGAACCGCCTGCGCGTGACCCAGGACCGGGTGCGGCTCGAGAGCGGCCGGCGCGATCGCGTTACCGAGGCGGTGGAGGCCGCGCTGCGCGCCGGTCGAGGGCGAATGGGCGTCACCGTCCTCGATCGGGAAGGAAGCCCCGCACGGCACTGGCGTTACTCGGAAGGATTGCACTGCCCGGACTGCGACCGCGACTACACCGATCCCATTGCCAATTCCTTCTCCTTCAATTCGCCGGTGGGCGCCTGCGAGGCCTGTCGGGGATTCGGCCGCGTGATGGGGATCGATTACCGCCTGGTGGTGCCGGACGAGAACAAGTCGCTGGCCGAGGGCGCCGTCAAGCCGTGGCAGACCGACAGCTACGACGAGTGCCAGCGCGACCTTATCAGGCATTGCCGCCGCTTCGGCGTGCCAACGGACGTGCCGTGGAAGGATCTCGACGAAAAGGACCGACGGTGGGTGCTCGAGGGCGACGCCGACTGGACGTGGAAGTCCACGAGCGGCGGCTGGTACGGGGTGCGCCGCTTCTTCGACTACCTCGAGTCCAAGGCCTACAAGATGCACATCCGCGTGCTGCTGTCGCGCTATCGCGCCTACGACGAGTGTCCGTCCTGCCGGGGCGCGCGGCTGAAGCCGGAGTCGCTATTGTGGCGCATCGGTTCGAAGGCCGACGCCGACGCCGTGCTGTGCCCGGCGCGGCGCTTCAAGCCCGCCGGCGCGAACGTCCCGGACGACGTGCTCGAAGGGCAACCCGGTTTGAACATGGCCGATGTATCGGGCCTGCCCATCGGCGCGGTGCGCGAGTTTTTTCGGCGGATTCACCTTCCCGCGCCGCTGGACGAGGCCTCGGAGCTGCTGCTGGACACCATCCGCGCGCGGCTCGACTACCTGGTCGAAGTGGGACTCGATTACCTGACCCTGTCGCGCCAGTCGCGCACGCTGTCCGGTGGCGAAGTGCAGCGCATCAACCTGACCACCGCGCTCGGCACCTCGCTGGTCAATACCCTGTTCGTGCTCGACGAGCCCAGCATCGGC
>JAUIDF010000347.1 GCA_030429125.1 Gammaproteobacteria bacterium | reverse complement strand
CGCGTCGCTGATCGCGCCCTTGGCCCAGGATCCGCTGTTGACGTAGCCGGCGCGCCGGCCCGCGCCGAGCAGGTTCATCGGTACCATCGCGAACTGCAGCGTGGCGCCGCCCTGCAGGAACAGCACCTCGAACTCGTCGGGACAGTGAAATACCCGCTTGGCGAGGGTCCTGGCCTCTTCGTGCACCGCCATGAAGTGCTTGCCGCGATGGCTCATCTCGATGAGGGACATGCCCGATCCCTGGTACTCGACGAACTCGGCCTGGGCGTCGACGAGAGCTTCCAGGGGCAGCGTGCACGGACCGGCGCTGAAATTGTAAACGCGGTTCGTACCTTCAGAATCGTTCATTGCAGTCTCCGTGAGTGCAGGCGGCCGCCTGTCAGGCGACCTGGTTGACGCAGTTGATGGTCGTCCCGCCGGCGAATGCGTCGATCACGTCGACCACGCCCTCGGCAACCGCATCCTGCGCCTGCCCGGTGGACGCGCCGATATGGTGGGTGCCGTAGACATTGGGATGAGAGGCAAGCGGCGAAGTGAACCGGCCTTGCGGCGAGGCAGGCTCGTCGGCATACACATCCAGGCCGGCGCGCAGGCCCCGATCGTTCATCGCCTCGACCAGGGCCGCCTCGTCGACGAGTTCGCCGCGGGACGTATTGATTATAGCAGCGCCGGGTTTCATCGCCGCGAGCAGCCTCGCGTCGACGATCCCCGTCGTTTCCGGCGTCGCGGGAAGATGCAGGCTGAGATAGTCGACGCAACCGGCGAGCGTCTCGGCGTCGGCGACGCGCTCCACGCCGAGGCGATCCAGCGCGGCCTCGGCCTCGCGATCGCGACCGGGCTTGTCGATCACCACGAGACGCATGCCGAAGGCATGGGCGCGCTCGAGCAGGGCCGTGCCGATAGCGCCGATGCCGAGCACGCCGAGCACGGCTCCCTTCAATCCGGCGGCCTTCGAATAGCGCTGCTTGTCCCAGGCGCCGGCGCGCAGCGCGGCGACGTTGTCGGGAATCCGGCGGTCGAGGCAGATGATCAGTCCCATGGCGAGTTCCGCCACTGCCGCGGCATTGCGCCCGGGCGTATTGCACACCGCGATGCCGAGTTCGCGGGCGCGGTCGCGGTCGATGGTGTTGGTGCCGGCGCCGGCGCGAATCACCAGGCGAAGCGACGTGCCCGCCTCCAGCGCGGCGGCCTCGACCCGCGTACTGCGCACGACGAGCACTTCGACGTCGCCGAGCGCACCGGGCAGATCGGCGGCGCCCAGGTCCGGCTCGAAGCGAATGCCGTGACCGCCGCCCTCGAGTCGCTCGATCCAGTGGGCGGGGAACTTGTCGGCAAAAAGAATTCGCATCGAAACCTCCGTCTGGTCCGGGTTGCCCCCGGTTGTATCTTGTCGGTTCAGCGCGACCGGTGCAGACAATTCGCGCAACGGCGCGGCAACATAGTCGAATCGACCGGGCAGGGGAAGCGATGCGCGCCGGCGAGCGACGACGGGGTTCGTCGGCAAAGCCAAAGGCGTCGCAATTTGGACGATTCCCGGTGCCCGGTTTCCGATCAGCGCCGCGGAATGGTCACCCTGACGCTGGCGCCGCCACGGGTCGAGGCGTCGATGGAGACCGATCCGTCATAACTCTCGACGATGGTACGCACCACCGACAAGCCTATACCCTGGCCGGGGGTGGTCTGGTCCGCACGTACGCCGCGGCGCAGCACGTCCCGGGCCACGTCCGGGTCCACACCGGGCCCGTCGTCCTCCACGCGAATCCGTACCCCGGCGGACTCGGAAGCCGCCCGTATCGCGACGTGCGACTCGCACCACTTGCAGGCGTTCTCGAGCAAATTACCCAATACTTCCATCAGGTCGCCCTCGTCCATCATCACCTGCAGGCGCTCGTCGATATCGACTTCGAATCGAATACCCCGATCGGCGTGGACCTTGGCCAGCGTGCGCACGATCTTGTCGGCCACCGACTTTACCCCGAGGGCGCGCACCGCGGCATCGCTGCCGGAACTCGCGGCGCGCTTGAGCTGGTAATCGACGATGTCGGCCATGCGACGCGTCTGCTCGGCGAGCGTGTCGCGGACCGCACCGTCGCGCGAGGGCTCCTCGGACAGACCGCGCAGAACGGCCAGCGGCGTCTTGAGACTGTGGGCAAGATCGCCGAGGGAATTGCGGTATCGTTGCAGCGAGCGCTGACTGCTCTCGATGAGGCGGTTGATATTGCGCGTCAGCCCCGAGATCTCGTCCGGGTAGTCGCCCTCGATGAGCGACTGGGTGCCCTGCTCCACCCGCTGGATTTCGCGGGTGACGGCGGACAGGGGTCGCAGCGCCCAGTTGAGGATGGCGAACTGGAGCAGGACCAGCGCGCCGATACCAACGGCGCCCCAAAAGAACAGGTTGGTGCGAAAGGCGACGATCTGGGCCCGGTACCGGGTCAGGTCCTCGGCGACGACGATGGTGAAATCGCGTTGCTCGCCGGCACCCGATTCCCATGCCACGCCAAACCGAAGCACGAACTCCGCGATACCACGCGGGGTGATCTCGCGGTCGAAGCTGGACTCGCCGAGGCGCATCAGCCGTACCGCCGGCTCGACCGAGGGCGACACGGCCGAGTTAGAGCGCCAGGCCTGCCGGCCGCCCTCGTCATAGGCAAAGGCGTACAGTCCCGATCCGGCTACCGAGAATCGCGGCTCGGCCAGCCGCTCCGGAAAAAATATGTTGCCGCCGGCGTCGATCTCCGCGGCGGTCAGCAGGGCGTAGAGCTGTGCATTGAGTTGCTCCTGCACCGAGCCACGCGCGGTTCGCTCGAAGGCATTGTCCAATACCCCCACGGCGAGCGCGGTAAAGCCGAGCATGACGACGGCCGAAACGGCGAGCAGGCGGGCACGCAGCGAACCGAAGAAACCAGACGCCCGGGCGACGCGCCTTCGCCGCACGGCTATTCCTTCAACGAGGGGTTCAGGCGGTAGCCGCGGCCGCGCAACGTCTGAATGGGATTGATCTCTCCGTCCGGGTCCAGCTTCTTGCGCAGCCGGCCGATGAAGACCTCGATAACGTTGCTGTCACGGTCACGATCTTCATCGTAGATGTGCTCGACCAGCTCGGACTTCGAGACGACCTTGCCGCGATTCATCATCAGGTAGTGCAGCAGACGATACTCGAAGGCCGTGATCTCCACCTCGGCGCCATTCACGCTCACGTCCTGGCTGGTCGTATTGAGCGCGATCGGACCGGCATTGACGGTGGCTTCGGCGACGCCGGCGCTACGACGAATGAG
>JAUIDF010000346.1 GCA_030429125.1 Gammaproteobacteria bacterium | reverse complement strand
GCTCGAGCGCTACGAGCGAGACGGCTTCCTTGTCTTTCCCGAACTGTTCTCCCGGGCCGAGGTCGACGCCATGCTCGGCGAGGTCGCGCGGGTGTCGCGCATCGACAGCGAGATGATCTTTCGCGAGGGCGATGACGGCAAGGCGAAGACGATGTTCCGCCTGCACGAGCCGGATGGCCCCACGGCCTCGGCGGAATTCCAGGCGGCGCCGCGCCTGCCGCGGGTGCTCGGCCCGGTGCAGCAGGTCCTCGGCGATGCCGGACTTCTGCAGCACGATGCCCATGAAGGTGAAGTACGGCACCGCGAGGATGGTGTCGTTCTGCATGATGCCGATGATGCGAAGCGGGACCGCCTGCAGCATCTCGGGCGGGAAGAGATCGAGCGCGATGCCGAGAACGCCGAACACCAGGCCGACCGCACACAGCACGAAGGCGACCGGAAACCCGCTCAGCAGGAAGACGAACAGCCCAAGGAACAGCAGGGGTACGAAGTGATCCGCGGCGAAGCTCATCGAACGCTGGGACCCGGCTCGACCCGGTCAGGACCCGAGTACGTCGTCGCCGCCGGCGGGGTCCGACACCGGCGCCGGGTCCGGAATCAGGCCGCGCAGAAACGCGACGCGCTTGATTGCCTCGGACAGCGACTGCAACAGCAACAGCACGAAGCCGACGGGCAGCAGCAGGTACACCGGCCAGCGCAGCAATCCGCCCGCATTCTGCGACACCTCCCCGCTCTGCCACGCGCCGGCCACGATGGGCCACGACTGGTAGACGAGGAACACGCAGAACGGGACGAGAAAGAGCACGATGCCGGCGAGATCGATGCAGGCGCGGGCACCCGGCGTCAGCCGCTGTGACACGACGTCGACACGCACGTGGTCGTTACGCAGAAAGACGTAACCCGCGCCCAGCAGGAAGACGGCCGAGAACAGGTACCACTGGATCTCGAGGAAGGCGTTGGAAGACAGGTCGAAGAACTTGCGCGACACGGCGTTACCCGCGCTGATGAACACGATCACGAGGATCGTCCAGCGCAGGAAACGGTTGATCGCCGTGCTCGCCGAATCGACGAGCACGGACAGTGCGAGCAACATCTTCATGTCGACTGGCGGCAGTCCCCCGGGTGTGGCTCTGGACGCGCCGCCCCGATCAGTTCTTCGACTGCACGAAGCCGTTGTAACCGGCCTCCGCAATGCCGAACCAGAGATTCTGATCCTTCTGGAACGCCGCGTAGGAATCGTACACCTTCTTCCAGCGCGGGTTGCGAGCGGAGATATCGGCGTACAGGTCCATGGCCGCGGTGTAGCCAGCCTCGACGATCTCGCGCGGGAAACGATGCAGCTGGGTGCCCTCGGCGACCAGGCGCCGCAGTGCCGGCGGATTGAGTCCGTCGTAGCGCGACATGACGGCCACGTGCGCCTGCATGGCCGCCGCGGCGACGATGGCCTGGTACTCGGCGGGCAATGCCTCGTAGGCATCGCGATTGACGAAGAGATCGACCTGGGGACTGCCGTCGTGCCATCCCGGAAAGTAATAGTTCTTGGCCACCTTGTAGAAGCCGAGCTTCTCGTCGTCGTAGGGGCCGGACAGCTCCACGGCGTCGATGGTGCCCTTCTCGAGGGACTGGTAGATCTCGCCGCCGGGAATGCTCTGGGGCACCACGCCCAGCTGCTCGTAGACCTGTCCCGAGATCAGGCCCGACACGCGCAGCTTCAGCCCCTTCAGGTCGTCGAGGCCGTTGATCTCGTCACGGTACCAGCCGCCCATCTGTACGCCGGTGTTGCCCATCGGAAAACTGATGATGTTGTAGTCGGCATAGAACTCGCGCATCAGGTCCAGGCCGCCGCCCTCGTACTGCCAGGCGTTCAGCTGGCGGTAGGTCATGCCGAAGGGAATGCCGTTCAGTGCGAAGGTCTCGTCCTTGCCGGCGAAGAAGTTCGACGCCGTGTGCGTGCATTCCACCGTGCCATCCTGCGCCGCGTCGAGCACACCGAACGGCGGCACGAGTTCGCCGGGGCCGTGCACGGAAATGGTGAACTGGCCGCCCGACATCTCGCCGACGCGCTCGGCGAACAGCTCGGCGCCGCCAAACACCGTCTCCAGCGAACGCGGGAAACTGTGCGCGAGGCGCCAGCGGATACTGGATTGCGCGACAACGGCCGGCGCGGCGCCGGCGGCAAGAATGCCGGCAATGCCGGTCTGGCCAAGAAAACTGCGTCGTTTCATCATTCTCTCCCAGGTGATGGTCTCGTCCAGCGTCGGTCCATTGCCATCGCGGCGCCGGATACCGGCTCGATCGTCCGGCCAGTCTTATGGAACCATCGGGGGCCCGCAAGCGCACGCCGCGATATCGGCTTTCGTCATCGACGATAGCGCCGGCAAGGTACACTTTGCAGAAACCGGCGCGCCGTCGTCGATCGTCCGGTCCCGCGTCAGGCACCGCGGGCCACCGTGACCCCGGTCGTCGACCGCCATGGGGTCCGCGCGGCAGCGTCGACGGCGCGCACCGGATCAAACCGCGATTGACGCACTCGCATGGCATTCATCGACGTTGAACACGCCCGGCAACGGGCACGGGCCCGCCTGCCGCGTGCCGTATTCGACTATCTCGACGGCGGCGCCGGGAACGAGCGCGGCCTGGCGCGAAACACCGATGCGTTCGCCCGCATCCGCCTGCGTCCGCGGCGTTTCGTCGACGTCTCCCGTCCCGATCCATCCGCCGAGTGGTTCGGCGAGAAGCGACCCTGGCCGTTCGTGGTTGCGCCGACGGGCCTGAACGGCATTCTCTGGCCGGACGGCGACGTCGCCCTGGCGCGCGCGTGCGCCCTGGCCGGCATTCCGTTCTGTCTCTCAACCGCCGCCACGACGACGATCGAGGAGCTGGCCCGTCGCGTTGACGGCGAACACTGGTTCCAGCTGTACGTGGTCACGCGCGAACTCGCCGACGGGCTGACGCGGCGGGCCTGGGATGCCGGTTACCGCGTCCTCGTTCTCACCACCGACGTGCCGGTCAACGGCAAGCGGCTGCGCGACCTGCGCAGCGGCTTTCGCGTGCCGTTCAGGCCCGGACCGCGACTCGCGCTGGACGCGCTGAGCCACCCGCGCTGGCTCGCGGCGCAACTGAGGCACGGCTTTCCCGAGCTGGCCAACATGAAGATCGACGGGGCGCCGAGCCTCGAAACCCAGGCCGCGTTGATGGCCCGGCGCATGGACGCGAGTTTCGACTGGGGGGCGCTGGCCCGCCTGCGCGCGCACGAGCCCGACGAGCTGGCCCACTACGCCAAG
>JAUIDF010000345.1 GCA_030429125.1 Gammaproteobacteria bacterium | reverse complement strand
GGGCAGCGGCGTCGGGTATCGCTGGGCGCCGCTGAACATGCCTGCCCGGGCGCATTGTCACGACGAAGGGCGCTGGACCCTCAAAGCGTCCGGCAAGCCGCGCCCTGAAGGGAGTTTCGGTCCGGATTGCCCTGCCTGAAGGACGCCGTCGTCGCCGATTTCCTTATAACCAAATGTAATAAAAAAATAAAAATATATTCTTTCTAGTCATTAGTCCTCTTGTGTAGGGTTCTCTCTCCGGCAACGCGAAGCCGGGAGATTCCGGGCTTCGACTGCCCCTGCACTGGAGGATAAGACGTGTACGCCTACGACGAGTTCGACCGCAACCTGCTGACGCGTCGCGTCGCCGAGTTTCGGCAGCAGACGGTGCGCTACCTGGAAGGCCGCCTCAGCGAGGACCAGTTTCGCCCGCTGCGGCTCATGAACGGACTGTACTTCGAACTGCACGCGCCGATGCTGCGCGTGGCCATTCCCTATGGCACGCTGCACGCCGACCAGATGCGCATGCTCGCCCGAATCGCGCGGGAGTACGATCGCGGCTACGGTCACTTCACCACGCGCCAGAACATCCAGTTCAACTGGCCCGCCCTGGAGATGACGCCGGACATTCTCGAGGACCTGTCCAGCGTGCAGATGCACGCCATGCAGACCAGCGGCAACTGCGTGCGCAACATCACCACCGACCACCTCGCCGGCCTCGCCGCGGACGAGATCGAGGATCCGAGGCCGTGGTGCGAGGTGATCCGGCAGTGGTTCACCCTGCACCCCGAGTTCCTGTTCCTGCCGCGCAAGTTCAAGATCGCGGTGACGGGTGCGCCCATTGACCGGGCGGCCACGCTGCTTCACGACATCGGCGTACAGATCGTTCGCGCGGACGGGGGCGAGACCGGTTTTCGCATTCTTGCCGGCGGCGGTCTCGGCCGCACCCCGGTGATCGGCGAGGTCATTCGCGATTTCCTGCCGAAGCAGGAACTGATCGCCTACCTCGACGCCATCCTCAGGGTCTACAACCAGCTCGGTCGACGCGACAACAAGTACAAGGCGCGTATCAAGATCCTGGTGCGGGAGACCGGGATCGCGCGCTTCCGGGAGATGGTCGAGAACGAGTGGCGCCACGTGCGCGAAACCGTCCCGCCCCTCGACGAGGCGGAGTTCGCGGCCATTCGTGCGCGCTTCGCGGGACCGGTGTTCGAACCGGTGGTGGACACCGCCGATTTCGCGGCGCATCGGCTCATGGATCCGCGGTTCCAGCGCTGGGTCGATCGCAACACGGTCGAGCACCGGCATGCCGGCTATCGCGCCGTGTTCATCTCGCTCAAGGCGCCCGGACAGGCGCCCGGGGATCTCGACGCCGTGCGCATGGACGCCGTCGCCGACCTCGCCGACCGTTACTCGTTGTCGGAAATCCGAACCACCCATACGCAGAACCTGTTGCTGCCGCACGTGCGGGTGGACGAACTTCATGCCGTGTTCGAGGTGCTGGCGGGGCTAGGCCTGGCGACGCCAAACATCGGCGAGCTGACGGACATGATCTGCTGCCCGGGCCTGGATTACTGCAGCCTCGCCAATGCCCACTCGATACCGGTGGCGGAGGAGATCAACCGGCTTTTCGGCGAGATCGACGCGGTTCACGACGTCGGCGAGCTGCGCATCAACATCTCCGGATGCATGAACGCCTGTGGCCATCATCACGTCGGACATATCGGCATCCTCGGTGTCGAGAAGCGCGGCGAGGAGTGGTACCAGATCACGCTCGGCGGCAGCTCTGGCGAAAACGCCGCGCTTGGAGACCGCCTGGGCCCCGCCGTGTCGCGGGACGCGGTGGCGGACGCGGTGGCGTCCATCGTGCATACCTACCTCGACCATCGCATCGACCGGAACGAGCCGTTCCTGTCGACCTATCGCCGCATCGGCATTGCGCCGTTCAAGGAGCCAGTCTATGTCCAGTGAGCGCATTCATGGCGGCGTCGTGGAGATCGATACCGCGTTCGACGTCCACGAGCTGATCGAGCGGGCGGCGGGCGCGGAACGGGTGCGCATACAGGTGCCGTCCTTCACTGACGGGCGGGTGTTTTCGCAGGTGCGTGCACTGGTCGAATCGGCGTCGTTCGACGGCGTCATCGAGGTGCGCGGGGACTTGCTTCCCGACCAGGTGACCCTGCTCGAACGCTATGGCATTCGTGACGTGGTGCTGGACAACGGCATGAGCGCGGACGATCGGCCGCGCTACCTTAACGGCGCCTACCGCGAGCGACGGCTCGCCTCGATTGCGCGCCGCCAATCGGCACAAACCAAACAGGGAGTGAAGCAATGAGCGCAGAAATCGCCTCGCCGGGATCGACGCTGGACGGATTCAGGCACGCCGACGACCCGCGAGAAGTTCTTGCCCTGGCGCTGGATCATTTCGAGCGGATCGCGCTGTCCTTCAGCGGCGCAGAGGACGTCGTGCTGATCGACATGGCGACGAAGATCCGACCGGACGTGGCGGTGTTCACGCTGGATACCGGACGCCTGCATCCGCAGACCTACCGGTTCCTGGACACGGTTCGTGACCGCTACGAGCTGGATCTGGAAATCCTGTTTCCGGATACCGAGTCCGTTCAGTCCCTGGTCCGCGAGCAGGGACTGTTCGATTTCTACGAGCGTGGTCACAAGGCGTGCTGCCAGGTTCGAAAAGTCGAACCACTGCGGCGCAAGCTCTCGACGCTGGATGCCTGGATTACCGGCCAGCGCCGCGACCAGAGCACCGGTACCCGCCACGAGCTCGCCACGATCGAGAACGATGCCGCGTTCAGCGGCCGCGAAGGCAGGCTGGTGAAATTCAATCCGCTCGCGCAGTGGCGCTCGGCCGATGTCTGGGCTTACATCCGCGCCAACGACGTGCCCTACAACGCCCTGCACGAGAGCGGCTACGTCAGCATCGGCTGCGAGCCCTGCACCCGCGGCGTGCTGCCCGGCCAGCACGAGCGCGAAGGCCGCTGGTGGTGGGAAGACGTGTCCCAGAAGGAATGCGGGCTTCATGCCGGCAACCTGAGAAAGGCCGGTTGAACTCTCGCGGACAAGCGCACCATGGATTCCATGCTCGTACTGACCGGCCTGGGGGTCGGTGTACTCGTCGGTCTGACCGGTGTCGGCGGCGGCGCGGTGATGACGCCGGCCCTCATTCTCTACGGCATCCCGCCCGCGGTGGCTGTCGGCACAGACCTCGTGTACGCGGCGATTACCAAGTCCGCGGGCGTGGTGATTCACCAGTCGCGCCGTAACATCCACTGGAAGATCGTGGCCCGCATGGCCGCCGGCAGCCTGCCGG
>JAUIDF010000043.1 GCA_030429125.1 Gammaproteobacteria bacterium | reverse complement strand
CCCTCGCCGAGCAGCTGGTGGTTGACCTTGATGCCGGTGATCTCCTCGAACGCCGTCGCCAGCGTCTTCGACTCGTACTCGTGGGTGGGAATGGTTTCGGAGAGGACGTTGATCTCCATGCCCTTGAACGGTTCCGCCGCCTGGATGAACCACTCCATTTCCTTCATCTGTTCTTCCCTGGAGAGCGACGAGGGCTGGAACTCATCGTTTATCCAGCGCTCCGCTTCCGCCGTGCCGGCATGGGCCACGGGCGGAACCAGCAGGGCGCCGATCACGATCGATAGCTTGAGCCTTCGATTCATGGCTCCTCCTGTAGTTGTGGTATGTGAATCGGAATGTTCATTCTAGATGTTCGTTTTGATATAAACAAACAGAAATGTGAAAATGTAACCACGGAAAACGAAAATCTCCGCTGTAGCGCTGTTTATCGGATTTTTCTCGCGTGAAGTCTCAAGAACGAACCGCGCGAACACCCTTCCCGGGGCGCTGTCAGGGCGAATTGATCCAGAATAACGACAAACGACCAAGAGACGCAGGAGAGCACAGTCCATGAACGAGCCGCTGTTACTGGCCATCGACCAGGGCACCACCAGTTCCCGCGCCATCGCCTTCGATGCCGCGGGCAACAGACTGCGCACGGCGCAGCAGGAATTCGAGCAGATCTACCCGGCCGACGGCTGGGTGGAACACGATCCCGGCGAGATCTGGTCCACCACCCTCGCCGTGTGTCGCGAAGTGGTCGGCGACGACGCGAAACGATTCGCCGCCATCGGCATCACCAATCAGCGCGAGACGACCCTCGTCTGGGACCGCCGCACGGGTCAGCCGATCTACAACGCCATCGTCTGGCAGGACCGGCGCACCGCCGCCGCCTGCGCCGAGCTGCGCACACGCAACGTCGAGGACAAGTTGCGCGCGCGAACCGGCCTGTTGCTCGACCCGTACTTCTCCGCCACCAAGATCGCCTGGCTGCTGGACCAGGTCGACGGCGCCCGCGAACGCGCCGCCCGCGGCGATCTCGTCTTCGGCACCGTGGACACGTTCCTGATCTGGAAGCTCACCGGCGGACGCTGCCACCTTACCGACGCGACCAATGCCAGTCGCACGATGCTGTTCAACATCCACCAGCAGCGATGGGACGACGAGCTGTTGTCCATCTTCGACGTACCGGCGGCGATGCTGCCGGAGGTGCGCGACAGCGCCGACGATTTCGGCGAGACCGACGCCGGGTGGTTCGGGCGGCCGATCCCCATACGCGGCGTGGCCGGCGATCAGCAGGCGGCGCTGGTCGGCCAGGCGTGCACGTCGCCCGGCATGATGAAAAGCACCTACGGGACCGGGTGTTTCGCCGTGTTCAATACCGGCGAGACGGCCATCGAGTCGGCCAACAAGCTGCTGACCACCGTCGGCTACCGGCTCGCCGGCCGCACCACGTATGCACTGGAGGGATCCATCTTCGTCGCCGGCGCGGCCATCCAGTGGCTGCGCGACGGTCTCGGCGTGATTCGTGAATCCCGCGAGAGCGAGGCGCTGGCCGAGCGACAACGTGACAACCAGGGCGTGTATCTCGTGCCGGCCTTCACCGGGCTCGGCGCGCCCCACTGGGATCCGCATGCGCGCGGCGCGGTGTTCGGCATGACGCGCGACACCGGCCCCGGGCAGCTCGCGCGGGCGGCACTGGAATCGGTGTGCTACCAGACCCACGACCTGCTCACGGCGATGGTCGCGGACGGCACCCAGGCGCCCAGCGCACTGCGTGTCGACGGCGGCATGGTCGCGAACAACTGGCTGCTGCAGTGTCTCGCCGACATTACCGGCGTGACGGTGGAACGGCCCACCATCATCGAGACTACCGCCGTCGGCGCGGCACGGCTGGCGGGATTGCAGTCGGGCGTCTACGATTCCCTCGAGGCGATGACGTCGGCGTGGCAACTCGACCGTCGCGCCGATCCGGCACTGGACGAATCCACTCGCAATCGATACATCCGGCGCTGGAACGCGGCCGTCGACGCCGTGGGACGATACGCCCTCGCCATCCAGGATTGAGGTCACGATCGATTCACGTGCCCGTGCGATAATCAGGCGCATCGCGTGTTTCGCTACCGGGACGCGCCTTTTCACCCTACTCCCGCCGGCGTGAACGCGCCGCGCGGCGGGACAGAAGACTGACCATCATGCGTCCAGCCAGAAACGCCAAGATCGTCGCCACCCTCGGGCCGGCGAGCGACGACGTCGACACCATACATGCCCTCGTCAACGCCGGCGCCGACGTGTTCCGGCTGAACTTCAGCCACGGCACCGCGGACGATCACCGTGAGCGGGTCGAACGCATTCGCGCCGTCGAACGCGACCTCGATCACCCCATCGGCATCCTGCTCGACCTGCAGGGCCCGAAGCTTCGCATCGGCACGTTTGGCACCGGTTCGGTGGAACTCGAATCGGGCACGGACTTCCGCCTCGACCTGGACGAAGCGCAGGGCGACGAGCGCCGCGTCTGCCTGCCGCACCCCGAGATTCTTCACGTGCTAGAACCCGGCGCGAGCCTGCTTCTGAACGACGGGCGCATCCGCCTGGAAGTGGTCGAGTGCGGCGACGATCATGCCAACTGCAAGGTGGTGATCGGCGGCGAGCTGTCCGACCGCAAGGGCGTCAACGTGCCCGGCGTCACCCTGCCCATCTCGGCGATGACGGACAAGGACAAGTCCGACCTCGCCTTCGGCCTGGAACTGTCGGTGGACTGGGTGGCGCTGTCCTTCGTGCAACGTGCCGAGGACGTCGAGGAACTGCGCAGCCGCGTGGGCGAGCGCGCCGGCATCATGACCAAGCTGGAAAAGCCGGCCGCCATTGCCCACCTCGACGAGATCGTCGCACTGTCCGACGCCGTCATGGTCGCGCGCGGCGACCTCGGCGTGGAAATGCGGCCCGAGGAGGTCCCGAGCGTGCAAAAGCGCATCGTGCGGGTGTGCCGCCGGGCCGGCAAACCCGTGGTGGTGGCCACGCAGATGCTCGAATCGATGATCACCGCGCCCACCCCCACCCGCGCCGAGACCACCGACGTCGCCACCGCCATCTACGACGGCGTCGACGCGGTCATGCTGTCCGGCGAGACGGCCATCGGCGAGTTCCCGGTGGAGGCGGTGTCCATCATGCACCGGATCATCTTCGAGACGGAGCGCGACCCGTACTACCGCGAGACCATCGACGCGCTGACCCCGCAGCCCGACGCCATCAGCGGCGACGCCATCTGCGCGGCGATGAGTCGCGTGGTCGAGATCATGCCGATCAAGGTCGCCATCACCTACACGGATTCCGGCTCCACCAGCCTGCGCGCCGCGCGCGAACGTCCCCGCATCCCCATCCTCTGCCTGACGCCCTACCAGGCCACGGCCCGGCGCATGCAGCTCGTCTGGGGCGTGCACGCCGAGATTGCGGTGGCGGCGGACGATGTCGATACCGTGGTCGCCAACGCCTGCCGCATCGCCGCGCGCGAGGCCTACGCGGTACCCGGCGAACACGTCATCATTACCGCCGGCATGCCCTTTCGCGTGCCCGGCAACACCAACCTGCTGCGCATCGCGCGGCTGCGCGAGGAGCACCTGTGAGCGCCACCGCGAACGCGACCAGCGCCGAGACCGACGACGCGACACTGCGTCGCGCGCTCGACTATCCCTACGGCTGGCCGGGCGCCTGCTACGCCTTTCACGGCGGCCATGCACATGCCGTGTTCGACCGCGCCGCGCTGCGCCGTGGTCGCAGGCCGGTGCTCGCCTACGGCTCCAATCGCGCACCGGCGCAGCTGTGCCGCAAGTTCGGCGCCCTCCCCGCGGCGTCCGCCATCCTGGTCGAACGCTGCGAGCTCGACGGGTTCGACATCGTCCACTCCGCCCACGTCACCAGCTACGGTGCGATTCCCGCGGCGCTGCTGCCGCGCGCCGGCGTCAGCGTGGTGATCGCCGTGACCTGGCTCGACGACCAACAGGTCGAGGAGATGGATCAGAGCGAACGCGCCGGCCGCAACTACGGCCGGCGGGAACTCGGCGTCGACGCCCGGCTCGGCGACGGCGCGACGTTCGGCAACGTCGAGGCCTATTTCACCGATCATGGCCCCCTGCACGTCGACGGCGACATCGTCAGCCAGGCCGACATCGAGGCCCGTGGCCGGCCGGGCCGCGGCCTGCGCAATGCCGAGGTGCTGTCACGCGCCCACGGCGCGTTCGCGACCGACATCGCCTTCGAGGCATTCGTGATACGGCTGGCGCGGGACGAGGCCTATCGCGACGAGGTCACGTCACGACTCAAGGCGGGCTTGTAGACGAAGCGGGGCCTGCCCCGCCCGACTCACGCCCGGCCCAATCCGTCCGTCGGCACCGGCGCCGACATCGATCATCGAGAGCACGAATGCAGATACTTCACGTCATCATGAACCAGCAGCACCTGGAAGCGGAGCGCCTTCCCGGCAAGACCGTGGTGGTGCTCGACGTCCTGTTCGCCACCACCACCATTGCCATGGCACTGAACGACGGCGCCCGCGACGTGCTCACCGTGGCCGAGGTCGACGAAGCCCGGGCCCGCGGCGACGGCAACGCCCTGCTGGCCGGCGAGAAGGACGCCGAAGTGCCGGAAGGCTTCACGAGCTTCGCCCCCACGGTGCTGGCGCGCGAGCCGCTGCGCGACCGGCGCCTGGTGCTCGTCACCACCAATGGCACCGTCGCGCTGCACAACAGCCGCGGCGCGGCCCACGTGTACACCGCCGCGCTCGTCAACACCGCCGCCGTGGCGCGGCGACTGCTCGATCACCACGCCGAGGGCACCATCCTGCTGGTCTGCTCGGCGTCCCGGCACCGCTTCAACATCGAGGACTTCGTCGGTGCCGGGCTGCTCGCCGAACACCTGGCACGGGCGGCCCCGGACCGGTTCGCGCTCACCGACGCCGCCATCGCCGCCCGCATGCTGGCCACCGGCGCCGACCTCGGCAAGGTGCTTCGCGAATCGCGCGTCGGACGCATGATGTCGGACATGGGACTTCACGCCGACGTCGAACTCGCGACCCGCGTCGACTGCTACGACGTCGTGCCCAGCCTGCGCGGCGACGTGCTCGTGGACGCGGCCCGGTAAACGCCTGACTCAACCGAGGACGCTGCCCGAGGGCGGCGACGGCATGCGCGGGCGGACCAGGTACGGCGGCTCGATCCACTCGCGCTCGCACGCCGAAGCCACCGAGGCGCGCGCGCCGAGCCGCTCGAGCAGGCGTCCGAGGGCCGGCAACGCGTCGATGACAGCGTGGTCCACCGGGTCTTGCGGCGGATACAGCACCATCCAGCGACAACAGGCGGCGAGGTAGAGGTCGCAGACGCTGAATCCGGACGCAAGCAGCCAGCCGTCGTCATGCCCACCGATCTGCCGATCGAGCATGGCCAGGTGATCCGCCAGCCGTGCCGCCACCGCCCCGCGCAGTCCCGCCTCACCGGACGCATTGGCGACGTAGCGGACGGAATAAAACCGCAGTCGCAGCTCGGCGTGCAACGTGTTGCTGAGGTAGAACAGCCAGCGATACAGATCGCCACGCGCCGGATGATCGATGCCGGGACCAAGCTCCGGGTGCCGGTCGACGAGGTAGAGAAGGATCGCCGCCGTTTCGAACAGCACCGTGTCGCCGTCGACCAGTACCGGCAGCAGTCCCTGCGGGTTCAACGCGCGATACCGGTCCGAGCGGTGCTCGCCCCGGCCCCGGTCGACGAGCCGGGCGTCGTAATCGGCGCCGGCTTCGTGCAATGCCATGCGCACCACGAGATTGGCGCTGTCCGGTGAGTAGTAAAGCGTGTAGTCGGTCATGGGTCGTTGGTTCGTGGAGCCGGGACGCCATTGCACCGCCGCACCGCACGACCCGCTTCGCTGGTGGCGACACCCGCTGTCACGAATCCACGCGCCGCGTCCGAACGCCGCCCTGCCAACTGGTAGAATGCCGGCTCGGATCATCTGCCCGTCGATCATGGCCAATCCCGCACAAACCCGTGCCTGGCGCGCACTGGAAACGCACCGCGACGCGATGGCGCACCGGCACATGCGTGACTTCTTCGACGCCGACTCCGGGCGCTTCGACGAATTTTCCCTGGCCGTGGACGACCTGCTGCTGGACTACTCCAAGAACCGCGTACGCGCCGAGACCATGGACCTGCTGGTCGACCTCGCCCGCGAGCGCGGCGTGGAGGCCGCGCGCGAGGCCATGTTCGCCGGCGACCGGATCAACGCGAGCGAGGATCGCGCAGCGCTGCACACCGCCCTGCGTCGACCGGTGCACGATGCCCTCATCGCCGACGGCCTCGACGTGATGCAGGAGATCGCGGCGGAACGCGAGCACATGCGCCGCTTCAGCGACGCGGTGCGCAACGGCGAATGGACCGGCGTCGCCGGCACGCCCATCACCGACGTGGTCAACATCGGGATCGGCGGTTCCGACCTCGGCCCCGCCATGGCCTGCGAGGCGCTTTCGCACTACGCCGCGCGCACGCCGCGCGTGCACTTCGTTTCCAACCTCGACGGCGGCCACTTCGCCCGCGTCACCCAACACCTGGACGCGGGCACGACCCTGTTCGTCATCGCCTCGAAGACCTTCACCACCCTCGAAACCATGACCAACGCCCGCACCGCGAGACGATGGTTCATGCAACGCATCGGCGACGAAGCGGCCATCGCCCGGCACTTCGTCGCCGTCTCGACCAACGAGGCGGCGGTGACGGCCTTCGGTATCGACACCGCCAACATGTTCCGCTTCCGCGACTGGGTCGGCGGGCGCTACTCGCTTTGGTCCGTGGTCGGCCTGCCGGTCGCGATTGCCGTCGGCATGGACCGCTTCGAGTCGCTGCTGGCCGGCGCCTACCGCATGGACCGGCATTTCATCGAGGCGCCGTTGTCCCGGAACATGCCCGTGGTGATGGCGCTGCTCGGCGTGTGGTACCGCAATTTCCTCGGCTTCCACAGCCACGCGGTGATCCCCTACGACCAGTGCCTGTCCCGCTTGCCCGCCTACCTGCAGCAACTCGACATGGAGAGCAATGGCAAGGGCGTGGACATCGAGGGCAGCCCCATCGCGGACTACCGCACCGGCCCCGTGGTCTTCGGCGAGCCCGGCTGCAACAGCCAGCACTCCTTCTTTCAGCTACTGCACCAGGGCACGGACCCGGTGCCGGTGGATTTCCTGCTCGCCGCGAGACCGAGCTACCCGGTGGATGATCATCACCGCCTGCTCGCCGCCAGCTGCCTCGCCCAGTCCCGCGCCCTGATGCGCGGGCGGACCGACGAGGAGGCACGCGCCGAGCTGGCAGCGACCGGACTCGACGACGTCGCGATCGAAGACGCGCTGCCCCAGCGGGTGTTCGAGGGAAACCGTCCCAGCAACACGCTGCTCTACCCGGTGCTCGACCCGTTCACGCTCGGCATGCTCATTGCGCTGTACGAGCACAAGGTGTTCGTGCAGAGCGTGATCTGGGGCATCAACCCGTTCGACCAGTTCGGCGTGGAACTCGGCAAGCAGCTGACCGGGCCCATTGCAAAGGCACTGTCAGGCGACCCGGACGATGCCGGCCCGTTCGACGCGTCGACGCGCGGCCTCGTCGACGTGCTCGCCCGGGCACGGCGAGGCGGCGGCGAGTAGGGCCTGTTCACATCATCCCTTCACGGCAATCCTGCGAGTTTTTTTGTATTCGACGGCGTTGCATCTCGTCGCCATGGCACCCCATGACGCCTCGACGCACCTTGTCGGATTGCAGGAATTGCCCGACATCCCGCTCGCCCGGAATCGCGTGCCCTGGTCCTGGTCCGGTTCCACCCGCCGGGTCGACCGTCGGCAGCACGCGTTAGTGAATTTTTAGTATTCACGTAGCCATGATTTAGCATCGTCACCCCGGGCCCGTCGCTACACTGCGCCGCCTTGAAGCTCAACCGCCGTCAAGGCACCCACCCGGAGAACACGTCATGTCCCGCGCCCCCCTGGCCGTCGTCTCGGACGAGAATCGAGAGGCAGGCTTTTATACCGCCAACGCCCACCGGTTCGACATCTACCGCACCATCCACAAGGCCCTGCGGGCGATGATGATCGATTCACTGGCGCGCGCCGGTCGGATCGACTGCGACGATGCCGATTCCGTGGCCGACACCGCCGGCTGCATCCGCGACCTGCTCGCCTCGTGCCGCGCCCACCTGGAGAAGGAGAACCGGTACGTGCATCGGGCCCTGGAGTCATGCCGGCCCGGCTCCACGCTGGCGATCGCCGCGGAGCATGCGGCGCACGAGGCCGCGATCGACACGCTCGCGGCGCGCGTGGTGGCGATGCAAACGGCGACCGGCGATGCGCGGCGGACGGCGGCGCACCGGCTGTACCACGAACTGTCGGTGTTCGTCGCGGAGAACTTCGTTCACATGGTGAGCGAGGAGACCACGAACAACGCGCTGCTCTGGGCGCACTATGACGACAGTGAAATCGTCGCCATCCACGACGCGATCCTGGCTTCCGTGTCGCCGTCCGACTCGCAGACCATCCTGCGCTGGATGATCCCCGCCGTGTCGCCGGACGAGCGCGCCCGGCTGCTGCATGCCATCCGGCACGATGCGCCGGTGGCCGTGTTCGACGGCGTGCGCGCCCTCGCCGACGGCCTTCTCGCGGATGCGGACCGCGCGAAACTCGACGCCGCCCTGGCCGCCTAGCCCGCTCGCCGCCCGGTCGCCTCGACCAGGTGTACCGGGCGGTCGACGACGAGACGGAAACGGCCCCGGCCCGTTCGCTCGATGGCAATGCCCGGACAGCGTTCGACCAGCCGCCGGCGCAACAGGATCAGCCGCGCCTCGAGGTTGTCGGCAAGGTCCGGCAATGGCAGTGACGGATGCCGGCGCAGCTCGCGGTTGCTGAATGTGTCGCGACCGCTGCGCGCATGCTCGCCCAGCAACATCCAGATGATCGCCCCGGCCACGCCCTTGACCAGGTATTCGTCGTCGATGAAGACGCTGTGGTCGCCACCGTAGTAGCGCACCGTGATCGTCGCGCCCACCGCGGGCGGCGCGACCAGGCGCGGCGACGCGACCGCTGCCGGGGCTTCACCGCTGCGCTCCAGGCGTTCGACGGCCTGGGCCAGCAGCAGCGCGACGACCACCAGCGCATCCTCGTCCTCGTAGGTGAACCTGAGCTCCGTCGCGCATTCGACGAACAGGACGCCGATGAGCCGGCCACCGGCAGCCACCGGCACCGCGAGCTGGCTTCGCGAATCGGCGAGACCGGGAAAGGGGATCTCCGTCTCCAGGTCGTCGGCAATGGCGCCGGCCGAGAACCCCCGGCGCGTGGCGCGACTGTAGAGGTACTCCTGCGCGGCGTAGCCGATGCGAACCGGCGTGCGCTCGCGCGCGACCACGCCGATAATGCCCTCGCCGAAGCGAACTTCCGAGCCCACGCCCGAGGATGCGTAGCCGAGGCTGGCGACGGTATACAGCCGGTCGCGAGGCGCGTCGGCCACCAGCAGCATGGCATGCGACACGCCCAGGCAGTCGGCGAGGGCGTCGAGCACGCCGTCGAACAGGGCGGCGAGGTCGGCGCAGGCGTCGAGTCTTGCCGCCACCGCGCGCAGCCCCGGAAGCAGCGTTCGCGAACCGGTCGACGGTGCGTTGGTGGCATCGGACACCGGCTCCAGTCGCAGCACGCGGTAGACGTCCGCGCCGATGAGGCGGAACACGCGGGCCATGCCCGTGTGCGAGGCGATGCCGGCAAGCTTGGCCTTCATGCCCTCGAACAGCGGCCCCGCGGTCTCGGTGCGCAGGTACTCGAGGTGCAGCCGGTACTGGGCCGCGCTGCACGGATCCACGACCAGCACGGTCGCGCGCGGATTGGCGAGAATGTTCTCGCGTGTCTTGTTGAAGAACTGGTAGGACAGTGCCACGTGCCCGGCGTCCACGTAGTGGACCTGCGACAGCACCGCCACGTTGGGGGTGCCGTCGAGGGCGCAGGTGGCGATCACCGACGGCACCACGCCCTCGAAGCAGGCGCGAACGCCTTCGAGCGTGGTCACGACGGCGGCGTCAGGCGCCGGCCGGCGCCCGGCCCCGGCGTCTGGTCGTAGATCGCGGTCGGCACGAACGCGGCGGCGACCGCGTCTTCGCCGGCGCCGGCGGTCATGGCGTTGGCGAAGCCGTCGTCGAATTCGAGCATGACGATCTCCTCGCCGAAGCGGCGACCATAGTCGAGCATCACGTCGCGGTCGCCCAGCGCCAGCGGCGTCACCGTCGCGGCCAGCCCCTTGACCTGCAGGGTGCGGTGCGTGGATGGCCGGCTGAAAACGACCGCGACCGGCCCGCCGGCGCGCAGGTCCGCGAGCAGGTCGGCGCAGCGACCGCAGGGAAGAAACACGGTGATACGCCGGCCGTCGTCGTCCACGCGACAGCCGAAGCCGCGCGCCGCGGAAGGCACGAAGGCGGCATCGCGCGAAGCGGCATTGATCGATACCGGCCCCTGGACGAAGTCGATCTGCTCCGCGTCCAGGGGGGCAGTCACGCTGTGCGGGTTCATCACGGGCTCACGCCCCGGCGGGGCAGCGATGGGGAATCGAATGGCAGCCGGTGCCGTCCGCTCGTGCGGCGGGTTTCGGGACGTCGGCCGGCGCCGGCCCTGCCGCCGAGCGGCGGCAGTGAAATTATATATCCGTCCGCTGGCGATAAGGGGAAGGGGTTCGTCGGCGTCCGGTCGGCGCCCGGTCGACGGCGGCGACCGCTGCGCACGGGCGATGTCGCCAGGCCGCCGTCGATGCGTCACGATGCGCGCGGCCACCGGCGCGAAGACACCGCGCGCAGGGGATCTACTCGCCGTCGACCTCGGCGAGCACCCGGTTGGCGATTCGATAGCACTCAACGCCCACCGGCACGCCGCAGTAGATGGCGATCTGGTTGAGGATGGACTGAAGTTCCTCGCGCGTCACGCCGTTCTTCAGCGCGCCGCGAAAATGCAACTCCCACTCGTGCATGCGGTTCAGGGCCGCCAGCATGGAGACGTTGATGATGCTGCGCGTCCTGCGGTCCAGGGTCTCGTCGCCCCAGGCCTCGCCCCAGCAGTACTCGGTGAGCAGCGACTGGAAGCCGCGCGAGAACTCGGGTGCATTGGCCAGTGATTTCTCCACGTACTCGGCGCCGAGCACGTCCTTGCGAATGGATAGCCCCTTTTCGTAACGCTCTTTGTCCACGTCTGACCTCGCTGTTTGGTTGAATGCGGAAGATCGGTCAGACCGATGGTAGCGCGAATCGCGAGCCGGTTCGTCCGGGCGAGGCCGGCGTCCCCCGGTCGACGTCCTGCCCTGCCGGTCAGTTCGGCGGAAAGGCCGTCCAGCCGGACATCCAGTTGATTCGCTCGCCGGGCCGGAAGGCGCCGAGGTAGTCCGCGGCCTCGTCCCAGAACTCGGCACCGGAGCGCGGCGCCTCGCCGTTGACGGCGGGCGAGACCAGCGGCGGCGTCATCCACGGATCGACGATGTCGAAGGCGCGCGCGCCCAGCAACGGATCGACGCCGACGAGGATATTGGCCCCGGGCCGGGCGAAGTACAGGAGCTCTTCGAAGCCGGCATCGTCGTCGCCCTCGCCCGTCTCGGTGGCAAAGAACGTGCTGCCGCCTTCACCGATGTCGTGAAGGATCATGTTGTCGAACACGAGCTGCCCCGATTCGATCAGCGCCGCCACCGGCTCGTCGCGCAGGTCGATGGCTTCCAGCGGGAAGCCGGTGACGATGAAGTTGCGAAACACGCCGCCGGTTCCCTCGCGAAGGGTCATCGCCCGCTGTCCGGCCTCGGCATTGCGCGAGCCCACCATGGTGACATTGTAGAACTGGGGCCTCGCGCGCGGCTCGGCATCGAAGTTCCTGCCCTCGTTGTCTCCCTCGAAGCCATTGTCCCCCACCTCGGGATACTGCTGGATCACCAGGAACTGCACCCGTCCCGTCCAGCCCCAGTCCCAGTCGAAGGCATCGTCCGCCGCGCCGGTGACGACCACGTGGCGCAGGTCCACGGTGCCGCCGAATACCTCGATGCCGTCGTCCCTGCCGCGATGGCTCTGCACGTGGCGAACGATGGTGGCCGCGCCACAACCACCCAGCGTCAGCCCGTTCAACTCGTTGTTGGCGCCGATCTCGAAGCCGGCGAATTCCACCCGCACGTACTCCAGCACGCCGCAGTTCGACTGCGCGTCGGAACCGCCGAAGCTTCCCCGGCTGTCATCCGCCTCGATGCCCTCGATCTGGCCCTGGCCACGGTTCAGCGGCGCATTGCCGAGCAGCACCAGTCCGCCCCAGTCTCCCGCCTTGCGCCGACCCACGGGTTGCGCGCTGGTGAACACGATGGGGCGCTCGGCGCTACCGCGGGCGCTGATCGTGCCATCGCGGGTGACCACCAGGGCCGAGCCGGGGCGACCGAGCACCACGACGCCCGGCTCGATGGTCAAGCGCGCGCCGCTCTCCACGAACACCAGCCCCTGGAGTTCCACGACACTGCCGGCGGACCACGTGGTCGACTCGACGATCGAATCCGACACGACGGTGCGGCCCTTCAGGATGCCGGTCAGCTCGGCGGGCAGTTCGCGATGCAGATCGAGATACCAGGCGGCCGCACCGACCACCGCAAGAAGAAGAACCACCGTGAAGAACCCGCCCCCACGCCGCGAGGCGGGTTCGCGACGCACCGGCACCGCCGGCGCCGGCGCCATGGATACCGCGCCGTGCTGGGCAACGAGAGGCTCGCCGGCCGCTTCCAGCGGTAACGCGGCGACGCCGTCCCGTTGCGGCCGGCGCAGCAGCGCGCCGCCGCCATCCAGCGCCCTGATCGCACCCGCCTGCCGGCGCAGCGCGCCGCTGTCGCTGGCCATGGCCAGGTCGACCACCTTGCGGCGATAGTCCGGGTCGTCCAGGCACATCTTGAAGTGGACGTACGTTCCTTCCTCGCCCTGCATGGCCAGCTTGAGCTTCCAGACCCGGTCCACCAGGTCCGCGCGTGTGACTTCGTCCACCTTCGCACCCTTGTCGTTGAGTTTTCTTCGCAAGGTGTGGAAGACTGCGCATTCGATGTTGCAAAACGATGACCGCGCCGCGACTCCTGTCACGCATGCGTCACTCAACCGGACCCCGACGACCATGTTCACCTACGTTTGCCTCGGCACCAACGATTCCGATCGCGCCGCGCGGTTCTACGACCCGGTACTTGCCGCCCTCGGCCTGTCGCGCTGCGAAACCAACGACGAGGACTTCGACGGCTGGCTCGGCTGGGGCACTTACGAGGACGAAGGTCGGACCGAGCTGGCGTTATGGGTCATCGAGCCGTTCGACGGACGCGTCGCGAGCGTGGGCAACGGCACCATGGTGGCGCTGAAGGCGCACAGCCGCGAACAAGTGGACGCGTTTCACGCCGCGGCCCTGGCGTGGGGCGGCACATCGGAGGGCGCGCCGGGACTGAGGCCGCAGTACAACGACGATTTCTACGCGGCCTACGTGCGCGATCCCGACGGCAACAAGCTGGCGGCCGTGTGTCGCGGGCCTGCCGCACTCGAAGGGCATGCACGATGACGGACCGACACCCTGCCCCGGATGTCGGGAACCCGGCGCCAGCCGTTGACATCCGGCCCTTCACCGCAACGGATACCGATGCCGTGGTATCGCTGTGGCGCGACTGCGACTTGACGCGGCCGTGGAACGATCCCTACAAGGACATCGCCCGCAAGCTGCAGGTTCAGTGCGAGCTGTTTCTCGTCGCCACCGTGGAAGGCGTCCTCGCCGGCACCGTCATGGCCGGCTACGACGGCCATCGCGGCTGGATCAACTACCTGGCCGTTTCCCCCGGGCAACGCCGGCTCGGCATCGCCCGCCGCCTCATGGCGCACGTGGAGAAGGTGCTCGCCGAACGCGGCTGTCCCAAGATCAACCTGCAGATCCGCGATACCAACGTCGATGTCATCGCCTTCTACGAGGCCATTGGCTACGTGCAGGATCCGGTGGTCAGCATGGGCCGGCGATTGATACCGGATTGACCCCGGCGCGAATCGTCCGGCGTCGCGCATTCAACCCGGTGCTTCGACGTCGCGCCGGCCTTCGACGAACACGCGGCTGGCGAGGATGTCCTCGGCCTCGATGGTCATCAGGTCGACCCTGGTCAGCGATCTGCCCGTGCCGGCAAACAGCCGGTTGGCCTGGCGCAGGCGGGCGCGGTCGAGGGCGTTGCGGATCGAACGGGCATTGGCGAAGTGCTCGAGCCGCATGCGGTGCTCGATGTAGCTCACGAATGCCTTCTCGCCGTCGGCACTGAAGCGGTAGTTCTGCTGTGCGAGCATGAGCCTGGCAATGGCGAGCAGTTCCCCGGTGTCGTAGTCGGGGAAGTCGATGTGATGGGCGACGCGCGATCGCATGCCGGGATTGCTGGTGAAGAACCGGTCCATCTTGTCCTTGTAGCCGGCCAGGATCACGACCAGGTCGTCGCGGTTGTTCTCCATGATCTGCAACAGGATCTCGATGGCCTCGGCACCGTAGTCGCGCTCGTTCTCCGGCTTGTAGAGATAGTAGGCCTCGTCGATGAACAGCACGCCGCCCATGGCCTTGCGGATGACCTCCTTGGTCTTCGGCGCGGTATGGCCGATGTACTCGCCGACGAGATCGTCCCGCGTGACGGTGACGAGATGCCCCTCGCGCACGTAGTCCAGGCGCTTGAAGATCTCCCCCATGCGCATGGCGACGGTGGTCTTCCCGGTGCCGGGATTGCCCGTGAACGACATGTGCAGCGTGGGCGTCTCGGACGAGAGATCCAACCGCTCGCGCACGCGGTCCACGAGCAGCAGCGCGGCAATCTCGCGAATTCGCGTCTTTACCGGTTTCAACCCGATCAACTCGCGATCGAGCGTGTCGAGCACGTCCTGGATCTGGCTGCTCTGGTACTCGGCGGCGAGATCGACTTCCGTGTCGTCGGGTATTGCCGCGGCGGAATGCTGTGGGTCGACCGGGTTCATCGGCGCATCGTCTCCTCGCACGGTCAGTCGTAACGCTCGCCTTCAGGCCGATCGGTAGCGTACGGCGTGATGGTGTAGCCCACGGTGCGCCCCCCGCGTTCCTGCCGCGACAACCTGAAACCGGGCTCCTTCCCGGGCCGGTTGACGAGGTAGGACATGCGCGGGCTCTCCCAGCCACGGGTCGAATCATAAGCGGTGACCCGGATGTAGTGGTTCGGAAAGGTCTTGCGACAGGCGTTGATCTCCATGAGGATGCCGGCCGGATCCTTGAGATCGAACATCGGCATGCCGAACATCTCCCAGTAGGTGTTGCGCGGATGCGGATCGTCGGTGTACTCGATGTTGACGGCCCAGTCGTGATCGAGCGCGTACTTGAGCTGGCGGGTGATCTGCTCGTCGGTCAGGTCCGGCAGGAAGGAAAACTGGCCCTGGGTGAGACGGTTGCCGTGGTTGGTCATCATGGTGCGATCCTCCGGTCAGGCACTGGCGGTGGCGGTCGGCACGAAGTCCGCCGTGTCGGTCGATTCATAGTTGAAGGTAATGTCCTTCCAGGTATCCAGGGCCGCCTTCAGCGGGCTGCACCACCTGGCCGCATCGGCAAGGATCCGCGGGCCCTCGCGCAGGTAGTCGCGGCCCTCGTTGCGCGCCAGGATCATGGCTTCCAGCGCCACCCGGTTGGCGATCGCGCCCTGCTGGATGCCCATCGGGTGACCGATGGTGCCGCCGCCGAACTGCAACACGACGTCCTCGCCGAGGTAGTGAATCAGCTGGTGCATCTGGCCGGCATGGATGCCCCCCGAGGCCACCGGCATCACACGATTGAGCGACGCCCACTCCTGGTCGAAGAACAGGCCGTTGGGCAGCGACATCGGCGTATGGGGCTCGCGCAGCGTGTCGTAGAAGCCCTTGATCATCAGCGGATCGCCCTCGAGCTTGCCGACCACCGTCCCCGCATGCAGGTGATCGACGCCGGCCATGCGCATCCACTTGCAGATCACGCGAAAATTCATGCCGTGGTTCTTCTGCCGCGAGTAGGTCGAGTTGCCGGCGCGGTGCAGGTGCAGGATCATGTCGTTGTTGCGCGCCCACTTGGCCATCGTCTGGATCGCGGTGTAGCCGATGACGAGATCGATCATGATGATGACCGAGCCGAGATTCCTGGCGAACTCGGCGCGTTCGATCATCTCGTCCATGGTGCCGGCGGTCACGTTCAGGTAGTGGCCCTTCACCTCGCCGGACGCCGCCGAGGCGCGGTTCACCGCCTCCATGCAGTAGAGAAAGCGGTCGCGCCAGTGCATGAACGGCTGCGAATTGATGTTCTCGTCGTCCTTGACGAAGTCGAGACCGCCCTTCAGCGCCTCGTACACCACGCGGCCATAGTTGCGCCCGGACAGCCCCAGCTTCGGCTTGGTGGTGGCGCCGAGCAACGGGCGGCCGAACTTGTCCAGCCGCTCGCGCTCCACCACGATACCGGTGGCCGGTCCCTGGAAGGTCTTGAGGTAGGCGACGGGCAGGCGCATGTCCTCCAGCCGCAGCGCCTTCACCGCCTTGAAGCCGAACACGTTACCGATGATGGACGCGGTGAGATTGGCGATCGAGTTGGGCTCGAACAGGTCCAGGTCGTAGGCGATGTAGGCGAAGTACTGCGCCTCGGTGTCGGTGCCGTCGCCGGTGTTGGGTACCGGGTCCACCCGGTAGGCCTTGGCACGGTACAGCTCGCAGGCCGTCAGCCGATCGGTCCACACCACGGTCCAGGTCGCGGTGGAGGACTCGCCCGCCACCGCCGCCGCCGCCTCCTCGGGGTCGACGCCAGGCTGCGGCGTAATGCGGAACAGGGCGATGACATCGGTATCCCTGGGCTGGTAGTCGGGCTCCCAGTAGCCCATTTTCTTGTAGGGGATAACGCCGGACTGGTATCGCTCCCCGGCATCGGTAATCGTGGATGGCTTATTCACGCTAGGTACTCCGGACTGATGAATCGCCGGGAAGCACGGACGCAACCCGTCCGCGATTCCCCGGTCCGGCCGGCCCGTCGACGCGGGCCCGCCATGACCACGGAGCTTGGCATGCCACTTACATAAATAATATTTTTATTTTTATATCTTGTGCATAATTTTTTACTTATATCTTCTGGGCGCCACCATGAAGAATCTCACCCGGCACAAGACCCATTGCCGTTCCTTTGAAGCAACGCCCGCCGGGCAATCGAGTACGGGTACTCACACACAGAATGATCCAACGGTCGACCGGGACGCGTGCCGGGTGACCTACACCCGTTTCAGCTTTCCGGACCGATCGAAAAACCCAGATGCCGGGGTTTACTGCTGCGGTTGGGAAACGCCGGACGACTCGGCGGTTTGCATCTTCTCGCTGAGCTTGTCCTGGATCAGCGTCTGCAGTTTGCCGAGCGGCGTGCCCTGTATTGCGACCTGGCTCATCGCCTGCTCCTGCATCTGTTCGATCTCCTCCTTGACCGCGTCGATCTCCGGTTGCACGCCGACAATCAGTTCGGCTCCGATAGTGTCGTTGACGGTTCGGTATTTTTTACCGATTTCAGATTCGTAGAAGGCCAGAATCTCCTGCATTTCCTGATCCGTGAACGCCTCGTCGTAACGAGCCACGGCCGAATCGAAGAATGCCTGGTCGTTGAGTCGCTCGTCGAGTAACGCGCGAGAGCCTTCCACGAAGTCGTCCACTTGCGACCGGTCGTCGGGACCGACCATCGCCGACATGAATTCCGCCATGTGGGTGACCTGAGCCATCAGGGCGCCGCGTATGCCATCGATGAATGCATCATGGCCTTCCGCGCGCGCGAACTGTCGGGCGGTGTCGGACGGCGCCTCGACCGCAGCCTCCGTTGCCGCGGCGTCCACCTCGATTCCGGCGTCCGGTGAAACACCGGCCGACGCCTCCGTTCCGGCCGGCGCATTCCCGTCGGCCAGGGCGAAAGAAGGCAGTGGCGCCAGGGCCACCAAACAAACGGCGACCCCGAGTCCATTGATATAAGCGTGCTTGTTACAAGTCTTCATGAGTCCTCGCTCCATGTGGTTGCGTTCAATTCCTCGGCCGGCTCCCCACCACGGGAAGCCGGCGTTCTCTATTGGCGACTACTCGTTGTGTAGTGTCCACGCCTGGTCCCATGCCAGGCCCGCTCCCGGCTCATAATACGAACCGTCTCCGTTGCACCAACTCGGAACGACGCAATTGTAGAGCGCGCCGTTCGAGCCACTGACCAGGGTGCCGCTGACATAGGCGCCGATCCCGTCGGGATAGGTGTAATCCGCTTCCACCTCGTCCGGGGAGTAGCCCGGCATCGGCCCGATCAGCGTCCACGCATCCTGCCAGTTCGAGCCCGTGCCCGGGGCGTAGTACTGGCCGTCGTCGTTGCACCACTGCGAGGCGGGCGACGGGTTGCATTCATAGATGTTGCCGTCGTTCGCCAACACCCGGGTGCCGGCGTCGTAATCGCCGATGCCGTTCGGATAGTCGTGGTCGTACAGCGTCGGCGCCGCGGGCGCTTCCGCCAGCACCTCGATGCCCCGCTTTTTATGGGCGGATACCGTCACGACGTCCTTCTTGGCCCATCCCCTGTTCGGCGGCGCCAAACCCTCTTTGTTGCAGAGCATTGGCCATCGACATCGGTAAATAGCACCTTCGTACGACACATAAGTATCCTTGTCGTAGTTACCTTGCTTTTCCGGAAACTCCAGTATCTCCGGGTAACTTGTCTGCGCCGGCTTGTTAAAGAGCACCTCGTTAAAGAAGCCGATGCTCGCGTAGATTGCGTAGGACAATTTTCCCTGCGGGACGGCTTGCGCCGTGTCAAACACACTCATTCCTTGTGGGTCCGTTGCCGCACGGTCGTAAGGATTGATATTTCTCGTTGTATACGCGTTTAACTTGCCGGTGGGGATACCAATATCGTCGGTTTCAATTTCTACCGAAGCGTTCATGATATTGTGGTTATCAAGATAATGTTGACTAGTCACTCTCTTGGAATGACTTCCGACTGTACCGAGGTAGCCGAACACTTCAAAGTAGAGTTGTACGTCTTCGTACGGACTACCCGTTATC
>JAUIDF010000042.1 GCA_030429125.1 Gammaproteobacteria bacterium | reverse complement strand
AGAATACAGGCTCCCGGGCAGCCTCGTGAAGACGCCCCCGCGGTGGATGGCAGCGACCTCTCCGTCGTCCTCTCCGTCGCAGTGGACAGCGAAGACCGCGTCGAGAACCTGCGGCTGTTGCTCGATTACTTCGGCGCGGTTTGTCGCAATGTCTCGGTGATCGTGGTCGAGCAGTCGGCAGCGCCCGTACTCGCCCGCCTGTGTGAGCGTCCCGGCGTGCTTCATCACCCGATTCACGATGGCGGCGTGCACTGGAAAACCCGGAACCTGAATCGCGGCGCCGCGCTCTCGGCGCGGGAGTTCCTGCTGTTTGCCGACTGCGACGTGGCCCCGACCGTCGAAGCGCTTGCCGAGGGCCTGACGCGACTGCGCGGCGGCGCGGCGTTCGTCCAGCTCTTCGACGGTGTCCTGGTCAACGTCGATCGAGAGATCCTGGAACGGCGTCCCGATTGGCGCTCGATCCTGGCCGATGTACCGCATTTCGACCGCATGCACCGGCCGCGGCATCGTCCCGCCGACGTCGACCTGTTCACCCCCCTGTACGGCAACACGGAGTACCTTGCCACCGGTGGTTGTACGGCGTGCCGCCGCACCGATCATGTCGTAGCCGGGGGCTGGAACGAGAACTTCGTCTCGTACGGCTTCGAGGACCAGGAGTATTTCTGCCGCCTGGACAAGCTCGGCTGGCAAGTCGAGCGTATCGCCAATCACAACGCCTACCACCTGGACCATGCGCGTACTGCAGACAGTCATTACAACGACTACAGCGCGCTCAACCAGTCGGAGTACGAGCGCGTCCGCGGCCTGAGCCGATCCGAGCTTCAGGCCTACGTATCGAGTGGCTACCGGCGCATCGTGTTTCGCCCCGGAGTTCGCTTTGCCCGCATCGAAACGGAAACCGAGTCGCGCCTGTATGCGATCGGGGAGGACCGGGAGGACCTCGACGGCAGGGAGGTGGAGATCCTGGTCGATGCCGCCACGCCATCGCCGGCGGACACGGGTATCGATGCCGTGCTGGACCGACTCGAGAAGCGCTTCAGGAACTACCGCGTTCGGTTGTTCGAGACGGATGGCAGTCGCTATCGCGACCTGAATACGAGGACGAACGTCATTTACCGGAGAGTGTCCTCGTCCGCCGCCGACCGGCTGACGGCCTGGGGCGTGCATTCGCTGCTCGCGGATTTCGCCGGCAACCTGGCGATGATCGAGGGCGCGCTCGCAAACCCGGTCGCATCGGTCGATTTCGCCAGCGCGATGTTTCCCGCGCCCGGGTCCTGTCCGTCGCCGGCAGCCGACCACTGGGATCCGTCCGCTCATGCCATCTACATCTGCTTCGATGACAATTTCGCGGACCTTGCGCGCGCCTGCATCAACAGTCTTCGTTGCAATTTCGTCGACCATCCGCCATTGCTCGTGGATTACGATGGAGACGACGCGCACGTGGTGCAGTACCTCGAAGGGATGGAGGTTCGTCGATTGCCGCGCCTTGAAACCAACCGATTCGCCGGGCGGATGGCGACCGGCCCGGTGGGGCGCGGTATCGTGTTCAATCGCTTTCGGTTGTGGAGTGACGAATTCGACGATTACGACGTCATCCTGCACCTGGACGCCGACACCCTCGTACTCGGTGAGCTATCGGAACTGTTCGCCGGCAACAGGTTTCGCATCGTACGCAACCACGAACAGACGGGAAACGTCCGGGTGTTCGACCCCATTTACGAGTTCGATCCGGTACTCAATGACCGTTTGAGGGAGGACGACTTGTCTTACCCGTCAGGGCCCGACGACATGGCGAATGCCGGCGTTTTTGCCTTGCCCAGGAATCTGCGTTCGGCAGAGGAGCAAAGCGTGCTTGAGTACCTGGCGGAACGCTATGGAGAATATTTCGCGTTCGCCGACCAGAGCCTGATATCGCTCTGGTGTCGCTACCGTGGCCTGGTTTTCGACGAGGACGTACGTTTCAACTACCAAAGCCCTTTTGTGACCGACGGCACGATTCACACGGAACTGTCATCGGCGCGGGTATTTCATTTCAGCAGTCATCGAAAGCCGGGCACCGACGCCTTTCGGCAGTGGGACCGAATAGCACCGCATGCCGCCGTGCTGGAAGATGCCTTCGCATACTATCGCGCGCTGTACCAGGGCTTGTAACGCGATCCGTTCGCGGCGGTTTTCCAGCTCCACCGTGAGACGATGCGGGGCGCCTCCCCGAGGTCAGGCGTTGACCGCCACCACGTTTTCGCGGCGGACGGGCTCGTCCGTTAGCTCCCTTGCACGCCTTCGCTCGGCCTCGACGAGCTCGGCTCGCAGCGAGGCGAAGTGCGTGCCGCGAGGCATGCGGTAGAGGTTGGCGGTGACATACGCCGCGTGTTCGGGCTTGAGCGCTTCGTGATCGTGGCCGGAGAAGTTGTAGACGTAGA
This sequence comes from Gammaproteobacteria bacterium, assembly GCA_030429125.1. GTDB lineage: Bacteria > Pseudomonadota > Gammaproteobacteria > Arenicellales > CAJQKF01 > BQJD01. Next base: position 16,675 of record JAUIDF010000042.1, on the reverse strand, counting down.
GCACCTCGTCGACGAACACTGTCCGGTCAGGCGCCAGTTCCACCATTTTCGGGTGAACGCAAAGATCTTCTGCCGCCTCGAGCCACCGCCCGCCGCCCCGCTCCAGGAAGTACACGAGCGGTACGGCGCGAAACAACTTGCGCTTGAAAGTCTTCAGGTGCATCCATGAGAAGCAAAGATCGAGATTCCAGGGAATGCTGGTGTCGAATACTTGAGCAAGGCGCGGATCGTTGACGAACTCGCTGCCCGGGAACGCGTCCTCGCCAGGCTCCACGCGAAACCTTCCCACCGTCTTCAGCGCACCCTGGCGGTAATACCGATCGAGGACGGAGAGTACGTCCAGGTCCTCGAGTCGGTCGTCGCCATCGATCTCGATGACCACGGTCTCGTCGTTGCTGCACACGAGGTGCACGGCATTGTACAGGTTGCGCGTATAGTACTTGCGCGTCGAATTGGAGATCGCGACGTACTCGACGCCGGCATCCTCCAGAAAGCCCATGGCGGTTGCCATGCCATCGTCGCTCGACGCGTCGTCGATAACGATCACGCCATAGTCATGACCGGCATGATTGTCGACTATGGAACGGAGGCAGCGCAGGATGTGCGCCGCCTGATTGCGGAACGACACCACGAAAACATACGGCTTCGACAACGTCTTCCCGTGCAGGAAGTTCAGCGAGTCCCGCCGATCGATCGGCGCGGTCGCCCGGCGACTCTGTACATGTGCCCGATCCGGGCCGGGCAGTGCCTGGTAGATCTTCGAGGCGACGAAGGACTCGCGAAAGTGCTCGTAGGAGAATCGCCGCTTGTCCATGGACTCGAGGTAACGATGTCCCTCGATCAACAGTGCCGTGTCATCGCAGATACGTCCCGCCTCATCCAGGTCGTCGTAGAACAGCGGATAGTCCCGGCCGAGGTATTCTTCCAGCGCCGGCAGTCGATTGGTGACCAGCGGCGTACCGCGAGCGATGCATTCGAGCACGGTATTGTTGGCGCTGGCATCGTACAGGTCGAGAAATACGATGCTTCGCGTGAGCATGTCGTCGTAGGCTCCATCGTCCAGCCTTTCGACTTCGCTGTATCGGCCCACGCAAAGCTCGCCGTAGCCATTCTCCACGTTGGCGTTCGCGATCTCGGCCCGCTCGAAACGCCGGGCATGGGGGTTGCCGACCAGCCAACGCTTTTTCAGGCGGGTGTCGAGCAGCCGGATCGAGGTGATTCTTCGAAGCCAGCTGCCGACCTGGTAGACGCACGGATCGGCGTCGGACAGGAACGACTCGACGTCGAAGTGCGGTACGTCCAGCCTCGTCGGGTGAACCAGGGCAACGGTCTCGACGCCGGTCAGCTGCTCAAGGTGTCGCGCGAGGTGGCGGGAAAACGTGAACAGGCCGAGGCAGTGCGGGAGGCTTTCCTGCATGTCCGAGGTGCGGAACAGGGCGTCGGGCGTGCTTTGATACTCGAACCAGGGCGGGGCGCCGGTCGGGTTGTGGACAATGCCGATCCAGGGGTTGAGGTATGGAATGATGCCCCTACCCCGGCAGAGATGGCGGTTCCATGCGAAGTTGTCTTCGACGAAGGCGTCGAACTCCACGCCGGCGGCATGATGACAATGCTGAATGGATTCGAGCACCCGCGCCCATCCGTCGCGGTGATCGGGAAACGTGGTCTGGCGGCCGAAATCGATTTTGCCGTCGCGATTCGAGGCGATCGGCCTGAAGCGCTGATCGGCGAGGTCGTCGTGCGACCACAAGCTTTTTGCGGCAACCATGAGCCGTTCCTAGTTTCATTTGTTGGTGGACGCGTCTCATGGAGACCTGCCAGTCAACATATTACCACGGGCCGAACGCGTTCGGGCCCGACTACGCTGGGCCGATCCGGGCGACGGGCCGGTGTGGTTCAGTCGTCTTCAATGATGACGGTCAGCGCCTGGCGCCGTTGCGGTCGACGCCCTGGTTAGACGTCCGTGCATCTTGTTCACGGCAGCGGAGCACACTGCACCCGGGCAACGGGAGGCGCGTGGTTCGAAGTCGATGCGGCCGTATACGTGGCCCGGCTCGCGTCCGACATCGTCGCAGTGTACGACGGTCCCGTTCGGCTTCATGACGGCGGTATCGAACCCCGCGTTGCAGGGGCCGCCCGCTGATATCGCCAGTCGCGACCCGCGGCGATACGGTGTCCGAATGCCTCCGGTTCAACTGACGTACAAGCGGCCGGATGGAGCTTGCCGTCGTGCTCACCGGCGAAACCGTTGCAGTGAGAAGAGATGCCGCGATCGCGAAAGAAATCGCGCGACTCCTCGATATCGCCCAGCAGGGCGGGATGTGCGACGACCTCGCATACCACGGGAAGGCCGCGGTCCGCGAGATCGTGAAAAATCCTGACGTGGCGATCCACGAATCCGCGCCGTTGCGGTTCGCGAACAGGCAGCGAGACGGTTATCCTGGTCACGCGCCCGGGTTCAGGTCGACGGGCGAAGTCGGCAGGCTCCGGGCCACGGGTGGGTGTTGAAACTGACGGGGTGCGACTGGGTGATCGCCTCCAGGGCGTCGATGAATCGCGGCGTCGGGAAGGGCTCGTCGCAGCTCGTGAAGGGCAGGCGCCGCACGAGCCTCGTCGATGTCAGTGTCGCGAGGCCCGCATCGTGGTTCCATGGCGACGAGATGCAACGCCGTCGGGGCGAAAAAGGGCCGAGAGATCGCCGCGAACGCGTCGTGTGAACAGGCCCTAGTCCAGCGTCCGCCAGCGGCACGCGTCATGGACCCGAGATGATTCGTCGCGCACCGCGTGTCATTCCGGACCGTATCGGCCGGCGCAGTATACCTGTCGGCCCGCGACGCTGGCCGGGTGCGGCACCAACCGTTCAACGGATCTCGAAGGTCAACTCGCCGTTGGCGAGTCGGGACACCGCGTAGATGCTGCCGTCGTGTTCGATGTTCAGATGCACCTCGGTGCGTTCGGCGAGCGCGCGGCGAAAGGCGTCGTCGTCAAATCCCTCGACCGGCGTCGCGGTCAGCGGCAGGCTGTGGATCATCCCCCATTCGTTCACGACGCCGGCACGCTGCGCCAGTCGGTCGATGTAGCGATACAGAAACGCCTCGCGCTCGAGCTCGTTCATGACCTGGAAATCGCCGAGGTCGGCACTGTCGGCCGCCTCGCGGAAGTAGAGCCTGAGTACGGCATCGCGAGCGCTGAACCGCAGCCCCGTGAGACACAGGGTCGGCTCGGGCGCGTTCAGGTTTGGCATCCAGCTGGCGCACTTCGAAGCCTCGTGAAGCCGGAACAGGAACAGGTCGAGCACGCTCACGGGCGTCTTCATCGCCTCGCGAAGGGGGTCGGCGCCACTTGGCAGGGCGGACAGGCACAGGGCCAGGGTGACGATCAGGCGTTTCATGACATTTCTCCCCGTCGTTCGGCATGGCATTGACAGCGGATTGCACCGCGGCCTGCGACCGGCCGGCGGCGCCACCCGGTTGGACCACGGTGCGCCGCGGATATTCGACGCGCGGCGTGGCCAGCGGCGCGCTGATTATCATTTGTTGTTGTGGTCGCGCGGCTGGCAACGCATGGTTGATGGCCGAAGGGGCCGGATCCACCTGATCGGGAACGGGTTCGCCCTGACATTCACCTGCTTCAATCGAAGGAGATATCATGAAACATCGTCTATCGGCGCTTTTCGCGCTGCTGTTCGCCTTTTCCGCCGCCACGCTTGGCGGCTGCAATACCCTGCAGGGTGCCGGCCAGGATCTCGAGCGGGCCGGCCAGGAACTCGAAGAGGAAGTGAACGAGAACACCGACTGAACCGCGACGGGCGCGTGCCGCGGTCAGCGCGCGCGCCCGGCCGACAGGGCTTCCTCGAGCCGCGCCGCCAGCGCGCGCACCGCGGGTTCGCGAAACTGCTCGTTGTGCCCCGCATCGCAGGCGATGACCCGTAGCCTCCGGCCGGCGATGCGGCGCGCGTTTCTGCCGTGCACGCCGGCGCCGGGCCGCGCGGCGAAACCCGACGAGATAACGTAGATCACCGGTACGTCGACGGGTACGCCCCGGTACTGCCGGTCGAGTTGCGTGTAGAGGTCAAGACGCGCCGCCGGCTTCACCACGGCGGCAGCTCCGCCGACCGGTTCGCGGCCGAGCCATCGCGCCAGCGTGACGGGCAGCGTGCGGTGCCGGGCGTGCCATGCGGCGCGCGAGGCCACGTAGCCGAGCCGGCGGCCGATGGACTGCAGCCGTTCCCACACGCCGGGCGGCATGCGGGGCGCCGTGTCGATGAAGATCACGGCCTCGACGACGTCGCCGCCGAGGTGCAACTCGCGCGCCATGGCGAAGGCAATGGTCGAGCCGATGCAGAAGCCGGCCAGCACGTAGGGGCCGGCCGGGCGCACCCGCTTGAGTTCGGCGACGTACCGGGCCGCGACGTCCTCGATCGAGCCAGGCGGCGTGCCATCGTCACCCGGCAGTGCCTGCAGCGCGTAGAAAGGTCGATCATCGCCCAGCGCCGCGGCCAGCGGCGCATAGAACAGGATATCGCCGCTGCCGTGCACGGCGAAGATCGGCGTGCGATCCCCCGATTCGCCCAGCGTCACCACGTGGCCGCCTTCGCGCGCCGTCGTTCGGGACGCCAGCCGGCGCGCGAGCGAGGCGGGTGTCGGGTGTTGCAGCAGCACCGATGCGGGCAGGCGGGTTCCGGTCCGTGCCTCGACGGCGTCCAGCATGGCGACGGCCTGGTATGAATCGCCACCGAGGCTGAAGAAATCGTCATCACCGGCGACGGCATCGACGGCCAGCACGTCGCGCCATAGATCGCGCAACATCATCTCCAGCACGGTCGGGTCGGCGCGCTTCACCGGCTCGTTCCCGCGGCCAATACGTCCGCCACAGCCGCGGCTAGCCGCGAAAGCGCCGGTGGTTCGAAGAGGGTGCGGTGATCGCCCGGCACGTCCACGAACTCGACCCCGCCGGCGGAAAACCGCCGCCATTCGTCCTGCAGTGGGTGCCGGTCCTGCGTCGCGCGCGCAACCACCAGTCGGCCGTCGAACACGGCGGCCGGTTCGAAGTCTGCCACCGCTCGATCCAGCGCCGCCTGCACGCGGGTGAATCGCTCGCGGGCCAGGGGCGGCAGCGAGCCGATCCGGTCGCGCACCGCGTCGTCGATCCGGGCCTGGCGTGCCGCCAGTACCGGGTCCGTGGCGACGGCGCCCGGCGGCAGGGTGTCGATGAGCACGAGGGAATCGATACGTTCGCCCGCCGCAGCGAGACGCAACGCCAACTGGTAGGCGGCCAATCCGCCCGAGCAGCGGCCGACGAGGGTGTAGGGGCCGGTCGGCTGCACCCGCCGGAGCGCGTCCTGGTAACGCCCCGCCAGTGCGTCGATGGTCTGCGGCGTGGCCTCGCCGTCGTCGACGCCGGGCGCCTGGAAGGCGTAAAGCGGTCGATCGATGCCCATGGCGTCGGCGAGCGGCTTGAGCGACAACGCCGTCCCCGAGTCGGCGGGTACGCAGAACACCGGTTGGCCGCGGCCGGCCCTGAGCCGCACCAGAACCGTCTCGTCGTCCTCCGCCACCGGCGGTGCCGCCGTGGCCGCCGCCCGGTCGACGAGCCGGCGTCCCAGCGCCCGCAGGCTGGCGGCGTCGACGATGTCGCCGATGGTGGTTTCGACGCCGAGCGAGGTTTCGATCGCGTCGCCCAGGCCGACCGCGTCGAGCGAATCGATACCGAGTTCGCGCAGGGGCCGTCCGGGATCGATGCGTCCCGGTTCGATGCCGAGCTGCGCCGCAAGCAGGTCGCGCAGGTGGCTCTCGATGTCGCCGACGGGTTCGCCCGGCGCGTCGACGCCGGAGTCGGGATTCGGCGGCGTGACCGACGAACGGGTAACGGGCCCGGCGACGCCATCGGTGGCCCGGCACGGTACGCAGGCGGCTTCGAGCGCACCGACGACAAAGCGCCCGAAAATCGCGAGGGCGTCCTCCGTGGCAACGGGGGTGAAGCCGTCGACGAGCAGGCGTTGGCGTCGCCGTTGGTCGAGGCGTGTCCAGTCGCCGGCGTCGGCCCAGGGGCCGTAGGCGAGGGTGCGGCCGGGCAGGCCCACGGCGCGCCGATACGCGGCGAGACCCTCGGCGAAGGCGCCGCTGGCCGCGTAGGCCGCCTGGCCGGTGTTTCCGGTCCAGGCTGAGCCCGGCGTCAGCAGGACGAGGTCGGCGCACTGGTGCGACGCGCGGTGCATCGCGACGAGTTCGTCCAGCGATGCCGAAAGGCGCTCGGCGAAGTCCGCCCAGGGCGCCGCGTCGATCAGGGCGTCGCGCGGCGCGCCCGTGCTCACCACGAGACCCGTGCCCGGTCGCGCCGACAGGCGCGCCGGCGCTGCCTCCAGCCGGCAGCACTCGGCGTCGGTGCCGCACCTGGCCAGGCGCCGCGCCAGCCAGCGGTCACGTTCCCCGCCATCCCCCGCCACCACGTAGGCCGTGGCCGGCGCCTTGCCGGTGCCATCGAGCCGAACCGATTGCAGGGACGCCGCGTAGCGTATGCCCTGGCGATAGGCGACGTCGTCGGCGCCGGCTTCGAGCCCGAGCTCGAATGCCAGCGCCCCGGCCGTGGCCTCGTCCTCGTCTTCCACGTCGACAAGTCGAATCGAACAACCCGGGTATTCCCGCGCGGCGACGCGCACGAAGCCCCGGACCGCCGACTGCATCGGATCGCAGGGGGCCGATTGTCCCGGGACGTCGATGGCGTTTCGCGTCACCACCACGATGCGCGGTCCCGGCGCGCGACGGCCGCGACGTTGCAGCAACGCGTACAGGGAACCGAGCAGCGGTTCGAGCGAGGCGCGCGGCGCATCCCGGTCCGGGTCGAACCGTACCGCCAGCGGCCAGAGGCAGGCGAAGGTCTCACTGGGGGCGCCGGGCGCGGCCGCCGGTGCGGATGTCCCCAGTCGGTCCGCCAGGGCATTTGCCAGCGGTCCGGTGCCGAGCACCGTCGTATGGCCTGCGGCGGCCGCTGCATCGCCCACGGGCACAGGGTGCCAGCGCCGGGTCACGACCCCGGGCCGCGGCGCCGTCGACAGCGCCTGGCGCGCCAGGGCGCGCAACTCGAACGACTGCACCGAGAGCACCACGTCACCGCGATCGTCGAACAGCGCGAGATCGGCGATCACCGACGAGGCATCCGGCTGCATGTCCCGGATTCGGGCCAGTCCGGTCATCTCGCCGCTGGTCTCGGCGCCGTTCCAGGCGATACGCCCGATGCGCGCCGGCACCAGCACCTGGCCGCTCGTGGCCACGCTGTCGCGGGTCTCGATGGTGCGGCAGCCGTACACGAGTTGAAACAGGGCCTCGATGACGCCGGGATGCGGCGCGCGCGCCCGCGGGCAGTTGTCGGGTGCGGCGATGCGCCCCGTGGCCACGCCGTCGCCGGCCTGCAGGGTTCGAAGCCAGCGGAATGCGGTACCCGTGTCCTCGCCCTGGGCCCAGTCATCGCGGTAGAAGGATGCACCGTCGCGCACCGTCGCGCCGGCCGGCGGGCGGGCGTCGGCGACGGGATTGCCGGGGTCCGGGTCGTCGGCGATGCCGGCCCGGGTATGTTCGCGCCAGGTGCCGTCGACGTTGGCGACCAGGCGCGCCAACCCGCCGGGCCGTGCATCCGCGGGGAAGACGAGCTGAACCTCGGCCTCGCCGCCGTCCTCGAGCACCAGCGGGCGCAGGAAGCGGACGTCCTCGAAGGCGAAGGCGGCACCGTCGCGAAGCGACCGGCCGGCGGCGAGCAGCTCGGACAACTGGCCCGAGGCCGGCGCCACCACCGTGCCGAACAGTCGATGATGCGCCAGGTAGGCGGGCCGGTCAGGGCGCCAGCTTGCGCCGAGGCGCGCCTCGGCGCTGAAGGGCAGCTCAAGCAGTGTCGGCGCGCCGTCGTCGCCATCGGCGATGATGCCGTCCATCCAATGACGGGATCGCGCGAAGGGGTACAACGGCATCGCGATTCGCCGGCCCGGCCCCGGCCGGTGCAGGCGTTGCCAGTCGATGTCGGCGCCGGTTTCGTAGAGCGCGGCCAGTCGGTCGAGGCAGGCCTGGCGACTGCTGCGCTGGCTTTCCAGTGCGTCGAGGCAGTCCTTCGCCGCCTCGTCCGCGGCCGGGTCGGGTGACGACGGCTCGTTGCCGATCCGCGCCAAGGCCTGCCTGAGCCGGGCGCCGGCTTCGCGCGGGTCGGACGCTACCACGGCAATTCTCCACCTGAAATGGGCGCGGCCCACGTGGCCGGTATAGCAGGCGTCGGCGAAACCACCGTCGTCGAGACGTGCCAGCCACGCGGCGTGGCGCGTGGCGAGTTCGCCAAGGGCGCCCGGGTCCGTGGCCGAGAGGGTGAGCAGGTGGGGTGTATCGGCGTCGAGCGTGGTCTTGTCGGCTCGCCAGTCCTCGAGCACCACGTGGCAGTTGGTGCCGCCGACGCCGAGCGAGCTGACCCCGGCCCGGCGCGGCCCGGTGGCGGGCCAGTCGGCCGCCTCGCGCACCACGCGGAAGGGGTAGCCGGGTCGCGCGAACTCGGGCAGTGGATGGTCGCAGTGAAGCGATGGCGCGAGGCGGCCGTGCTTCAGGCACAGCACCGTCTTGACGAGGCCGGCGATGCCCGCCGCCACGTCGAGGTGGCCGACGTGGGACTTCACCGAGCCGATGCCGCAGGTCGCCGCCCCGGTATCGCCGAAGGCCGCGGCGAGTCCGGCGAGCTCGATGGTGTCGCCCACCGCGGTGCCGGTGCCGTGGGCCTCGACGTAGCCGACGGTGTCGGGCGCGACGTCGGCGAGGGCGAGGGCGGTCGACACCGCTGCGGCCTGCCCCCGCGCGCTCGGCGCCGACAGGCTGGCCTTGCCGCCGCCGTCGTTGTTGACTGCCCAGCCGCGGATCACCGCGTCGATGCGATCGCCGTCGGCAACGGCATCCTCGAGTCGACGCAGCACCACCACGCCGACGCCGTCGCCGAACACGGTGCCGGTGGCGTCGCGATCGAACGGGCGGCAGCGGCCGTCGGCCGAGTGAATGCCGCCGCGCTGGTAGAAGTACCCGTCGACGTCACGGGCCATGATGTGCGCGGCGCCGGCGAGACACAGGTCCGACTCGTGGACGGCGAGGCTCTGGCAGGCCTGGGCGACGGCGACGAGCCCGCTGGAGCAGGCCGACTGCACGTTGATGGCGGGTCCGTGGAGGTCGAGTGCGTAGGCGGTGCGCAGCGGCAGCAGTGCCGGGTCGTTGCCGTTGAGGGCGAGCGTGGCGGCGCCGGTGCGCCAGGCCAGGTGGGCGATCGCGTCGCCGTCGCACTGCGACCACAGGTAGGCCGGCGGGCCGCAGGCGGCGAACACGCCGGTCAGCGGACGTTGGGGGTCGGCATGGCCGGCGTCTTCCAGTGCATGCCAGGCGCACTCGAGGAACAGGCGATGCTGGGGATCCATGGCCGCGGCTTCGCGCGCATGGATGCCGAAGAAGTCGTGATCGAATGCATCGATGTCGTCGAGTCGCGCCGTTGCCGCAACGAAGCGGCCGGGTGCCGTGGGCGGCAGCCGAGGACGATCGACCGTGTCGGGGAATCGCGTGACGGCGTCCTTCGACTGCTGCAGCAGGCGCCAGAAGGCCTCGACGTCGGCGGCGCCGGGGAATCGCCCGGCCATGCCGATTACCGCGATGTGGAGTTCAGGGTTCATGTCGTCTTCGTCTGGTCTTGATCGTCGCTGCCGCGGTCGCACGCTGGCGGCGCCGCTCGTCGCCGGCGACACGTGTCTCCACGCGACGTTCGCGGCCGCGGCCGAGGTCGTTCGCCAGCGCGGCGACGCTCGGGTGGTCGAAAACGCGTTCGATCCCCGGCCGCAGGCCGGCGCTGCGCTCGAGCGCCTCGAGGAACTGGATGCAGGCCAGCGAGTCGACGCCGAGTTCGAAGATATCCTGGTGGACGTCGTCGAGCGGATAGCCCAGCACGGACTGCCAGGCGTCGGCAATGACGCGCTCGATCCCCGTGCGGGGCGCGACGCCGGCCTCGGGGCGGACCCGGTGTGCCGCGGACGGGGGCCGGAGCCGATCGCGCGCCACCTTGCCGTCGGCCGATACGGGCAGGGCGTCGAGTGCAACGATCCAGCCGGGCAGCCGGTCGCCGGGCACCTTGCCTGCCAGCGCCCGGTTCATGGCCAGTGGCGCCATCACGGCGTCGCCGCCGTGCGCCGGGACGTAGTACAGCACCAGGCGCGTCGTACCCCGCTCGTCGACGTGCAGGCCCAGCGCGCATTCGACGGCCATGCCGGTGGCGAGCACCGCGCACTCGATGGGCGCCGGGTCGATGGTGGTACCGTTGATGCGCAGGGCGTCGCCCTTGCGCGCCACGTGGTGCAGGCAGCCGTCGGCGTCGAGGTAGCCGAGATCGCCGGTTCGGTATCGGCGTCGGCCGCACGCGGTATCGACCTTGCGAAACGCGGTCGCGGTGAGATCGTCCCTTCCGAGATAGCCGGTGGCGAGGTAATCGCTCTCGACCACGATCTCGCCGATCTCGCCGGGCGGCAGCGCGGCGCCGTCGTCATCCTCGATATGCACGTCGACATCCGGACACGGGTAGCCGAGCGGCGCGAGGCCCATCGTGTCCGCCCGCGCGCGGTCGACTTCGAAGCGCCGCGCGAGGCCGCACTCGGTGGCGCCGAGGCCGATGACGAGGCGGCTGTCGGGCGGGCAGTGCGCGCGCCACGCCTCGATGCTGGCGGGCGTGGCGCGGTCGCCTTCGAGCCGCACGATGCGCAACCCCGGGTAGTCCGCGTCCGGCCGCGCCAGGCACTGGAAGATGGACGGCACCGAGTGAAAGATCGTGATGCCGGCGGCGCGAACCCAGTGCGCCAGCGGCGCGAGGCCGTGGCCGGCGAGATCGAAAGGGCACAGCGTCGCGCCGTTCAGCAGTGACGTGAACAGGCTCGACAGGCAGCCGCTGAAGCTGGGCGACTGGATCATGCTGAAACGGTCGTCGGCTCGCGGCGACAGCGAGACGGTATAGCGCCAGGCGTTGTGCAGCACGTTGCGGTGGATGTCGACGACGCCCTTGGGATTACCCGTCGTTCCCGTGGTGTAGTAGACGTAGCAGCGGGTGTCACCGTCGGTATCGATGGCCGGCGGCGAGTCGGCGCAAGCCGAACCGTGCCGCCACGGGTCGACGACGAGGGACGGCCGTGTCGGCGTCGGCGCCTCGCCGACGTCATGGAGTACCAGGGCGCATTGGCAGGCATCGAGAATCGCGCCCGCCGATTCGGGGCGGCGCCGGTCGAGCGGCACGAAGGACTTGCCGGACTTGACGACGAAGGCGGTGCCCTGGGGAAGATCCAGCGCCACGGCGTCGCGCCCCGGGCCGAGGCGTTCGACGAGCTGGCACGCGAGCCCGTTGGCCAGCTTCTCGAGCCGGCCGTAGCTCAGCTCGCCGTCTTCGCCGAGCACGGCGAGCCGATCGGGCCACGTCGACGCGACGAGGCCGAAACGCGAACCGATGGACCGGTCTACGTCTTGCCGTGACAGGGGTGCGATGGTGTTCAAGACAGGGATAACGGAAAGCCGACGAAGCGACAACCACGAGGTGCCATTCGTCGATACGACGGATCGTTTCAAGTATAGGCATTCGGCACGGGCCGGAAAAGCACGACGCCACCCCAGGGGCGCATCTTGTTCCCGGACGCACGGCGTGATAATGCTATGTGCCTGGCGACGGATGCGTCACCTCGCGCGGTATGCATCGTGGCCTCTCCGATCCAGGTAATCTGCTGCAAGCCATGATCAGCGACAACGACCCGGCCGCCATCGCGCCGGCCAACGATTTCTCCGAGAGCGACCGCGATGCCGGCTGGCGCTGGACGGCATGGATTCGCACCGGCAAGACCAGCTGGCGGCGATTGTCGAGCCGCTTCTGGCGTGTACCGGCCGAGGTCAAGAACCATCGCTACGCCATCTGCAGGCAGTGCGAGCACTTCGTGCCCGCCACCACCCAGTGCCGCCGATGCTACTGCGCCATGGGGATCAAGGCGTGGTACGCCGAGCTGTCCTGCCCGGAAGGCAAGTGGGACGCCGTGCAACCGCCGCCGGGGCCCGAAGAAGGGTAGGTCCGCGTACACTATCCGGGGCGAGCGGACCTCGTACCGTTCCTGTCGTCAAACCGCGTGGGCGACCGCCGCGTTCGGGTCGCGGCAACCAACCCTATTCGCCATACAGTCGTTCCTTGACGGAGCGCCGCCGGGCGCGCCGCGCCAGCGTCTCGAAATAGCTCGACGAAGGTGCCGTTGGCGCGGGCCGTCCGAGAAGTTGACCGAGCTCGCCCCGGATCCGCAGGCGCTTCAATGCGTACCATGCGCGGATCTCGCGCAGGCACTGGCGCCGGTCGCGCATCGACATCGGCACTTTCCACAGCGACCGCAGGTACTCGTAGAGCAGGCGCGTCTCGGGATAGATACGACCGTCGCCGCGTCCCGGATGCCACCAGCGGTAGAACTGCTCGGGCTGTTGCACGAGATGGGTGGCATTGGTCTCGTGCCAGCGGTAGTAAAAGCGCGCATCGGGCGCGTCGACGAACGGTCCGGTCAAGGCGATGCGAACCAGCACCACGCGATCGCTGGCCTTGTAGGATTCGTACCACGGTATCTGCCGCAGCGCATGCATGCGAACCACGCCGAACAGGGGAAAGGATGGCGGCGCTTCGTCGATGAGGTCACCGAAGCGGATCGCGGTGATGTTCGACGTCAGCTGCATGGGGCTCGAGTAGATGTCGAGCTTGGACATGTCGCCGTTCATCATCTGCAACGTGAGCGGGTTGGCGAGCACCGCGCCCGCGTTGGCATCGAGGGCGTCGACGCAGGCGGCGAGCAGGTCGGGGTCGCAGACGTCGTCGTGGCAGGCCAGCTTGAACAGTTCGCCGCGCGCCTCGCCCATGACCTTGTTGTGATTCCAGGCGGCGCCGCGATTGACCTCGTTGCGGATATAGCGAATGCGACGGTCGCCCGCGGCGAGACGTCGGCAGATCGCCTCGGTGCGGTCGTCGGAGGCGTTGTCGGAGATGACCAGTTCGAAGTCGGTGAAGGACTGCGCCAGCAGCGAATCGAGCGCTTCCTCGACGTACCGCTCGCCGTTGAACACCGGCATGCCGATACTGACGCGCGGCGCACTCATGCGACGTTGCCGCCGAGGGCATGGCGCGTGATCGCCTCGACCCACGGCATCGGTCCCCAACCGAGGGTGCGCTGGCGCGCCGCGCGCGCGATGCGGTCACGCAGCGCCGCGTCGCCGGCAAGGGATACGACGTACGTGATGAACGCATCGTCGTCGTTGCTGCGAAAGCCGCTCTCGCCGTGCACGACGCGATCGCGCGGCCCGTCGCGGTCGATCACCACCGGCGCGCAGCCGGCCGCCATGGCCTCCATGAGCGAACGCGGGCCAGGCACCGGGAAGCCGTGGTGGTAGGTGAGGGCATAGACATGGCAGGCGGCGAGGAAGTCGGCAACGGCCATGCCGTCGCGATCGAAGAACCGGAACCGCCCGTTGCCGGCGAAGGCGTCGGCCAGCGGCTCCGGGCAGGGCATGAACCAGAACTCGGCGGTGGGTAGCGCGTCGGCCAGGCGGGCGTAGAACGCTGGCGCGTTGTCGGGCAGGTCGGCGTCGCCCGCCAGCCGGCCGATCACGACCGGCGAGTCGTCGACCGGCCGCAACGCGATGCGTCGCAGCGCCGACAGCTCGGCCGGCGGCGAGAGGACCTGCGTCGGCACGTCGAGCAGGGGCGAGTCGCGCACCAGGAGGCGCCAGCTCGCCTCCATGGCCGAACTGTGAAAATAGATACGCGTGACGTGTTCGGCCAGCCAGGGCTGCTTCGGGATGGCGCCGAAAACGCGGTTGAAGACGAACTGCACCGAGGCCGCTGGCTCGATGATCTCGCGCCAGCGTTGAACCGCGTTGCCGAACCACACCGGGTAGTCGTTCATGTGCACCAGTACGTGATCGCCCGGTGCCACCGGGGGCTGGTGAAAATCTCCGGTCGATTCGGCGCAGGCCGCCAGGCGCTCGTGGTTGGCCGCCGGCGGCTTGCCGCCGAGGGCGCGGGCGGTGACACGGAAGGTGCCCCGCAACGCCTTCATCAGCGCGCACGCACTGAGGAATCCGCCATGGCGCTGGTTGGCGGTGGTGAACAGGTGCATGCGGGGCCGGTGCGACTCGCGCCCGGGAGATGTCGGTTCGTCGATCAATGCAATTGTGCAGGCGGATGGCATGGCCGGTCGTCGGCGGGCGTCGGGAGTATACCCGGGGCGGCGCCCGGCCTGACGGGTCGGTTGACGCCGCCGACGGAATCGCCCTAGTATGCGCAGTTGCCGACAACCACCAAAAACCGAATCGGGGGCCTGTCCATGAGCGAGAAAGAAAAACCGCCCGTCGTTTCCGAAACCTCGAGCACGCGAGACGACGGCCGACGCAAGTTGGTAAAGAGCGCCGCACTGGGTGTCGGCGGCATCAGCCTGGCGCACTGGTCCCGGCCGGTGGTCGAAAGCGTCGTGTTACCGGTCCACGCACAGACGACGGGACCGTCGTCCGGCGAGATCACCGGTCTCGGCAGCGGCAGCGGCACGCTGCTCTTCGGCGCCTAGTCCACCCGATACGCGAGAGCAAGCTCATGGCTACGAATTGTTATCCCGACGAGTTTCCCATCGTCGTCTGCACGGACGGACCGGTGAACGAGACCACCACCGCATTGCTGACGGTCCAGTTGTCAGGCTCTCACGATCTGGCGTCGTCGACGTTGATCGGCATGAAAGCCGGCTGGACGGGCGCCGCGGAAGTATTCACGGGCTGGGCCAATGCCTCCTGGTCCGGGTGTGACGTGTTGTCGGCCAGTGTGACGGTCACGTTGATGGGAACCAACATGGTGAAGGTCGACGTGGCGGTAACGGTGAGCAACTGTCCGGACAATACGAGCGGAGATATCTACGACACGTGTGGCGGGCCGGGTCCGCATACCTTCACGGACTCGAAAGTCGTGCCCTTGACCATCGGCGTGCCGTGCCCGAGCTAGGTTACTCGCGCGCTTGCCGGTAGCGTCACCTGCGGGCGCTCCGGCACGCCGACGAACCGGCTGGTCCGGGCCGGCTGTGCACCCGCCGCCCGGCCGCGGGCCATACCCGCCGCACCCGACGAAGCGCTCCGGCGCCGCCGCTTGCGGAGCGGACCGCGGTTGACGCCGTCAGGCGTTCAACCCTAAGATGCGGCGCCACCAAAAAATCAAGAACAACGTTTGACGGGAGCATGTGCAGTGAGCAAACAAGAAAGTCATGAACGCCCTGTTGCCGGCGATAGCGCCCGCGCAAGCGACGACAAGCGCCGCCAGCTGGTGAAGGGTGCCGCCCTCGGCGTCGGCGGCATCACGTTGACGCACTGGTCGCGACCGGTCGTCGAGAGCGTGGTACTGCCGGCCCATGCGCAGACCACCGGACCGCAGCCGCAGATTTCCGCCGCCGCCGGCGGCGGCACGGAACTCTTCTTCAACGCCTAGTCGTTCGCACGACGACTTCGTCCAACTGAACTCGTCCAATCGACGCGGACCGGTCCGCGTCGCCGGGACCGGTCGGTCAATCTGACAAGAGAAACAAGCGCATGGCCACCAATTGCTACGAACAGAATTTTCCCATTGCCGTCTGCGTGGATGGTCCGGTCGGTAACGGCGCCACTGCCGAACTGAAGGTGCAGACCACGGCCGGGTCCTCACTGATCCCCGGGTACAGTGCAACGGTGCTGGGTACCGTGCCGGGCTGGAATGGCGCAGCGACCGTTCTCACCGGGTGGGCCGTAGCGTCGTGGTCTACGTTCACCGTCACCTCCGCATCGCTGACCTGCACGCTCGTCGCCGACAACATGGTCCAGGTGGACGTCTCTATCAGCCTGGCCGGCGACGGCAACGGCGGGGATATCTACGGTGATTGCGGGCAGGGTCCTCACACATTCACCGATTCAAAAGTGGTGCCGTTGACGATCGGCGGTAGCTGCCCGGCCGTTTAGACAGTCCCCGTAACGCGGTTCGGCGCGCCGAATACCGCCCACCCGACTTCAGCGGGTTGGCGGACGTGGCCGGCTCAGCGCCCTGTGCCACTGCCACCGGATCGCCCCGACGTCATGGTGCGCGGTGACTTCCCCGAAACGTCCGGTGAGTTCGCGCCGAGCGTCACCGGCGAGCGGCCGGATGTTGGCGAGCGCTTCAATGACGGCGGCCGTGTTCACGCCCGCCTCGAACCCCACCTCGCCGTCGATCGACGCCAGGCCATGCCGCGCCGCGCGCGGCGTGCCGGGCGGAATCCGGATGACGCCCGGCAGGTGGCTGAAGCCGGCGTGTGCATGGGCATCGAGTAAAGCCACCGGCCTGCCCAGGTGCAGCGCTTCGCGCGGCGTTACCGACCAGCCCTCGCCCGATGACAGGTAGGCGTAGACGTCGATCGAGCGCAGCCAGTCGAGATAGGACGCCCGGTCCATGCGATCCACCAGCAGCTCGATGTTCGGCGCACGCGCCATGGCCGCGCGGATGGCCTCGTTCACGCGCCGCTGGTCGTCGTCCGCCGGCTCGTAGCGGCAGTGCAGCTTCAGTCTCATACCCGGATCGCCGCCGTGCACGTCGGCGAACGCCCGCGCCAGCACGTCCAGGTTCTTGCGTGGCCAGAAGC
>JAUIDF010000041.1 GCA_030429125.1 Gammaproteobacteria bacterium | reverse complement strand
CTGGTGTGGCTCGGCGCCGGCCTGATCGCGCTGAGCGTGACCATCATGTACGCGCTGATCGCACACACGGCCATGATGACGGCGCTGTTCCCGGCCGAGGCCTGGTTCGTGACTTCGGCGTTGCTCGCGCCCACCGGCTACGTGGTGCAGGACGTGGTGGCCGACGCCATGACGGTGGAGGCGGTACCGGTGGTCGACGAACGGGGCGAGCCGTTCTCCGAGACCCGCGTCAAGGCCATGCACACCACCATGCAGACCCTGGGCCGTTTCGCCATCATCAGCGGCAGCGTGCTGGTGGCGGCGGTCAACATCGCCATGTTCGAAGGCGTGGAAGACTTGTCCGAAGCCGGCAAGGCCGCGATCTATGCGGACATTTATCTCATGGCATTGTTCATCCCGGTGATCTCCGTCGTCGGCGTCACCCTCGGAACGCTGTCGCTGCGGCGCCGCGCGCGGCGCATGCGCGAGGAAGGCGTCGACGAATCCGTCATCGCCGCGTCGCTGTTTCGCCCGGCGGAAGCTGTCCGTCCGAACTGGTGGATACTGGGCGGCAGCGCCGTGTTCGTGGTCTTCACGCTCGCCACCGGGCTCGGCGACATCGCCAATGCGCAGGAGATCGTGTTCGCCGGTTCCCTCGGCATCGTGACATTCCTCATCGCCAGACTGCTGCGCGAACTCGAACCCGCCCTGCGGGGTCAACTGGTCGGCACCGCCATCATCATCTTCATGTTTCGCGCGGTGCCGCTGCCAGGCCCCGGGGCGACCTGGTTCAACATCGACGTCCTCGGCTTCGACCAGCAGTTCATTTCCGTACTCAGCCTGATCACGTCGGTGCTCACGCTGCTTGGCCTGGTCGTATTGCGCCCTCTCATGACACGCTACTCGATTGCCTGGATCGTGGTACTGCTGACCCTTGCCGCCGGCCTGCTCTCGCTGCCGAACATCGGGCTGTACTACGGTATTCACGAGTGGACGAGCGACTGGTCCGGGGGCGTGGTCGACGCGCGTTTCATCGCCATCATCGACACCGCGCTCGAATCGCCGCTCGGCCAGGTGGCGATGATCCCGATGCTGGCGTGGATTGCCCGTAGCGCACCCAGGCACCTGAAGGCGACGTTCTTCGCCGTGATGGCCTCGTTTTCCAACCTGGCGCTGTCTGCCAGTGCGCTGGCGACACGGTATCTCAACGAGATCTTCGTCGTCACCCGGAAAGTCGCCGACCGCCAGAGCGGCGAGATCGCGACGGCAGCCGACTACGGCGAGCTCGGCTGGCTCCTCGTCAGCGTCGCGGTGATCACGGTGAGCGTGCCGCTGGTCACGATCCTGCTGGTACAGCGCTCGCCACTGCGCACGGCGCAATAGGATCGAAGCGCCACGGGCCGGCGTGGATCCGGTTGGCTATAATCCGGGGTTCGAGTTCGCCGTGGAACGTGCCCGGCGAGAGCGCCGGCAACGGGATGCCAAGCGCCACGCAAGCCTCCGACCCCATCGACGAAGCCATAATGGGCAACAAGCGCAGACATCCTGTCGCACTCGGCGATCCGGGCAGCGCGGTCGTCTCCAACGACCGCGAGGCGAACCGCGCCGGTGCGCGGATCTTGCGCGACGGCGGCAATGCGTTCGACGCCGCCTGTGCCGCCCTGCTCACCCAGTGCGTAACCCGGCCCGGCTACGTCTGCCTCGGCGGCGAGGTGGCCGCGTTGTGCTACGACGCGCACACGGGCACGGTGGATGCGCTGTCGGCCGTCGGCGCCGCACCCGGCGATCCGGCCGCCATCGACTGGTATCTCGATCATGGTCTGAATGCACACGGCATCGCGAGCGCCGCGGTCCCGGCCATCATCGACTTCTGCACCACCTTGCTCTCGCGCTCAGGGACGACGAGTTTCGAGGCGGCATCGGCGCATGCGCTCTCCCTCGCCCGCGCCGGCCAGCCCGTCACCTATTTCGATTCCGTGCGGGGCAAAACCCTGCACGGCAAGTCCGGCACCGTCGTCGACGAGGACGAGCCGCCGCCGGCCGGCGACGACGCCTGGTCCCACGACCTCGCGCACACGCTGGCGATCCTGGTCGAGGCGGAGCGCCAATGCGCCGGCGACCGGGAAAAGAAGATCGAGGCGGTGCGCGACGGCTTCTACCGCGGCGAGATCGCCGAGCGCCTGTGCCAGTGGTATCGCTCGGGCGGCGGGCTGCTCGACGAGTTCGACCTCGCCTCTCACCGCACCTGCATCGAATCGCCCGCGCAGGCGACCATCGCCGGCGCCACCGTCTACAAGTGCGGACCCTGGAACCAGGGCCCCTGGGTGCTGCAGGCGCTGCGACTGCTCGAACACGTAGACATTGCCGCCGCGCGCATCGATCCAGGCACCTACTACCACCTCGCGGTGGAGTCGGCGAAGCTCTGCGTCGCCGACCTGAACCGGTACTATGGCGACCCGCGGTTCAGCGCGGTGCCGATGCACGAGCTGCTGTCCGATACCTACCTGGCGCGGCGCGCGGCGCTGGTGGATTTGGTGGCGCCGGGCCGGGCCGTTGCCGGAGATCCTCTCGCGGGCCTCGCGGTGGCCAGCGACCCGCTGCCGGCATCGGCACCGACGCCCGGCACCACGACGTGCATCACCCGGGACCGGTGGGGAAACATCGCCGTGCTCAGTCCAAGCGGCTGCGGCAGCCTGGCCGGCTCCGGCGGGGATACCGGCGTGATTCACGGCACACGCCTGGAGAGTTTCCACATGACGACGTCACACCCGAACCGCATCGACATGCACAAGCGCCCATTCATGACGCCGTCGCCGACGCTGGTCATGGAACACGGCCGCCCGGTGCTGGCGTTTGCCGCCACCGGCGGCTTCCGGCAGGACCAGCTCGCACTGCAGGTCGTACTCGAGTTCATACACGGCGGACGCTGCCGGCACGACCTGCCCATGCGCCGGTACCTGCGCGACACGTTCTTTCTGCATGACGCCCGGCCGCGCGGCCAGGCGCCGTCGACCGTGGAACTGAACGCCGGAGCCGCGACCGCGGCGGCGGACCTCGTTCGACGCGGCCACGACTGCCGGACAAGTCGCAGGAACATGGATTCGGTGGGTTCGAGCCTGCTGTGGTGTGCCGACGGAACCGGTTCGTGGCATGGCTACGGTCCCCACGTGGACGCCTAGGCGACGAGACCGTGTCGTGAGAATCCTCGTGTTGAGCCTGGAATCGCCCTATCCCGCCCTCGACGGCACGCGAATGTTCATCTACCAGCGCCTCAGGCATCTCGCCCGCGACAACGACGTCCACCTGTTGCTCGGCGGACCGCGCTCGAGGCTCGCCGCCGACGTCCTCGAACACCTCGAGGGCCTGGTCACGTTGCACTTCGTCGGCAACCCGGGCCGCGAATTCCCGCACGACGACGCCGAGTGGACGGACATCGCGCGCTACCTGGTCGACCACGTCGACGATGACGCCGTGATACTCGCGCCGCGCGAGTTTCGCGAGATTCGCGCGGGCGTCGTCGGCTACCATGACGCCACGTTCGACACCGATGACCTGTACGCGGTCGTCGTGCTGAACCGGTCCATGATCGGCAACCTGCCGCCGACGACCGCCCAACGCATGGCGCAGACCCTTCGGCCGGTACGGGCGAACGCGCGTTTCATCGTCATGAGTAAGCACGCGGACGAGCACATGCCCGCAAACGGCCACGCAGCCGGGTTTCTCGCCGCCATTGGGCGGCGCGCCGCCGAGATGGAGCGAGAGGCCGCCACGCCCGCCGCACGCGCCCTGGCCGCCTACCGACGACTCGCGGGAGATCCGCCTGCTGGCGCGAGCGAGGCGGTCGCCGGCGACCCCGCCATCGTTCGCTGGCTGCGTGAGCATGGCGGCACGTTCGACGCGATCGAGTTCGACGATTCGACCCTGTCGACGCGGTACCTGGCCGAGCCCCTGGGCACGGTCAAGGCCCTGAACATCCATGCCGACGAGATCGCCAAGGCGTGGCGCGTGGCAAAGCGCCTGCGACCGGTGAAGGATTCGCTGGCCGCGGCACGCTCCATCATCGGCTTACGGCACCTGTACCGCCAGTTCTGTTCCCGGGCCCACGTGTGCATCACGCTGACCGACGAAGATCACCGGCGCATGTCGCGCTTCGGCCGCCATCACGCGACCCGCTTCTTCAGGGGCGGCATCGGCGTCGACCGCGATCACTACGACTTCTCGTTCGACCCCCAGGCGCCGCGCGGCGCCTGCTTCGTCGGCACCATGAACTACGCACCCAATGCCGACGCGGTGACCTGGTTCGTTCGGCGCGTGCTCCCACGCGTTCGCCGGGCGCTGCCGACGTTTACCCTGACCATCGTCGGGACGCGACCCACCGAGGCGGTGATGTCGCTGCGCAAGGTACCGGGCGTGGAAGTCACCGGGGCCGTCCCCGACACGCGCCCGCACGTCAGGCGCGCGGGCATCACCGTGCTGCCGATCCGTACCGGCGGCGGTATCTCGAACAAGCTCCTGCAATCGCTTTCCATGGGCGTGCCCGTCGTCACCTTCGCCGAGAACGTGCGCGGGCTGTCCATCCGCAACGGCCACGAAGCGCTCGTGGTCAACGGCGCGGCCGCAATGACCCGCGCCATCGTACGACTGGCGGGTGACACCGCACTGCGACGCCGCCTGGCCGATGCCGGGCGTGCCTACGTCGAACGTCATCATGACTGGCGTCGGATCATGGACCGCTACCAGCGTGAACTGCAGGCGGCCGTCGACGCCCGGATCACTCGATGACCCGCGTCACGATCCTCGCCTATCACGGTATCACCGAGGCGCCCCTGCCCGTCGCGGACTGGTGTTTCATCACGCGAAGCCAGTTCGAATCGCAGCTCGACTTCCTCGCCTCGCGGTACCCGGTGGTACCGCTGCGCGACCTGCCCTCGCTGTTGCAGGGCGACGGGTCGGGCAAACATTTCGTCGCCATCACCTTCGACGACGGCATGTCGACCTATCGATCCATCGCCCTGCCGATACTCGCACACCACGGATTTCACTCCACCGTATTCGTCACCACCGGTGCGATGGGCGACGGCCGGCCGCTATGGCATGCCCGGCTGCTCGATGCCATCACGCGCACCCGGTTGAAAAACCTCGAGTGGCGGGGGGCGCTATTCGATCTCGGCGATGCGGGCGCGCGTGCCGTCGCGTCGGCGCGGCTGCAGAAACGACTGAAAACGCTGCACGTGAACGCCCTCGAGGAAGCGGTCGATCGGCTCGTCGCGGACTTGCTCGACGGCGAGACGGGTTCGGCGTACCCCGACCACCTGGTGTCGATGCGCGCCGCAGACATCGAGGCGCTGGCAGGCAACGACCTCGTCGACATCGGCGCGCACACGGTCAGGCATGCCATCCTCTCCCGGCTCGACCCGGACGAGCAGCGCGCGGAGATCGAGGGCTCGCTGCGCGCGGTGTCGAATGTCACCGGGCGGCCGTGCGAGCTGTTCGCCTACCCGAACGGCGCCCCGACCGATTTCACGCCGGCCAGCCGGCGCTTGCTCGCCGGCGCCGGCGTGCGCGTCGCCGTGACCACGGTCGGCGCGGCGGCAACACGCGAATGCGATTACCTCGCCACCCCCCGCTACTGCGTCGGCGGCGACATCGATCGGGAAACCTTCTCCGCCACCATCGGCCGATTGGCGGGCGCACGATGACGGGCTGCGGCAAGCGTTCACCGCGCACCGTCCTGGTGGTCGCCATGGGACACGACCTGCGGCTGTTCGAACGACACCTGAGGCACTATCGCGCCCTCGGCGTCGATGACGTTCTCGTGGACATCCAGACCGGTAGCGGCAACGCCGACGAGCTGCTCGAATCCGTCACCGCGACGGCCGCACGACACGGCGCGCAGATCGTCGCGGTCGAGCCGGGTCCGTACACCGGCACCCGCGTTCGTCGCGAGCGATTGGTCGCGGCCCACTGTCGGCCCGACGACTGGCTCGTCATCGCCGATCTCGACGAGTTCCACGAATACCCGACTCGGCTCGACCGCATCACGGCCTACTGCGATGCCCACGGATACGACTTCGTGATGGGAGAACTGGTCGATCGCGTCGCGCCCGGCGGCGTTCTCGCCGAGCTGGACGAACGGCCACTGTCGGCGCAGTTTCCTCTCGGCTGCCACCTGACCCGCGACCTGTGCGGTGGATGGTCCCGAAAGGTGGTCCTGGCGCGGCCCGCTGTCGCCATCGTCGAGGGCAACCACGAAGCCCTGTGCGGCAACGGATGCCCGGAGGAACGCATCCACGTACCGATTCATCACTTCCGCTGGGATGCACGGGTGGTCGACAAAAATCGCTTTATGATCGACTCCATCCGTGAGCGCGGCCTGTATCACTGGAACGAAAAGGAACGACTCCTGCGTCACCTGGAAGCAGGCGGGGGGCGGATCGACGTCACGTCTCGACGCCTGGGATCACGTGCGCTCGGGGGCACGATACCGGCCATCGACGACCGGTCCCGGTGCTCCGGCGCACAGGCCATGATCTCACCCGTCAGCGACTGCCATCGCCGGCCGGTCGTTGCGCCGTGCACGTGGATGGACGACGCGCAGGCGCAGTTCGAGGTCCACGGTCCCGGCGGAACCGCGCGTTTCAGCAACTCGCCCATCCCGGCATTGCTGTGGCAACGATGTCACGGCAAGGTGTCGTTGCGCCAGATCGAGCTCGCCATCGGCGAGTCGCCCGAGGTCGCGGGTGAAGCCATCGGCATTGACGTCGAGGCGACGCTACGGCGTATCGTCGAGCAGCTCCGATGCGTGGGCGCGATTCACTGGCATGACGAGAGTCCCCGGCCGGGAGAAGGCGACCGGCCCTTGAGGCTGCTGTACGTCGACGACCGCGTACCGCACGGCGAGCGGAACCAGGAACAGACGCGAAGCGAGGGCGTGCTCCGCGCGATGCCGGCGTGCGGGTTCGCGCCGACGATGTTTCCGACCCACGGATTCCGGTGGCAAGACGCCAGGCAATCGGAATCGTTGTCTGCCGCTGGCGTTGCCGTCGTTTCGATTCGGCGTTCGACGACGCTGGGCCGGTTCCTGTACCGCCACCTGGAGCTGTTCGACGCGATCTGGGCGCGGGGTCGCGACAACTTCGAGCTCGTTACCCGTCATCTCGCGACCAGGCACCGGCAACCGGCGCTGGTGCTCGACGACGGCCACCACAACCCCGGCGGCGACCATTCCCCCCCGGACGACGGCCCGGCGCCACCGTCGCATGCCGATATCATCGTACGCGCCGAACCGGGCCCTGCACCGCAGGACGCGACGTCAACCCCCGTGTTCGTCATTCCACGCGCAGGCGACGGCGACGGCAGCCTGGCGGCAAGCCGGGACGCCGAGGCACCGGGTCTCGAGTCGACGTTGCGCGAGATTCGCCGTCGGCTCGCGCAACGCCCGCCAGGCAGCGGCGACGGGCACGGCGCGCCAGCGCGAGTCGCCGGCGATCAGCCCGCGCCGCCGGGCCCCGCCGCGGACCAGGGCGCGAAGCAGACAAGACCTTCCAGCGCCGGCGGAAGATGACGGCGATACAGGTCCAGTCGTCGCCAGTAGGCGTCGACATCTCCGCCAACCGACCCGCCGCCGACATCGATCACCGGCGCCGGTAGCGGCAGCAGCCGGTAGCCGCGCAGGTAGGCAAGGCAGGACAGGTACCAGGGATCGAGGACGAATTCAGCGCCGGCCGACACGATGTCCGCGAGCACGGCAGTTCGCAGGACCAGGAATCGCGAGCCGAAGAACGGTCTCGACAAGCCGAGGGCGCCGGCGCCGTGAACGGGGAACAGGTGCCCCGCACCGGATTCGGCGTCCGCCGACGCTTCCACGCAGGCGTACAGGTCGGCGCCGCCCCCGACCGCCGACGCGAGGGCCGCGAACGTCGCCGCGTCGAGCCGGCAGCGCCTGTGCGCGAGTACGACATGGCCAGCACTCGATCCGGCCAGTACCGCGGCCAGCGCGGCGACCTTGTCGCTGCCGTCGCCGGCATCGTAAACACCGACAACCTGCGCGGCATTCGCGGCGACGCCGTGAGAATCGCCGTCATTCGCTTCGCCATACACGATCAACTGGAATGTCGGCGCGGCGTCGCGCTGCGCTCTATCGGATGAAGCTGGCAACACCGCGCCGTCGAACCATCGACGCCACGTGGCCTCGTTCCTCGGGAGATCGAGCGCCGGCCGCGCCGGCGCCGCGCCCGTACCGACGACCCGGTTCACGGCCTCGGACAACCCATCGCGAGTCGGCTCGAATAATACGCGCTGCCGATCGTCGGCATGCACGAGTTCCGGCACACCGCCGACGTCGCTCGCGATGAAGGGTATGCCCAGTTGAATGCACTCCTGCACGGCACAGGGATAATTTTCCAGGCGCGAAGGCATCACCGCGATGCGGCCGGGTCCGGCAAGGTAGGCAAGCGCCGTGTCGGCGTCGGCGCCGTCGATGACCGCGCAGGGGAAGCGCCATGCGGCGGCGCGCTCGGCAAGAAATTCCGACGTACGCCGCCCGTCGATCCACATGTTCTTGCCGAGAAACGTCACACTGATGCCGGTCGCATTCTCTTCCCGGAGGGAATCGAGCGCGTCACACATGAGGTCGACGCCCTTGCCCGGTTCGAGCCGGCCGAAAAACACGAGTTCACGCACCGGCGCGACGCTGGCCGGCACCCGGCGCGGCTCGATCGGCAGCGGATTGGGCTGCACGACGCAGCGCTCGTGCAGCGGCCAGTGTCTCTCGCCGAGCCAGCGCAGCATGTGGCGACTCGGGCTGATGACGATGTCGGCCCATGCCACGCAAGCCATTTCCATCGCCTCGATCTCGACCAGGTCCGGCTCGGCGGCGGTCATGCCGTTGGCTTCGAGGGCGTGCCGGGTCGGCGCATGGGTCCCCACGCTCACCAGGGTCTCGAGGAGTGCCGAACCGGCCTGCTTCGCCGCCAGGACGTAGTAGGCGAGGCCCATGTTCTCGTGGAAGTAGAGGATGTCGAACGATTCGTTCGTGAGCCACTGGCACACCCGGTGAGACGCCAGGCATCGTTCCGCCAGGTGAGGGCGCGGCGCATGCGGACGACCCGGAAGGTGCACGAAGCGAATGTCCTGGCGGCGAAAGTGCGTGCGCCAGAACGCCTCGTCCCGACGCAGGATCCGGTCGCCTGCAAACAGCACGGTGACCTCGTGTCCGGCACGAACGAGCAGCCGGGCGAGTCCGATCATGGTCCGACCGATGCCGCCACTGACCACCGGGCCGGGAATCTCGACGGTTACCAGGCAGACGCGGCGCGGTGCGTTCGTCGATTCCGTGCACGCGCAAGAGAGGGAGGGGAACTCCCGGGGTGGCATCGACGTCACTCGCGCCACCCCGCCTGCGCGCTACCCGGCACGGCCTCGTGCGACGACCCGCCGACGACGCGCCGGAGCGACTGGCGTTCGACGATCCAGCGCCTGATCGACCGCAGCGTGTCGATGATCGCTTCGTGGTCGCACTCGCGGGCAACGAAGGCGAGGCCAGCCTCGCGTTGTCGACGCCACAACGCGCGATCGCTGTACAGTCGAACGACCGCCGCGGCGAACTCATCGGCGTCGCGTCCGACCAGCACGGCATCGCCGACATCGTCGAGTTGTCCCGCGATCAGCGGCGTGGTGACGATCGGCACACCGTGAGCCATGGCCTCGATCGCCTTCCAGGCGACGCCGCCTGCATGGCGCGTGGGGATGACGCAGACCCGGTGCCTGTCGTACATGGCCGGCAGGTCCTCGACGAAGCCGCCTGTCCGAACACGATTGGCAAGCCCGCTACCGACTTCGGGCAGCTCGATCGATTCGGTACCGTAGCCGTACAACACGACATCCCCGGACATGCCGTCGGCGAAGCGGGGCAGGATGTCGCCGACGAGGTAGTCGACCGCCTCGTGCCTCGTCGCACCCCAGTACATGCCGTTCAGGAAAAAGACGTCCGAACGCTGCGAGAACGACGAGGAACCGGGCGCGACGGCGTGCGGCGACGGCACGCAGCGCACCGGCGCCTCGATGGCATCGGCGAAAAAGGCCTGCTCCCGGCGCGAGACGGCGAGCACCATGTCGGCCCGTCGCGCGACGCTGATCTCGCGCTCGATGATCTCCCGCCGCGACGTCGCATCGAGCGTCGCACCGCGCGCCTCGCGCTGCAGGATCTCGCGCAGCGACGTCACCGCCTCGGCATCGAAGATCACCGGCCACGGCGGTGACAGGCCTTCAGCGGCCTCGAGGTAGGCGCGCAGGTTGCGCAGGCGGCTGACCCAGACGGCGTCGAAGCGGGCCGAATCGGCGCGCAACAGGGCCTTCAAGGCACAAACCTTCTGCGCCGTCACGTCACTGCCGGGGCGCAGGGACGGCTCGCGCGCCGCGAAAAACGTCACCTCGAAACCCGCGCGCGGCATCATCGCAAGCAGCTCGGCGGCTCGCGGAAATCCGAAGCCGCGCGTCGGCTCCGGTTCCTCTTCGTCGATGACCAGCAGGCGCAGCGGCGGCATGTCGGGACCGGACGCCGGCAGCGGCTGATCGCAGTCGGCCGGCGATCCCCCGGTCGACCGACCCTGACTGGCGTCGTTCAACTCGAGGCCGTCGAGGCGGCCCAGCCAGCGATGCAGGTGGTTCGCCCGCGACCCGCCGTCGGCGCATTGGTGAAGAATGCTTTCGATCGCACGCATCGACTCGTCCAGCCCGTCCGTCACGGCCTCGCCGAGCCAGGCGAACTCGGTGCCTTCCTCCTTACGTGGCCACTTCGTGGCGTGGCCGCGAGCGGCTTCGACAAACGACGCCATCGCGGCGCGGTAGTAACCGAGCGCATAGGCCACAACGCACTCGACGTAAACCCGCTCATGCCGGTCGAGGAGCGCCCCTCGACCCGACGCTTGCTCACCGAGATAAGTCCACAAACCCTCGAGACGCCGCGCCAACCGCCCGAAAGCGGCGTCGAGATCGTGAACCTCGCCCAGCGACGATTCGAGCAGGAAGTCTGAGCGTCCCTGCCCGAATCGCCGCGCGAGAAAGTAGGCCGAATCGAGCCGGCCGTCGGGTATCCGGTGACAGACGCGCGCGGCCGGCTCGTAGACGATGCGCCAGCCGTGGCGGTCGCGAACTCGCCGTAACATTTCCATTTCGTCGTTGCCGGCCGTCGCGGGATCGTCGCCACGCATGCCGATCGCCTCGTCGAAGCTGCCGGCGGCATCCAGCGCCTCGCGGCGAAAGGCGATGTTGGCGCCTGCCAGCCACTCGCGACGCGACAGCTCGCGGCACCCACCGCCGAAGTCGACGGCCGACAGGTAGCCGAGAAACGGACCTTTCACCCAGTCGGGCCTGGTGCCGCTGAACGCCAGCTCCACCGACCCGCCGACCACGCCTGCAGCCGGGTGCCGTGCGAACGCCGACAGCAGCGAGCCGCACCAGTCCGGGTGCGGAACACAGTCGTCGTCGGTGAAGGCCACGATGTCGCCGTTCGCCGATTCGGCGCCGGCGTTTCTCGCCCCGTTGAGGCCGATGGACTCGCGATGCACCGACTTGACCCGGCCCGACCGGACCAGGCCGTTCAACCAGGGCAGCGCGGCTGGTGTCGTGCTGCCGTTTTCGACGACGACGATCTCGGGCTCGACACCGCGCTGCGCCGTTAGCGCCTGGATGGTTGGTTGTGCCAGGTGCGGGCGGCAGGTTGGCAAGACGACACTGATTGTCGAACCGCTCACTGGGCCTGCGCGAGCCTGAGCAACTGGTTCCAGTGGTTTCGCACTTCCCTGGTGTCGAGCCTTGCCGCGGCCGAGGACCCGGACGCGGCAGCGGCCCGCCATGCCAGCTTCCGCAATCGGCCGAGGCGCAGTCCGATCGTACATTCCTGCCTGAACTGCCCCAGCGTCACGTGATCGCCGGCGCGGCGGTTGTAACGTTCGAGGTAGCACTCGCTGACACCACGCAGCCACGCCCGGGACGGGAAGCCGCCGGCCAGGTCCAGGACCAGGTTGGCAACGCCGAAGAACCCCGGGAAGTACCCGAGTCCCTGCAGGTCATAGGTCACCACCTCGTCGGATTGTTCTCTCATGCCGAAATTCAGTTGATGCGGATCGTTCAGATCGGGACGCCAGGTCGCCGAGTGCAGAATTGCGCTCATCGAATTCGCCGCGTCGATCAATTGCCTGCGTTCACGCCTGATCCTCGCGACGTGCTCGCGCGAGACTTCCGCGGCCATCAGGTGATCCCCAATCAAGTCCAGCGCCGCCGTCCACCCGCCGGACCCTGCAACCAGCGCCTCGGCATCGCGCGCCCGGTCGTGGGTCGGCGACAAGTCGGCGGCGTTGATCGCCGCGATTGCGTCCAGCACGCCGGCCAGATGGGCGGGGTTCATGAGAAAAACCTGCCGCGGCACGTACTCCAGGAACAGCAACTCCCGACCTTCACTGTCGTTCACTGCACCGAGGCAGTCCGGGATGTTACACCGGCCCTTCAATGCCGCGTAGTGTTGCCGTTCCGATCGTGACGCCGCTGATCGCTTGACGAATACGAGACGCCGCCGATCGTCATGCTGTGGCGAAACGACTTCCAGGATGAACTGGGTGCTGCTTCTACCCGCATGTTTCTCGAGATCGCGACGGCGGCGCACCTCGATGTTCACGACGCGACAGTCGATACTTCGGGCGAGGATATCCAGTACCCTGGCGGTGTCGATTCCCGGGACGCCATCGAACCAGTCGCTCATGCGCGCCATGCCCGTCGTATCCGATGCCGGGACATCGTCGCACCCCGCCGGTTTCGAAGTCGCCATCATCGGCGAGCCTCGTTAACACCGCCGATCGTCGACCGAATGCGGTCGGGTGCCGCGACGGGAATGTTCGCCGAGCGATTCATTGATGCCCTCCGAGCCTGAGAAGTTCATCGATATACCGCCTTTCTCTTCCGTCAATCAGCGAATCGGTGGTTGCGACCTTCCGCGATCTCTTCACGAGCCTGGCGAGACGAGCGAATCGCAGGACCGACAGGCCGACGATGCAGTCCTTCCTGAACTCGTCACGCGTCACCTCGGTCCCGCTCGCGCGGCAAAAGCTCCGAAGGTAGATGTCGCTTAGCTGCTGCATCCACGAAGACGTTGGCCGAAAACGCGCCGCGGAGACGATCAGGTTGCCCGCACCGTAGAACCTCGGCTGGTTTCCGAAGGAATACAGATCGAACATCACCGTCTCTCCGGTGTCCGGACGCACGCCGAAATTGAATGGATGCGGATCATGATGATCCGGACAATACGCCATCGTCTCCAGGTCCCGCCTGACGCGGTCCAGCAGTTTCGACAGCCTGTCAATTTCGTCATCAACCCGGGTTGTCCACGCCGATCCGTCTCGCGCCGCGGTCAGTTCGTCACGGATCGCCTGCAGGGATGACTCCCATTCGAACGTCCTGTCGACAAGACTATCCCTGGCTGACGCCGGGTCGTAGATGTGCGCGAGATCAGCCGAATTGACTCTCGAGAGCACTTTCAATGCATTGACGACGCAAGACCCTTGCTCAAAACTGATTCGTTTCGGAACGAACTCGATAAACAGCACTTCCCGGCCCCCGGGGTCGAACATCTCCCCGTAGTAAGTCGGCACGTCGGATCGATCCTTCAGCGCCGCGTAGTGTCGCCCCTCGTACCGGCGATTGATGGAATGCTTGACAAAAATCAGGCTCTTGCGATCGCCGCCTTTTTCCGAGATCTCGAGAACGTAGTGCGCACTGGCCCGTCCCGAGTCCGTTTCGAGATCCGGTCGGCGTTTAACGACAATGCACGCCGGGGAACAATCGATACTCGGGCACAGGATGGCATAAGCCGCCTGCCGGTCGACGCGGAGCACCCGTTCGAACAAGTCGTCGGCCGACGTGTCGACGACTTCGGTCGGCGCGGTCATGGCCGCGCGAGGACTATCCACCACGTCGCGCATCGCCGCGTCCGATGCCGGCAGGCACCGGTCTCGCGCAATACGGTGTTCGTTCGGGACCGGGATCGTGGGCACCGACATAGAGCGTTGCACACGAGCCATCACGACGTTTCGTGCCGTTCATGGCGGCGAGCAATGACCAGCCACGAGGGCGGCGAGCGTGTCGTCGACCAAGCCTGCGACCGGACGTGACGAGAATCGGGCTGACCGGTAAAAAGGTCACGGGACTACCGGTAAACGCGCTTCGGCCCAGTGGTTCGCCCCGACCTGACCGGAGTGTCCCGCCATCGGACTGTTCGCCACCGCGGGCGTCCATGACCGCGTGCAGGACCCGTAAGCGACGCATGTTGGGCAATACCAGCGAGTCGTGCCGGCGTGCTTCAATCGAATCACGACATTCGCGCCTCGGGTTGAGTCGATTCACGTGACCTTCGCACGAGCCCTTGACTGAACACCTGCCTCGCGGGGATCGCTTGATCGCAGCAATGACACCGGGTGCGCCGTGGAAACCGGGCTTGTCGCCGAAACCGTTCAGATCGATCACCACCGCCTTGCGGTATGACCGCGCCACGGGACGTTCGCCGCATGCGGATCGTTGTGGTCGCGACCGTCGGGGACGGCGCGGAGACGATCGCGTCGTATTCCGGGCACGACCGTTAGCGACCCACGCGTCAGCGACGGCGTGGCCGAAGATGCACGCGTTGAATTCGCCGAATTGGCGCTCTCGAGTTTCTTCCTTACGGACCACGACCCCGCCCGGGTGGTTCTGTTGTTCGACCCCGGTGTGCCCGTCGAACGACGGCCACACCCCGACATCGTACCGCGTTACGTTGCCGAATCCACACTGTCGTACAAGGTAGGCCGCAACGCGGCATCCGCGGGCCGGCGCCTCGCCGGCCGCGGTGACGCCAGGCAAGCTCTTGCAGGCCCGCCTCGACAGGCGCCTGTCGACGTCGTCGGTCGGTGAGTTCAGTGCGCCGACCGATCGATCCGCATTCGCCTGACTCCGTGCCGTGCCGGCTGAGCGTCGCCGCGAGTCGCCGCGACCGTTCCGGGCGCCTTGCCGATACCATCCGCGGGCATCGATCCCGACAGCCCGATAACCGAGCGGACGCTAGCCGGAACCTTCGAGCAGGGTGTAGCGCTGTTTCGCGGGAATCACCGAGCGCACCCCGCCCTGGGGGTTCTCGACGTCGCCGGTATAACGCGGGATGAGATGGATGTGCAGATGCATCACCGACTGACCCGCCGCCCTGCCGACGTTCACGCCGACGTTGTAGCCATCGGGCGAATGAGCTTCGTCGAGGTGCGCCTTGGCGTCGGCGACCATGGTCCAGAGCGCCTCGCGCTCCGCCGGCGTGCATTCGAAGTAGTCTGCGAAATGCCGTCGCGGGACGATGAGCATGTGTCCCTCGCTCACCGGGTGGCGGTCGTACCAGGCCTGGGCCCAGTCGTTGTGGATCACCGATCGTTCGTCGGAGCGATTGCAGAAACGGCAGGAATCGTTCACGGATGGCACCGTTTTCGGGGTTGGCTGCAGTGGACGCCGGTGGCGATGCCCGGCGCGAGGGCGTGTCTACGAGTGCAGAGCATAACCAACCGGGCACGGCTTACCAACGGCGCGACGATAAAACGTTCTTTGCCATACACGAGCGGCATCCGGCGCGCCGTGACGCATGGCGCCGGCCGCCCGACGCCAACCGCTACTCGTCGCGCCGCCGCCTCGCCACCGCCTTCTGCTCGAGAAACCGGCGCCGCCGATGGTCGATTTCACCGGCGGACAGTCTCGCGACGTTGCAGTAGTCGAGTTTCCAGTCGGGGGCGCCCAACCAGCGGATCGGCGACCGGTGCGTGGTACGCGGCCCGGCGGCGGATTCGAGAAGGTCCAGCGCCATGACGAGCGTTTGACGCTGCGACTCGGGGTCGTTCGGCCGTCCGGCCGGGTTGCCAAGCGGAAAATCGGAGAACAGCAGTCGCGGCACGCCGCAGTGCTCGACGATGTCCCTGGCGCAGCCCATGATCACCGTGGCGATACCGGCCGCCTCGAGATGGCGGGCGGCGAGGGCGATGCACTGGTGGCACACGGGACAGTTGGCCGCCATCACCGCGGCATCGGCGCCGTCCTGCTGCAGGCGCTCGAGCAAGTCGGGGGCGTCGCGCGTCATCGTGGTCCGCTGACTGCGGTTGGTCGGCAGCCCGTGAACACGCCGCGCCAATGCCCCGATGCGTCCCGTCGAGGCGAGGCGCTCGAGTGCCGGCAGCGGAAACCAGGTACCCGAATCCTCGGCGGTGGTGTGATCGCGGTCGATGGCGACGTGGGAAATGCGAACGTCCGGCGCGGGCTCGACGGGCAGGCTGTACACCCGGTAAAACTTGGCCGCGGCATTGTAGGGTGCGCCCGGTCCCTGGTCGCCGCGCCCCGCCTCGAAGGGTGCGGCGGTCGTTACCAGGGCCACGCGACACGCGGCGAGGGGCGCCGGGAGGGGCGTGAACGGCACGTCGGCGAAATGCGCCCAGCGGTACGGCTCGTCGAACCCCAGCGCCGCGTAGTAGGCGCGAGTCCGCGCCATGTAAGGCACGGGCGCATCATTGGCTTCGCTGACGGCCGACCCCGAATTCCGATCCGTTCCTGCCGCTGCCATGGGATTGTCCCGTTGAACTGGTTGATACGCCCGGCGCCAGCCGGTCAGTCGTCGCCGACGATCCGATGCCGCACGCGCTCTCGGCGCGTGGCTGCCGGCAGGCCGACGTGAGACGCCAGCGCACGCCGCGACGACCGCTGACCGCCGATCGCCTTGGGCGGCGTCCGGGCTGGGTCGCGAGCCATCGACCGCATCGCCGACGGGAACGATGATCCCCGTCGCCCCCGCAACCGGTTCACGGTGCCCGGGGATGTCGCCGGCCACGGTCGTGGGCGCGGCGCGGGATCCGGGCACGATCATCGGCGGGATCTCGCGATCGGTAAACCGCACCACGACATCGGCCGTGTCGACGTGCGACGGCATGCTCGCACGGTCGACCCCTGCGGACAAGCGAAAGTACGCTTCGATGCCGGCTTCGCTGCCACGCAAATCGCGGCCGACACGCACTGGGTCGTCGCCTGCGACGACGAACCGGGGTTTCGTGTGCCCGCTCACGCAACCGGCAGCGGCCCGGGCCATCGCGCGTCGACCGCCGCGGATGGCAATGCGGCGCGACCGCGGCGAAATGCCTAGGCCGCCCGCCGGGCCGGCTCGTCGGCGGCGGGTCCGTTCATCAGCAGGTACTCGAAGGCGGACAGGCTGGCCTTGGCACCCTCGCCCATGGACACGATGATCTGCTTGTAAGGCACCGTCGTCAGGTCGCCGCAAGCGAAGATGCCCGCGGCGCTGGTGCGGCACTTGTCGTCGATGACGACCTCGCCGTGGGCATTGAGGTCGACCAGCCCGTCGACCACCTGGCTGTTGGGCACCAGGCCGATCTGCACGAACACCCCGGCCAGCGCCAGGCGCTTCGTCTCCCCACTCTCCCGGTCCTCGTACTCGATGGCGTCGACCTTGCCGCCGGTTGCCGTGATCCGCTTCGTCGCCGCGTTGCGCACGATGCGGATATTGTCACGGGCCCTGGCCTGGTCGATGAGCACCTGGTCGGCCTTGAGCTCGGGCATGAACTCCAGCACGGTGACCGACTTGACGATGCCGGCGAGATCCAGCGCGGCCTCGATGCCCGAGTTGCCGCCACCGACCACGGCCACGTCCCGACCCTTGAAGAAGGGACCGTCGCAGTGCGGACAGTAGGCGACGCCGCTGCCGGTGTACTCGCGCTCGCCGGGTACGCCGAGTTCGCGCCAGCGCGCGCCGGTGGCCAGCACGATCGTCCGCGACTCGATCGTCTCGCCCGAGGACAGGGTCAGCGTCTTGATGTCACCGTTGTCGATCCCCGTTACGCGCACGTGTTCCTTGATCGTGATGTCGTAGACGGCGGCATGGGACTTCAACGCCGCATCGAGATCGGGTCCGGTGGTCTTCGGCACGGAGATGAAGTTCTCGATGCCGAGGGTATCCTTCAGCTGGCCGCCGAAGCGGTCGGCGACGATGGTGACCTTGAGTCCCTTGCGGGCGGCGTAGATCGCCGCGCTCACGCCGGCGGGACCACCGCCGATGACGGTGACGTCCTGCAGCGGCAGCGCGGCGTCGCCACCGCCGGCCGCGAGCGAGGGCTCGCGTTCGAGCAGCTTGTCGATCAGCCGGGCGGTGTCGACCTTGCCGGCCGCGAACAGCTCGCCATTGGCGTACACCGAGGGCACACCCTGGATGTCGCGGGCGGCGATCTCGTCCTGGAACAGGCCGCCGTCGATCATCTCGACGCCGATGTTCCCGTTCAGCAGCGCGAACTGGTTGAGCGCCTGGACCACGTCCGGGCAGTTGTGACACGACAGGCTGACGAAGACCTCGAAGGCCAGCGGTTCTGTCACGCCGCGAACGAGCGACTTCAGGGTGTCGTCCATCTTGATGGGCGTACCGGCGGCCTGCAATACGGCCAGGATCAGCGAGTTGAACTCGTGGCCACCGGGAATGCCGGAAAAGACAATGCCGGTCGGTCTGCCGTCGGCTTCCAGTGCGAAACTCACCGGGCTGCGCAGGCCGGCGTCGCGCTCGACCAGTTCGAGTTGATCGGACACGGCGCACAACTGCGACAGGAAGTCGACGAGTTCGCGGCGCTTGCCGTGTTCCCCGGTTTGCAGGACGAACGTCACCGGCACCTGCATACCCGCGGTGTATTTTTTCAGTGAGTCGAGAATGTCGTTGCTCAGCATGTCGTCGATTCCGTTGATTGATCGTTATCGATCGTTGGGGGCGTGGCGCGCGTCGCCGCGCGCCACGATGACCCGGTCTAGATCTTGCCGACCAGGCTCAGCGAAGGGGCGAGGGTCTCTTCGCCCTCCTCCCAGGCCGCCGGGCAGACCTCGTCGGGGTGGGCGCGCACGTACTGCGCGGCTTTCACCTTGCGCAGCAGCTCGCCGGCATTGCGGCCAATACCCTCGGCGGTGATTTCCACCACCTGGATGACGCCGTCCGGGTCGACCACGAAGGTGCCGCGGTCGGCCAGGCCCTGGCCTTCGCGCATGACCTCGAAGTTGCGGGTGATGGCTCCGGTCGGATCGCCGATCATCGGGTACTGGATCTTGCCGATGGTTTCCGACGCGTCGTGCCACGCCTTGTGGGTGAAGTGCGTGTCGGTGGAAACGGCGTAGATCTCGACGCCCCGCGAGGCGAACGCTTCGTAGTGGTCGGCGAGGTCGCCGAGCTCGGTCGGGCAGACGAAGGTAAAGTCGGCCGGGTAGAAGAAGAACACGGCCCACTTGC
>JAUIDF010000344.1 GCA_030429125.1 Gammaproteobacteria bacterium | reverse complement strand
CCTCACCATGGAGGATCCCATCGAGTTCCTGCATCGGCACAAGCGCAGCATCGTCAACCAGCGCGAGATCGGCTTCGACACCCATAGTTATCACAATGCCCTGGTCAACGCCCTGCGCGAGGCACCCGACGTCATCCTCATCGGCGAGATCCGCGACCGCGAGACCATGGAGAACGCGATCAAGTATGCCGAGACAGGTCACCTGTGCCTGTCGACGCTGCACGCCAACAACGCCAACCAGACCCTCGACCGGATCATCAACTTCTTCCCGGACTCGGCGCACCGCCAGCTGTTGCTCGACCTGTCACTGAACCTGCGCGGCATCGTCTCCCAGCGACTTATCCCGACGCGCGACAAGCAGAAGCGCGCGGTGGCGGTGGAGGTCATGCTGAATACGCCCTACATCGCCCAGCTGATCTCCGAGGGCCAGATTCCGGAAATCAAGAGCATCATGGGCAAGGGCACCGACCAGGGCATGCAGACCTTCGACCAGGCGCTGTACCAGCTTTACGCCGACGGCAAGATCAGCCTCGAGGATGCCCTCGAGAATGCGGATTCGCGCAACGACCTGGCACTGCGCATCCGCATGGCAGGCGGAGCGGATGCCGGCCGTGCCTGATGGCGCCCTCAGTCGTAGGACTTGCGATCGCGGCGGCGACGGCCGGCACGCTGGATCACGCGGCCGCGGATCTGCGCAATGCCATCGATGGGGATATCGGGATAGTCGGCGTTGAGCGCCTGCAGGGTCCACGCACCGTCCTCGATGCGCAGTCGACGCAGGATGACGCCGTCCTCGTGAAAGGCGACCACGAAACTGCCGTCGCCGACCGCCCCGCCCGGTTCGACGATGACGATGGCGCCGTGGGCGAACTCGGGGGCCATGCTGTCGCCCAGCACCTGCAACGCGAAGGGCTCGCTCTCGGAACAGGAACTCATTGCTTGTCGTGGTGTCGGTTCGTCACTCGTCGTACCGACCGGCGGGCGCGGCGCGCCCCCGGTGGCGCCCTGTATACTCGCGCAATGGCAGCAAACGCTCAACCTCCCGGACTATCGACGCGCGTCCCCCATGGTGGATAAGGACCGACAGGCGCCCGGCGTGCTCGGCATCGTCGGCGGCGGCCAGCTGGGTCGGATGCTGGTCCAGGCGGCCCGCGAGCTCGGGGTCGACTGCATGGTCCTCGATCCCCACGCCGATGCGCCCGCCGTCCAGGTAGGCGCCGGCCACGTGCCGGGCGGGTTGTTCGACGCCGACGCCCTGGCCCGCCTGGCGTCACTGGCCGATGTCGTCACGTTCGAGATCGAGGCCACCGACGCCGGGGTGCTCGGCGGTCTTGCAGAGCGCGGCCACCGGGTACGGCCGCGTCCGGGGACCCTGGCGGTGATCCAGAACAAGCTGCGGCAAAAAGAATTCCTGCGCGCGCACGATCTGCCCACCAGCCGGTTCGAGCCGCTGGAACGTCCGAGCGCGCGCGCGATGCTCGATTTCGGCCTGCCGGCCGTGCAGAAACTGCAACGCGGCGGCTACGATGGTCGCGGGGTGCATATCGTCCGTGACGAGACCTCGCTGGCGTCACTGCTCGACGGACCCAGCCTGGTGGAGGCATTCGTTCACACCCGGCGCGAACTCGCCGTGGTCGGCGCACGCGGCATCGATGGCGAGGTGCGTTGTTATCCGGTGGTGGACATGACGCTCGGCGAATCCACCAACATGCTGGAGATGCTGACCGCGCCGGCCGACGTCCCGGCAGTCATTGCCGACGCCGCACGGGATCTTGCCCGCCGCACCATCGAGGCCCTGGACGATGTCGGCGTGTTCGCGGTCGAACTGTTCCTCGACGAGGGCGACGACCTGCTGGTCAACGAGATCTCGCCGCGTGTTCACAACAGCGGACACTTCACCATTGACGCCTGCCGCACGTCGCAGTTCGAGCAGCACGTGCGAGCCGTCATGGGACTGCCTCTCGGCGACACCACGCAGCGCCGGCCCGCGGCCATGGTCAACCTGCTCGGTGAAGCCGGCTTTTGCGGGCCGCCGGTACTCGAGGGCGAGCCCGAGGC
The DNA here is from genome assembly GCA_030429125.1 of Gammaproteobacteria bacterium. Lineage (GTDB taxonomy): Bacteria > Pseudomonadota > Gammaproteobacteria > Arenicellales > CAJQKF01 > BQJD01. The sequence continues at coordinate 1,288 of JAUIDF010000344.1, read as the reverse complement.
GCTGTCGATGGACGACGTGCATGTACATCTCTATGGCAAGGCCGACTGCCGAGCGCATCGGAAAATGGGACACGTGACGGTGCTCGACGATACCCTCGCCGGTGCGGTCGCCAAGGCGCGCAGGGTGCGCGACGTGCTTCGCATTCGTGGACGCGATCCCGTGCCGGGTTCGAACTGACAAGAGGAGACGTCAATTCATGTCGACACCACCGGTTTCCATCATCATGGGTTCGGACAGCGATCTGCCGGTCATGCGCAAGGCGGCCGACCTGCTCGACGAACTCGGTATCGAGCGGGAGATTTCGATCGTGTCAGCCCATCGCACGCCGTCGCGACTGTTCGAATACGCGCGCGACGCCGAGGCACGGGGTATTCGCGTCATCATTGCCGGCGCCGGCGGCGCCGCGCACCTGCCGGGCATGGTGGCAGCCATCACGCCGCTGCCGGTGATCGGGGTGCCGGTCAACGTCACGGCAATGAACGGGTACGACGCACTGATGTCCATCGTGCAAATGCCTGCTGGCGTACCCGTGGCCACGGTCGCCATCGACAATGCAGCCAATGCGGGCCTGCTGGCGGCGCAGATTCTCGGTGCCGGGAACGACGCGATTCGCTCGCGAATCCGCGACTACAAGTCGCGGCTGGAGTCGATGGTGCTGGAGAAGGCGGCTCGCCTCGAGGCCGGGGGCTGAGCGGCGTGCGATGACGATGGCCGGTTGCTTTTGCGCCGGCTAAAGTGGGAATATCCGATCCGGGGTCCGGCGGATCGCCGTATCCAACCATTACTGGCAGGCGCTCGAACGCCCGCCGGCTAATAAGCACTCCAGAGGAGACACGACGCATGATTACGCGAAAGACACTGGTCGTCTCGGCGGCTGTGATGGCCCTGGTAACGGGCGCTGCCGTTGCCCAGGAGATGAATCTCAAGATCGGCACCGAAGGCGCCTATCCGCCGTTCAACAACCTCGAGGCCGATGGCTCGCTGGTGGGTTTCGACATCGATATCGCCCGCGCCCTGTGCGAGGAGATGAACGCCCAGTGTGAATTCGTCACCCAGGACTGGGACGGCATCATCCCGGCGCTGCAGGCGGGCAAGTTCGACGCCATCATCGCCTCCATGTCGATCACCGAGGAGCGCATGGAGAAGGTTTCCTTCAGCGAGAAGTACTACAACACGCCGCCCGCCGTGGCCGTACCCAAGGACTCCGACATCGCTGGCAGCGCGCCCGGGGATCTCGCCGGCAAGGTGATTGGCGTACAGGGGTCGACGACCCACTCGAACTACGCC
>JAUIDF010000343.1 GCA_030429125.1 Gammaproteobacteria bacterium | reverse complement strand
TATTCAAAAGATCGAATATATGCGCCGGTCCGCACAGGCCGGGGACAGGAGGAGCATATGAGCGACGCCACAATTCGTTCCGGGTACGGATGGTCCCGCGCGTTAAGGCCGGCGACGATCGACCGCCGGGATTTCCTGATCGGCGGCGAATTCTGTCGCCGGGTCGGTTGCGAATTGCTCGCCGACCCCTGCCCCCTGATCGTCGACGGCGTACCCGTGCTGCTGACCCACGGCGATGCCTACTGCACCGACGACGTCGAGCACCAGCGGTTTCGCGCCATGGTTCACGACCGACGCTGGCAGGCGGAGTTCCTCGCCCGGGATGCCGAGACTCGGCTCGCCTTCGCCATCGACGCGCGCTCGCAAAGCGAGTCCGGCAAGTCGCGAAAGCCGCTCGATATCATGGACGTCAACGACACTGCCGTGGAGGCGGCGATGTCGGCGTACGGCGCACGGCTGATGATCCACGGTCACACCCATCGACCGGCAATCCATCGTCACCGGGTCGACGGCGCCGAGGCGTACCGCGTGGTTCTCGGCGACTGGTTCGCGCAGGAGAATTCACTGACCATGGCCGACGGCATGCTGCGCTACGAGCTCGGCGACGAAATTCATGCCCTGCCCGTGATCGGCCGTACCGCGGGGCGCCGCTAGGCCGACCGCGACCCGGGCCGGGTTTCCACCCGTCGGCGAGCGGCTCGGCTATTGCAGCTCGCTGACGTCGGTGGAGTCGAGTTCGGAGGCCGACTGCACGCCCGCGCGGGCGCCGCGTACGGTCTCGATACGCTCGAGGTATTCCGGCGAGACGTCGCCGGTGATGTAGTGTCCGCTGAAGCACGACGCGTCGAAGGCGTCGATGCGCGGGTTGCCTTCGCGCACGGCTTCCTCGAGATCGCCCAATTCCTGGTAGAACACCCTGTCGGCGCCGATCTGGCCGCGAATCTGCTCGGTGTCCCGACCGCTGCCTACCAGTTCGGCGGTGGTGGGCATGTCGATTCCGTAGACGTTTGGGAATCGTACCGGCGGCGCGGCCGATGCGAAATAGACTCTCTTGGCACCCGCATCGCGGGCCATCTGTATGATCTGTTGAGACGTGGTACCGCGCACGATGCTGTCGTCGACCAGCAGCACGTTCTTCCCGCGAAACTCGAGATCAATCACGTTGAGCTTCTGGCGCACCGATTTCCTTCGCTGGGCTTGTCCCGGCATGATGAAGGTGCGCCCGATGTAGCGGTTCTTGATGAACCCCTCGCGGTACTTCAGACCCAGCTCCCACGCCATCTGCAGGGCCGACGTGCGGCTGGTGTCCGGCACCGGGATGACCACGTCGATGTCGTTGTCCGGCCAGTCCTGCTTCAGCCGCCGACCGAGCTTTTCGCCCATCCGCATGCGTGTCTTGTAGACAGCCACGTCGTCCATGATCGAATCGGGCCGCGCCAGGTAGACATACTCGAACAGGCAAGGCGCGAGCTTCGGGTCGTCCGCGCAGACCCTTGTGTGCACCTTGCCGTCGACGCCGAACAGCACCGCTTCGCCCGGCGCGACGTCGCGCACCAGCTCGTAGCCAAGCACGTCGAGCGCGACACTTTCCGACGCGAACATGCGCGAATCACCGCCGCTCTCCTCGCGCTGGCCGAAAACCAGCGGTCGTATACCGAACGGGTCACGAAACGCCAGGATGCCGTAGCCGACGATCAGCACCACGACCGCGTAGGCGCCTCGACAGCGCCGGTACACGCCGCGCACGGCGTTGAAGATGTCGTCGGGCGTGGCGCGAAGCCGTGCTTCGCCCACCGCGGCGTAGAGCTCGTGGGCGAACACGTTGAGCAGGATCTCGGAGTCGGAGTTTGTGTTGATCTGCCGAAGATCCTCGCGAAACAGCGCGTCGCTCAATTCGCGCGTATTGGTCAGGTTGCCGTTGTGTCCCAGCGCGAGGCCGAAGGGGGAGTTGACGTAGAAGGGCTGGGCCTCGGCGCGGGAATCGCACCCGGCGGTGGGATAACGCACATGGCCGATGCCCATGGTTCCCATCAGCTGCAGCATGTGACGAGTGTGAAACACGTCCCGCACCAGGCCGTTGTCCTTGCGCAGGTATACCCGGTTGCCGTCGCAAGTCAGGATGCCGGCGGCGTCCTGGCCGCGATGCTGGAGCACGGTCAGACCGTCGTAGAGCTCCTGGTTAACCGGGTTCGATCCGATGATTCCGATGATTCCGCACATATCAGTTTTCCGTACCGGTGCCGGTTACACTGTCCGGCAATGTTTCCAGTGGCCGAAGAAAATCCCGGTTGTCCAGGTACTCGTAGACCGGCTCGAAGTAAGGCACCAGCAGCGAGCCCTGGAACCATGGCTTTGCCGTGGCCGGCGTCAAGCGGATCACGAAGACCAGCGCCAGCGATATGGCAAGCCCTCGCACCAGGCCGAACAACGCGCCCAGCGTCCGGTCGGTCCCCGCCACGCCCACGTAATTCAGCACCTTGACCAGGATCATCGCCGTCATGGACAGGAGCAACAGGCTGACGACGAAAATGCCCGCCAGCGCGACCATGTACTGAATCTCCGGGGATTGCAAGTACGGCGCCAGGTAGGCGGCGACCTGGTCGGCATAGTGCAACGCCAGCCAGATGGAAACGATCCACGAAACGAGCGCCAGCACTTCGCGGATCAGGCCTCGCACGATGCCCACCACCGCGGAGATCACGAACACCGCGAGCAACACGTAGTCGAGCGCTGTCAGTGCGACGTTCAGGCGCCGACACCCCTGGCAAGGCGACACGTCGCGCCCGCCACGGCCGCGCCGCTACCGTTCTCGATCGACGAATCCATTGAGATCGTAGCCCTTCGAAATCTCGGACTTGGCCCGTACCGCCGACTTGCGGTCGGGGTACGGACCCACCCACACCCGGACCATGGCCTTGCCGTTCACGGTGATGGATTCGCTCGACGGCGCGTAGCCGCCTTCCCTGAGTCGTCGGCTGATGCCGTCGGCATTGGCCTTGTCGCTGAACGCCCCGACGCGCACGATCCACGATTCGTCGGCCTTTGGCGCTTCGCGCTGTGCCGGTCGAGTCGGCACGGAAGCCACGGCGGGTTCCTCCGCCGGCCCATCCGCCTTGACGGTGTTGATGCGGGGCACCGGCTTGGGCAGGCTGGTGGCGGGCTCCAGGACGGGATTCATATCCAGCGCGGGCGGTGGCGCGACCGCCTCGGGCACGGCTACCCTCGCAACTTCGCTTGCGTCCGGCTTGCTTTCATCGGGCAGCACCTGGGACGGCGCGGATTCGGCGACGAGCGGTTCCACGGGCGCCGAGGCGGGAGACGGTGCGCGCGTCTCGCCCGACTCCGCCCCCACGAT
>JAUIDF010000342.1 GCA_030429125.1 Gammaproteobacteria bacterium | reverse complement strand
ATCCGGTCGTCGTCGTTGCCGGCGAAACCGGTTCGGGCAAGAGCACCCAGCTTCCGCGCATCTGCCTGCCGCGCTGTCGACAGTTCGACGGCATGATTGCCCATACCCAGCCGCGTCGAATCGCCGCGCGCGAGATCGCTGCGCGGGTGTCCGCCGAACTCGGCACGCGACTCGGATCCCTGGTGGGTTACAAGGTGCGTTTCGGCGAACGGACCGGGCGCGACACGCGTATCAAGGTGCTTACGGACGGCATGTTGCTGGCCGAGATGGAAGGCGACCGGGACTTGCGCGCCTATCACACGATCATCGTGGACGAGGCGCACGAGCGCTCCATCAACATCGACTTCCTGCTCGGCTATTTGAAGCGCCTGGTGAGACGCCGGCGCGATCTGCGCGTGGTGGTGACGTCCGCGACCATCGATACCGAGCGCTTCGCGCGCCACTTCGACGATTGCCCGGTGGTGTCCGTATCGGGACGGGTTTACCCGGTCGAAGTACTGTACCGGCCGCGCGGCGAGGACGATAACGACGATTCGCTGCTGTCGGCCGTGTACAAGGGTATTGCCGAGGTGTGGCGCCGCGGACCCGGGGACGTGCTGGTGTTCCTGCCGGGTGAGCGCGAGATCCGGGAGGCCGCGGATTACCTGCGCAGGCGATTGCCGGGCGACGCGCAGTTGCTGCCGCTGTTCGCGCGCCTCTCGCCGGCCGATCAGAAACGGATTTTTTCGGCCTCGAACGGGCGGCGCGTGGTCCTGTCGACCAACGTCGCGGAGACGTCCCTGACGGTGCCGGGGGTACGCTACGTGGTCGATAGCGGTCTGGCGCGGGTGAGCCGCTACAGTGCCGCCGCCAAGGTGCAACGACTGCCGGTGGAGAAGATTTCGCGCGCCGCGGCCGATCAGCGCAAGGGCCGTTGCGGTCGGGTAAGCAACGGCGTGTGCGTGCGGTTGTACGCGCAGGAAGACTACGACGCGCGCGCGCCGTTCACGGACCCGGAGATCGTCCGCACGTCGCTGGCCCAGGTGGTGCTCCGGATGAAGGCTCTCGGGCTCGGGCCGATCGACCGGTTCCCGTTCCTCGATCCTCCGGACGCGCGCCAGGTGCGTTCGGCCATCCGCCTGTTGAACGAACTCGGTGCGCTCGACGACGATGAACGACTGACCCGGGTCGGACGCGAGCTGGCGTCGCTGCCTGTCGAGGCGCGCATCGGCCGCTTGCTTCTCGAAGGCGCCAAGCGCAACTGTCTCGCCGAGGTACTGGTGCTGGCGTCATACCTGTCCGTTCCCGAACCGCGGGTGACACCGGGCGAGCAGCTCGAGAAGGCCCGGCGGCATCACGCGACGTTTCCCGAGGCGGATTCCGACATCGAGGCCGCTATCTCGTTGTTTCGCGACTATTGCCTCGAGCGCGCCGCGGCCTCGCGGCGCGGGCTCGACCGGTGGTGCCAGGAGAATTTCCTGGCGCCGTTTCGCATGCGCGAGTGGGCCGACCTGCACGAGCAGCTCGGCGCGCTGATGGCCGAGAACGGGCACCTGCCAGGAGACGGTCGTTCGTCCCTGGAATCGATCGCGATCGCGTTCCTGTCGGCCTTCCTGTCCCACGTCGCCGCTGTCGACGACAAGGGTCAATGGCGCGGCGCCAACAACCGGATCGTTGCCATCCACCCGTCGTCGCGCAGCTTTCGCAAACGACCGAAGTGGTTCGTGGCCGCAGAGCTGGTGGAAACCGGGCGCCTCTACGCGCGGCGGGTACTGCCTGTCACTGCCGCGTGGATCGAGCGCGCAGCCGGGCCGCGAATTCGCGTGACGTACAGCGAACCGTGGTGGGACGAGAAAAGCGGCAATGTCATGGCGTACCAGAGCGGCACGCTGTTCGGGTTGACCGTGTATGCCGGGCGGCGAAGCCGCCTGCCCGATGCCGCCGCCGCCCGGGAGATCTTCATCAACGAGGCCTTGTGCACGGCCGCGATGGGTGATCGCTTCGCGTTCGCGCGTCACAATCGCGACCTGCTCGAGGAGGTCGCCGAGGCCAGGCGCAAATTACGGATTCCGGTCGCGGCGCCGGACGATCTCGGACTGGCCGCTCGTTTCGACGCCATGGTGCCCGAAGAGGTGTCGAGTCGCGCGACGCTCGCGCGGTGGTTGAATGAAGAGCCCGGTGCCGACGAATCGCTTCGCCTCCGCCGCGAAGACGTGATCGAACCCTCGGCGGTCGAACACGAGCGCGACTACCCCGTCGCCGTAACCGCCGGCGCCACACCGTTGGCGGTGAACTACCGATACGATCCCGGCGTCGATGCCGACGGCGTCAACATTCGCGTTCCGCTGCCCCTCGTCAACCAGTTCGATCCCGACGAATGCGCGCGGCAGATCCCGGGCTGGTTCGCCGAACACGTCGAGGGTCTGCTGCGTACCCTGCCCAAGTCGAAACGACGCGCCCTGCAACCGCTGTCGAGAAGCGCGGCGACGATGGCGGAAATGATCGCCACCACGAAGGGTTCGCTCGTCGAGGCGCTGGCGGCGGCGTTGGCTCAACGCTTCGGCGTGCGCGCGGACGCGGTGGAGTTCGATGCCGGGAGGCTGCCGCCGCACTTGAGGCTGCGTTTTGAACTCGTCGATGGCGACCGCCGCGTGATCGACGCGGACCGGGATTTCGAGGCGCTGCGCAGTCGTCACGCCGACGCCGCGCGCGACGCATTCTCGGACGCGTCGGCCGAGGGTTACCCGCGTCGCTTCCTGGTCTCCTGGGACTTCGGCGACCTCCCCGACTCGGTGCCGGTTGCCGGATACGGTACGCGCGTACGCGCCTTTCCGGCGCTGCTCGAGCGACCCGACCGCGTCGACCTGGTGCTCGTCGACGATCCTGACCGGGCGCGTTCCATCCACCGGCACGGCGTGATGCGACTGGTCAGGCTCGTGCGACGTCGGTTTTTCAAGGACCTGCTCGTCGCCCCGGCGGTCAAGCGGGCGGTGCTGCAGTACGCCGGCCTGTTTCCGGGAGCGGACCTGGCCGGGCCGCTGTGCAATGCGGTGATCGAATCGGCGCTCGGATTTTATTCGGACCCGCCACGGCGCCAGGCAGCGTTTCGCGACCGGCTTGATGCCGGCGGCGAACGCATGAAGCGCGAAGGCGTTCGAATCGGCGCGCTGGTGGAAAAGAGTGTCAGCATGGCGTTCAACGTGAGACGGGAACTCGACGGGATCGACGACGCCGCGTTCGGCGCCCGAATCGAGGCGCGCTTGCAGTCCCTGGTGGGGCCGGGATTTCCTTTTGCCGAACCCGTGGATTGGCTTGAACATTTACCGCGCTTCGTCCAGGCGTTGTCTTCGAGGGTGGAAAAGTACCGCCATAATCCGGCGTCCGAAGC
>JAUIDF010000040.1 GCA_030429125.1 Gammaproteobacteria bacterium | reverse complement strand
AGAAGCGTGGGCACGAGGATGTCGAGACTCATTTCGGGCTCCCGGCGCGAAGGCGAATGCGGTAGCGGATGAGCACGTCGCAGGCCAGCAGCATGAACAGCAGCAGGCCCTGGAACACACCGGTCACCGCCAGCGGCAGGTTGAGACTGATCTGGGCATTCTCGCCGCCCAGGTACGACAGGGCCATGAGCAGGCCGGCGAGCAGCACGCCGATCGGGTGCAGGCGGCCAACGAAGGCCACGATAATGGCGGTGAAGCCGTAGCCCGGCGAGATCGAGGGCAGCAGCTGGCCGATCGGACCCGCCACTTCCACCACGCCGGCCAGCCCGGCGCAGGCGCCGCCGAACAGCAGCGCAAGCCAGATAATGGCATGGTGACTGAAGCCGGCGTACTGGCCGGCGCGCGGCGCGCTGCCGATCACCCTCACCTGGAAGCCGATCAGCGTGCGCGAAAGCACCACCCAGGTGGCGACCGCGAGGAACAGGGCGATGGCGAACCCCAGGTGAAGGCGCGAGCCCTCGAAGATGATGGGCAGCGTCGCGGCATCGTGAAACACGCGCGATTCGGGAAAATTGAAGCCGCCGGGATCGCGCCACGGACCGTGCACCAGGTAGCTGAGCAGCAGCGTGGCGACGTAGGTCAGCATCAGGCTGACGAGAATCTCGTTGGCATTGAACCTGGTGCGCAGGAACGCGGGGATGGCGGCCCAGGCCATGCCGCCCGCTACCGCGGCGAGCAGCATCACCGGCAGCACCCAGAAGCCGTCGACCTCGTGCAGGGCGAGGGCCATGCCGCCGCCGGTGATGGCGCCGAGCGTCAACTGGCCCTCCGCGCCGATGTTCCACACGCTGGCGCGAAAGCCGATCGCCAGCGCCACGCCGATCAGGATCAACGGCGTTGCCTTCACCCCCAGTTCGGTGATGCCGTAGGTGGTGGTGAGCGGCTCGATGAAGAACGCGTACAGCGCCTCGGCGGGGTCGACGTTCATGATCGAGAACAGCACCACGCCCGCCAGCAGGGTGAGCGCCAGCGCGAAGACCGGCGACAGGTACGTCATCGTCTTCGAGTTCTGGGGACGCCTTTCAAGCCTCAGCACGGGATGCCTCCAGGTTCGCGCCGCCCATCATCAGGCCCATGCCTTCCACCGTGGCGTCGCTGGCGTCGATGACGTCCGACAGGGCGCCGGCGCAAATAGCGGCGAGGCGATTGGAAATCTGCATCAGTTCGTCCAGGTCCTGGGAGATCACCAGCACCGCGCTGCCGGCCTCGGCAAGGGCGATCAGCGCTGCCTGGATGGCCGCCGCGGAACCGGCATCGACGCCCCATGTCGGCTGCGACACCACCACCACGCCGGGATCCTGGGACATCTCTCGCCCGACGATGAACTTTTGCAGGTTGCCGCCGGACAGGCTCGAGGCCTGGGCCTGGTGACCGTTGCACTTCACCCGGTACTGGTCGATGACGCCGCGGGTGAACGCGTCGCGCGCCTCGCTGCGCAGGATGCCGTGGCGGGTAAGGTGCATGCGGTGGTGGGCGGTAAGGTAGCTGTTTTCGGCGAGGGACATGTCCGGCACCGCGCCGTGACCGAGGCGCTGCTCCGGTACGCAGCACAGGCCCAGCGCGCGCCGCGCCTCCGGTCCCTTGCGGCCGCAGTCGACGCCGTCGATGACGATGCTGTCCGTCGCGTCCGTGGTGCGCTCGCCCGAGAGGGCGTCCGTCAACTCGTTCTGACCGTTTCCGGCCACGCCGGCGATGCCGAGAATCTCGCCGCCGCGCACCTCGAAATTCAGGTTCTTCAGGTCGACGCCGAACTCGTCCGCCGCGGGCAGGCTGAGGTTCGCGACCTTGAGCCGCACCTCGCCGGTTTTCCCGCACGGCGGTCTCGCCTCGCCCTTGAGTTCCTCGCCCATCATCATGGCGGCGAGGCTGCGCGCGGTTTCCTTCGATGGCTCGGCCTCGGCCACGCGCTTGCCGAGCCGCAGGATGGTGGCGCGGTGGCACAGCGCGCGGATCTCGTCGAGCTTGTGACTGATGTAGAGGATGGACATGCCCTCGTCGGACAGCCGCCTCAGGGTCTGGAACAGCTTCTCGACCTCCTGCGGCGTGAGCACAGAGGTCGGTTCGTCCATCACCAGCAGGGAGGGATCCTGCAGCAGGCAGCGCACGATCTCGATGCGCTGGCGCTCGCCCACCGACAAGGAGTGCACGTGGCGTCGCGGGTGCAGTGGCAGGCCGTACTCGTTGGAGACTGCCTCGATGCGGGCCTCGAGCGCCGACAGGTCGCCGGGCTGATCCATTCCCAGGGCGATGTTCTCCACCACCGTCAGTGCGTCGAACAGGGAAAAATGCTGAAAGACCATGGCGATGCCGAGGCGTCGCGCGGTGTTCGGACTGTCGATGACGACCGGTTCGTCCTTCCACGCGACCTGGCCCGAATCGGCCTTGAGAATGCCGTATATGATCTTGACCAGCGTGCTCTTGCCGGCGCCGTTCTCGCCGAGCAGGGCATGGATTTCGCCGGGCGCGATATCCAGGTCCACGCGGTCGTTGGCGAGCGTCCCGGGAAAGGACTTGGTGATGCCGGACAGCTTCAGCAGCGGCTGACCGGGGGAGTGATCGCTAATCTCTCTCCTCCTCGCTCCAATTGCGAAAACGCGTTGGTTGTTCGCCTTCTCCACCGGCTTGGCCGGGGGCGGCGCATTATGCCACGGTCCCGGGAGGCTTTACGGTGCCATCAATTCCCTGTTCGGCCTGCGCCGGGACATTATGTCCAAAAGTTGACCAGGCAGTCAAAACAATATTGCGCGCCGGGTATTCTTCGATGTCCGGCCCGGTCACGGTTCGCGAGGATGGCCGGTCGGTGGCGCCCGGAAGTATACTGGCAGGCCGGGTTTCAATGGGTAGGGCTCGTCATGACGCATGTCGCCCCGGGATCCGCCTCGCCGCACGATGCCGCCGGCCCCCGCCGCGCGGATGCCCTTCATGCGGCCGTGCTGGCCGGCGACGATGCGGCGGTTCGCACGCTGCTGGCGTCGGGGGCACGGGTCGATGGCCGACCCGCCCGGGGTACGTATCGCGGCGAGTCGCCCCTGCACGTGGCGGCCTATGCCGGCCACGGGCGTACCGCGCGACTCCTGCTCGACCGGGGCGCTGCCGTCGACGCCCGGGACCGCTACGGGTATCCGCCGATTCGCCGCGCCGTCGAGCAGGGCCATCTCGCCCTGACCCGCCTGCTGCTCGAGCGCGGCGCGGCGGTGGACGTTCGCGACGCGGCCGCGGCGACCCTCCTGCACGTGGTGGCGGCAACGCGCCACGTCGGTATCGCCCGCCTGCTTCTGTCCCGGGGTGTCGATCCCGGCGCCGTCGACCGTTTCGGTTTTACCGCCCTTGACTATGCGGTCGGCGGCGATCCGCGGATGCGGCGGGTCCTGGTTCGCTCCGGTGCGCCGTGTACGATTTGCTGAGGTCGGGGCGGCGACTCTCGCGCGGGGTCATGGAGATGCGGTCCGAACTTGACCGGAAAGTCAAAAAATCGCTAAGCTGGCGATCGGGCCGTGCGGGACGACGGCGGCCGGCGCCTGGCACCCCGAGGGACACATGATCGAATTCCTCCTCAATGACGAACCGGTGCGGCTCGAGGACTTCCCCGCCGACCGCACCCTTCTCGACTACCTGCGCGAGACGCGGCGCCGTACCGGTACCAAGGAGGGCTGTGCCTCGGGCGACTGCGGCGCCTGTACCGTGGTGCTGGCCCGGCCCGCCGACGGCGGTCTCGTCTACGAGTCGGTCAACAGCTGCATTACCTTTCTCGGCGCGGTACACGGACGCCAGGTGATCACGGTCGAGGACCTCGCCGAGGGCGACGCGCTGCATCCCGTGCAGCGCGCCATGGTCGAACACCACGGCTCGCAATGCGGCTTCTGTACGCCGGGCTTCGTCATGTCGATGTTTGCCCTGTACAAGCGCGGCGCGCCGGCCGACCGCGAGGCCGTGCACACGGCGCTGGCCGGCAACCTGTGCCGTTGTACCGGCTACCGGCCCATCGTCGACGCCGCCCTGGACGCCTGTGCCGAGCCGGCGCCGGACCGTTTCAGTGCGCGCGCCGGCGACACCGCGAGACGCCTTGCCGCCATGCCGCCGTCGGGTGGCGGCCAGTGGCCCGGCGGCGGATTTCATGTCCCGTCCGATCTCGACGAGGCCGCGAACCTGCTGGTGGGTCATGCGGACGCGCGGCCGTTCTGTGGCGCCACCGACCTGGCACTGGAAACCACCCAGCAACTCCACGAACTGCCGCGACTCGTCTATCTCGGCAACGTTCCGGCATTGAATCGTGTCGAGATGACGGCCGATGTCATTGTCATCGGCGCCGCCGCGCGCTACGCGCACGTTCACGACGTGCTGGTGCGGGAATTTCCCGATCTCGACGAGATCCTGCTGCGGCTCGGCTCGGTGCCGATCCGCAACCAGGGCAGTATCGGCGGCAATCTCGCCAATGCGTCGCCGATCGGCGACATGCCGCCGGTGCTGATCGCGCTCGATGCCGTGGTCAACCTGCGTCGCGGTGGCGACACCCGCCGCGTACAGGTGGAGGACTTTTTCATCGGCTACCGGCAGACCGTGCTGGCGCCGGGGGAGTTCATCGAATCGATCGAGATTCCCCGCGCCCGAGCCGACACCCGGTTCGTCGCCTGCAAGAATTCCAAGCGCTTCGACGACGACATCTCGACCGCGCTCGGCGCCTTCGTGTTCACCTTTGCCGGCGGCGTCATCGAGCGCGCGTCCATCGCCTTCGGCGGCATGGCCGCGACCCCGAGGCGGGCTGCGCATGTCGAGGCCGCCATGGCCGGCAAACGCCCGGCCGAGGCGGCGGCGGCGGGACGCGCGGCCATTGGCGAGGATTTTCAACCCATCGACGATGTACGTGCCGGCGCACGCTACCGGCTTGCGGTAGCCGGCGCGATGATCGATCGCGCCTGCCTCGAATCGATGGGCGGCGACAACGTCTACCGGGTGAGTCGATATGCGGTTTGACAACGGCATTGGCGAAGCCGCCGCGCGGGGGCGCGCCACCGGCGCGGCGCTGGCCCACGACAGCGCGACGGGCCACGTCACCGGCGGCGCGCACTACGTCGACGACCTGCCCGAGTTCGCAGGCATGCTGCACCTCGCCGTCGGTCGCACGGGCATCGCCCGTGGCCGCCTGACGTCGCTCGACCTCGATGCGGTTCGCCAGGCGCCCGGCGTCGTCTGCGTGCTCACCGCGGCCGACGTGCCCGGCCACCTGGATATCGGCCCGGTCTTCCCCGGCGACCCGCTGCTGGTGGTCGACGAGATCCAGCACCACGGCCAGCCGATGTTCGTGGTCGCCGCCACCGACCTGCGTTGCGCCCGCCGGGCCGCTGCCCTGGCCGAGGCGGCTTACGAGGAAGAGTCGCCGGTGATCGACGTCGCCGATGCCATCGAGGCGGGGATTACCGTGCGCCCGCCACACGTCATGCACCGGGGCGATCCGGCCGCCGCCATCGCCGCGGCGCCGCGTCGTCTCAGCGGGTCCATGCGCGTCGGCGGCCAGGAGCACTTCTACCTCGAGGGACAGGCCGCGCTCGCGGTGCCCCGCGACGACGGCGGCATGCACGTGGTTACCTCCAACCAGAACCCCACCGAGGTGCAGAAACTGGTGGCCGAGGTGCTCGGTCTGCCGATGCAGGCGGTCACCGCCGAGGTGCGGCGCATGGGCGGCGGATTCGGCGGCAAGGAAACCCAGGCCAATCCATGGGCCTGTCTCGCCGCGCTGGTGGCGCATCACACCGGCCGGCCGGCCAAGTGCCGCCTGCCGCGCGTGGACGACATGGTCATGACCGGCAAGCGCCACGACTTCCTCAATCGCTACGACGTCGGCTTCGACGACGAGGGCCGCATTCTCGGCATCGACTATCACCTGTCCGGGCGCTGCGGCTGCTCGCCGGACCTCTCCGATGCCATCGTCGACCGCGCCATGTTCCACTGCGACAACGCCTACTACCTGCCTGCCGTGCACGTGGAGGGGCATCGTTGGCGCACGCACACCGTATCGAATACCGCGTTTCGCGGATTCGGCGGACCCCAGGGCATGATTGCCATGGAAGCGGTCATCGACGAGATCGCCCGTGCCACCGGCCTCGACCCCCTCGACGTGCGCAAGCGCAATCTCTATCGTCCGGATGCCGGGCAGTTGACGCCGTACCACCAGGAAATCACGCACTTCACCGTGCCGGCCATCATCGAGCGGCTGGAGCGCGATGCGCGCTACCGCGAACGGCGCGATGCCATCGCCGTGTTCAACGCATCGGGTGGTACGCTACGCCGCGGTATCGCGTTGACGCCAGTGAAGTTCGGCATTTCCTTTACCGTGACGCACCTGAATCAGGCCGGTGCGTTGCTGCACGTCTACACCGACGGCACGGTACACCTGAACCACGGCGGTACGGAAATGGGCCAGGGGCTGTTCACCAAGGTGCGGCAGATCGTCGCCGACGAACTCGGCGTCGACGTCACAGCCGTGGGTGTGTCCGCCACGCGCACCGACAAGGTACCGAACACGGCACCCACCGCGGCTTCGTCCGGCACCGACCTGAATGGCATGGCCGCGAGGAACGCCGCGCGGACCGTTCGCGAACGCCTCGCCGCCTTCGTTGCCGACCGCGAGAACGCCGACCCGGGCGACGTCGTGTTCGACGGCGGGCGCGTCCGTTGCCGGGCCTATGACGGGAGTTTCGCCGACACCGCCCGCGCCGCCTGGTTCGCCCGCGTGCCGCTGTCGGCCACCGGCTTCTACAAGACGCCCGACATTCACTACGATCGCGACACCGGCCGCGGCCGCCCCTTCTTCTACTTCGCCAACGGCGCGGCGGTGAGCGAGGTGGTGGTCGACACGCTGACCGGCGAGTACCGGCTGCTCGGCGTGGACATCCTTCACGACGTCGGCAATTCCATCAACCCGGCGGTGGACGTCGGGCAGATCGAGGGCGGCTTCGTGCAGGGTCTCGGCTGGCTCACCACCGAGGAGCTCAAATGGGACGACAAGGGGCGCCTGCTCAGCAACGCGCCGGCCAATTACAAGATCCCGGCGGTCGCCGACGTGCCGGCGCACTTCAACGTCTCGTTGCTCGAGGGCGTGCCCAATCGCGAGGAGACCGTGTATCGCTCCAAGGCCGTCGGCGAGCCGCCGCTGATGCTCGCCATCAGTGCCTGGTGCGCCATTCGCGACGCGGTGTCCTCGCTGGCGGACTACCGGTTGGCGCCGCGCCTCGATGCCCCGGCCACGTGCGAGCACGTGCTCGCGGCCATCGAAGACATTCGCGAGCGCGGCGCACGCCATGAATAACCCGGTCCGCTGGCAGAAAGCAGTGAGCGACCTGCACGCGGCAGGCGAATCGTTCGTGCTGGTCACCATCGTCGAGACGCGCGGGTCGTCGCCGCGCGACGACGACGGCAAGATGGTGGTCACCGCCGAGGCGCTTTACGATTCCATCGGCGGCGGCCAGCTCGAGCATCGCGTCACGGCCCTGGCACGCGATCTGCTCGCGGAGGGGAGGGTGGCGAAAATGATCGAGGACTTCCCGCTGGGACCACGGGTCAATCAATGTTGCGGTGGGCGCGTGACGGTGCTGCTGGAGTGCCTGCCGGCGAGTCGGCTGCGTCTCGAACTGCACGGCGCCGGCCACGTGGGCGGCGCGCTGGTCAGGATTCTGGGCGAGGTCGACTGCCGCATTCGCTGGATCGACGAGCGCGAGAACGTGTTTCCCCGCGCCGTACCGGACAACGTCACGACGGTGTCGTCGCGCGCCGCGGCCGGCGCCGTCGCCGACGCGCCCGCCGGCGCCTGGCATCTCGTCATGACCCACAGCCACGCCCTCGACCTCGAGATCTGCGACGCCGTGCTCTCGCGCGGCGACTTCGAGTACCTCGGATTGATCGGCTCACGGTCCAAGGCGACGCGATTCGACAAGCGTCTCGCCGAGCGCGGTTTCGACCGGGCGGAGCGCGCCCGCCTGCATTGTCCGGTCGGCCTGGCCGGCGTGGGCGGCAAGGCGCCGATGGAAATTGCCGTCGCCATCGCCGCCGACCTGCTGCAGCGACGGTCCGAGACAGCGAGCGCGCGGCGCGCGGCCACCCTGGAGCTGGTCGGCCGATGACCCTCGCCGCATTCAACGCGCTCGACCGCGCCGCCGCTGCCGAGACGCTGGGGCATTGCTGCGCCGCGACCCGGTGGATACACGGCATGCTGGCTCGCCGCCCCTTTTCGACGCTGTCGGACCTCGCCGAGGACGCCTGCGAAGTCTGGGCGACGCTGGGAGAGGCGGACTGGCTGCAGGCGTTCGACGCGCACCCCAAGATCGGTGACGTCGACTCGCTGCGCGAAAAATACGCGGCGACGAAGGCCATGGCCGGCGGTGAGCAGCATGCGGTGGCGGATGCCGACGAAGACACCCTTGACGAATTGGCCCGACTGAATCGTGACTACGAAGAACGCTTCGGCTTCATATTCATCGTCTTCGCCACCGGCAAGAGCGCCCAGGACATGCTTGCCCTGCTGCGCGCGCGCATCAACAATAGCCGTGACGAGGAACTGAGAAACGCTGCCGCGGAGCAATTGAAGATCACGCTGCTCCGCCTGGAACGCGCGGTCGACTGAATCGGCACGCTCGCGCGGATCGGGCGCTCGCGCGGCCATCATCGAACGAGGGAGAGCCACCCATGAGCCAGATCACCACCCACATACTCGATACCGCGCGCGGCTGCCCGGCGGAGGGCGTCAAGGTGTCGCTGTCGCGCGTCGAGGATGCGTCCCTTGCCGAGATCGCGAAAGGCGCGACCAACGATGACGGTCGGGTCTCGGATCTTCTCGACGCCGATGCCGTGCTCGACGCCGGCACCTATCGCATGCGCTTCGAGGTCAGCGGGTACTTTCGCAACCGGGGCCACAAGCACTTCTATCCCTGGGTCGACGTGGTGTTCAACATCGACGGCGACGGCCAGCACTATCACATCCCGCTGCTGCTTTCCCCCTACGGCTATTCCACCTACCGCGGATCCTGACGTCGTATGAGCTGCCGTCGCGCCGCGCATCGCGGCGCCGTCCTGCACCTGACCGGTGATCCGGCCGCGGGCGGATCGCTGGAGTATTTCAGCGAAGGCGCACTGCTCGTCGACGACGCCGGGCGCGTCGAGATGGTCGGTCCGGCAAACACGGTGCTTGCCGCCCGCGGCGAAGAGGTTGCGGTCGTCGACCATGGCGACGCGCTCATCGTGCCGGGTCTCGTCGACACCCACGTGCACTATCCGCAGGGCGACATCGTCGCCGCCTATGGCACCCAGCTGCTCGACTGGCTCGAACGCTACACCTTTCCGGCCGAGGGCCGCTTCCACGATACCGCGACCGCCGCCGCCGCCGCGACCTTCTTTCTCGACGAGTTGCTCAGGAACGGCACCACCACCGCCCTCGTGTTCGGCACCGTGCACCCGCAGTCGGTGGACGCCTTCTTCGCCGCGAGCGAGGCGCGCGGCCTGCGCATGCTGTGCGGCAAGGTCATGATGGATCGCCACGCGCCCGACACCCTGCTCGACACGCCCGAGTCGTCGTACGCGGACAGTGCCGCCCTGATCGAGCGCTGGCACGGCCGCGGGCGGCTTCTCTATGCCGTGACGCCGCGTTTCGCCCCGACCTCGTCAAGCCGGCAACTCGCCGCCGCGGGACGACTGCTCGCCGAGCATCCGGGCGTGCGCCTGCAGACGCACCTGTCCGAGAACCGCGACGAGTGCGCCTGGGTCGCCCGACTGTTTCCCGACCGGCTCGACTACGTCGACGTCTACGATCATCACGGCCTGCTTGGCGCCGGCTCGGTATTCGCCCATGCCCTGCACCTGGATGACCGCGAGTGGCGGCGGCTGGCGGACACGGGCAGCGCGGTAGCGTTCTGCCCGTGTTCCAACCTGTTCATCGGCAGCGGGTTGTTCGATCTGGCCGCGGCCGACCGGCATGGCGTGAAGGTGGGCCTCGGTACCGATGTCGGTGGGGGCGACAGCTTCTCCCTGCTGCGCAACGTCAACGAGGCCTACAAGGTGTTGCAGCTGCGGGGTCAGAACCTGGATCCGGCGCGCGCCCTCTACCTTGCTACGTTGGGCGGCGCGAAGGCCCTCGGACTCGACGACGTCATTGGAAACTTCGCGCCCGGCAAGGAGGCCGACTTCATCGTGCTCGATCCGTGCGCCACGCCGGCGATGGCGAATCGCGCGGCGCGGTGCGCCGACATGGCCGAGCTGCTCTTTGCCACGCTCATGCTCGGCGACGACCGCGCCGTGGCGCGGACCTATGCGATGGGTCGCTGCGTGCACGGGCGCGCGGACGGGCGGCCGAGCGGGTAGAATCGCGCCTCGATTCAACTCTCGCGGCGCCGCTTGCGACTCGATCATGCCAACCTGGGTTCCCCGTATACTCGTCGTCGCGCTCGTCATGCTGACGAGCGCGTGCGACGGCGGCAACGAGGCATCGTCCGACGGCACGCTCGCAAACCCGGCATCGGATCGAGCCGCACCGGTTGACGCCATCGACGCACCACGCGGCAAATCCGCCGAAGGTAATCCGACCGATCTCCTCACGGAGCTCGGCGTCGTCGATCGACTGGTCGGGGAAACGCGGGTCACGAGCGTGAACTTCGTCACCCTGCGAGATCGCACCGGCAGCACCGTGCCCGCCGATACCTATGGCGACGGACGCGACGTCATCCGCGCGGGTCGCTGCGATGTCGCCTTCACGCCGATTCGTATCCTCGACAACATCGCGCGCGATGCCCCCCTGTACATCCCCAGCGACGACGAGGAGATCGTCGGCGTGACGGAGATGGCGATGCAGACGTTCTGGAACGAGTACGTCTCGGACAACACCGGCCAGCGTCCGCTGCTCTACGTGCACGGCTACAACATCGGCTTCGACAAGGGCTGTTTCCGCGCCGCGCGATTCATCGAGAACCTGGCGCTCGGTCGCCGCGTACTGTTGTTCAGCTGGCCGTCCGACGGCTTCGCGCTCAATTACATGCGCGACGAGGCCGACCTGCACTGGAGCGTGAAAACACTGCGCGAGGTGATCACCCGCATGGAGATCCTGTTCGGGCGGGGAAACTTCGACATCCTCGGACACAGCCTCGGCGCGCGCGGCGTGGCGCTTGCCCTGTCCACGCTACCGCGCTTCGATGACCACGGCGATCCGCTGGTTGACAAGCTGGTGCTGGTGGCGGCGGACATCGACGCGGACATCTTCGACCAGTTCCTGCCGCTGCTGCGCAGCCAGGCGAAGCACATCACCGCCTACGTCTCACAGAACGACAACGCACTGGCGCTGTCGCGCGAACTGCACGGATACCCCCGGCTCGGCGAATCCGGGTCCCACATCGTGTCGCTCGAGGGTGTGGAGATCATCGACGTGTCGGAACTGCCGCTGCGCCGCGTGTCCGGTCACCTCTACCACCTGTACAACGAGCCGGCATTCAGGGACCTGGACGAACTGCTCAACGGCCGCCTCGAGGCGCGCCGTCGCAGCGCGCTGCGAATCGTCGATCCGACGCTGCCGAACTACTGGCGGTTGCCGGTGCCAGAGGACGCCAGCGCTCCGGCGCCCGGGGGCGGGTAAGGTGTGCAACGAACGCCTGTGCGCGTACTACGAATCGTCGAACGTCACCCACACGGGCTGGTGATCGGAACCCACCGCGTCGTCGTCGATGCGGCAGTTCTCGATGCGTGGCGCGAGATCGGGACTGACGAACACGTAGTCGATGCGCACCGGTACGCCGCGCACGTCCGCGGTAACCCCGTCGCCCTCGCCGTGTCCGGCGACGACCCAGGCGTCGGCGAACAATGCCGGGTTGGTCATGCGGCCGCCGTAGGGTGACCACGGTCCGACGATGGCCTCGTACTCGGACGCATCGGGTGCCATGTTGAAGTCGCCCGCCATGACCGTCATTGCCGGTGGCCGCGGTAGCGGCGGGTCGATGCGCCAGTAGGTGCCGTCGAGCGCGCCGCAGACCGGCTCGCCCTCGAACACGGCCTCGCGATGCAGGCGCACGAGATGATCGATCTGCGGCCGGCGATCGTCGCCGGAAAGATGGCTCAAGTGCGTGTTGATGACACGCAGCAGCCCTAACGGGGTGTCAATCACGCACTCCAGCGCGCTGCGCTGGATGCTGATCGGGCCGGTGCTGGCCCGCTTGGGCAGCAGGTGGTGCCGCAGGTAGCGGATCGGGTAGCGCGACAGCGTCATGTTGCCGAACTGGCGGCGGCGGTGGATGACCGTGCCGTCAGTGGCCAGGGCGTCGTCGGCGATATTGACGCCCGCACCGTACTCGGCGTGATACCCGGGCAGCCGCGCCCGCAGGGCGGCGACCTGGTCGGTGTCGCCGGATCGTTCGAAATGCCGGTCGACTTCCTGCAGCGCAATGACGTCCGCGCCGGATATCTCGCGCACGATGCGGTCGAGGTCGACCGTTTCGTCCCGGCCGCGGCCAAACTGGATGTTGTAGGTCACGAGTTTCACGGTGTCGACTTACTCCCGGGTGGCGTCGAAGCGCTCGCGACTCTCATAACGCGTCTGCAGGGCGGCGATGTCGTCGAGCGATCGCACGTCGATGAACTCCGTCTTCGTCACCCCGACGTGGTGACTCAGCGACTGGCCGAACAGCGCACGCCGATGGATGATACGCAGGTCGTCGTTCTGCAGGCAGTCGGCGGAAACCGAGATCATCTCACGCAGCTGGTGCCGGTCGAGAAACTCGAGGGTGTTGTCGACGTCGCGGCGACGAAGTTCGGGTATGGTCGCGCGCACGGCGACGGCGACGTCGGTCTCCAGTCGATGTTCCTGTTCCAGCCACTGCACCGCGTGCCGCAGGATGTCGACGCGCAGGCTGCGCGCCTCGTCGAGGGACGGCGGGCGGGGAATCACCGCGCAGTCGGCGTCGCGCGCGACGCCGATCGTCGCCTCGTCGGACGTGCAGACATAGACGCCGGTGACATGACGACTCAGCTTCAGTGTGTCCAGTGTCCAGCAAATGAGCGGGCGGCCGAACAGTTTGTAGACGTTGCGGCCCGGCAGGCCCGCGGGGTCCGGTCGCGTGATGACGACGGCGTTGACGTGGCGATGGTCGTTTTCGCTCATGGTGCGGGTCGAAGGCTCGAACGTCGAGGGCCGGCGGGTGGGGAACCGGCGGCCGCGTTGCCAGTCTACAGCATGATAACCAGCCCGGGAGCAGACGTCGATGAATCATCTCATAGTCCGGACGGCATGCCTGCTCGTCCTCGTCTCGCTACCGTTGGTCGCCCACGCGGCGCCGGCGCAATGCGACTACGACGTACGGGTCGACGCCGAGCCGGGCCTCGTGCTTCACGTCGAGGGGCGATGCCGGGGCATCGCAACCGGTTCGCTTCGTTTTGCGCATCTCGGTTCCTCGTCGTTCGCCGACGTCGCCGCGGTCGCACCCGGTGGCGTGCGATATCGATTCGACCTCGACCGGTTCGTCGAGTCGAGCGGCAACTACCGGATCGCGACGCGACGCGGCGATGCGCGCATGCTCACCTTGTCGTCGTGGCTGGCGGTGCCGGCCACCGCATCGCCGGACACGCGTGTACGCCTGCGCGTCGACGCCGGCGACGCGGGGTTCGCCGCGGCGCTGCCGAGCGACGGCGAATGGCGGCTCATCGAGATTCGCAACCTGCGGCGCGCCGGATATACCCTGTTCGGGGAATTCAGCACCCGCGTGATCCAGCTTCCCGCAACCGGTGACGCGGAATCGTCAATGATCGAGGTCGTCGACCTGCGCGGCGGCGGCGATGACGTCCTGCCGTGGATCCGCGACACGGCACTGCAGGTGTCGCGCTACTACGGCGGCTTCCCGGTGCCGAGGCTGCTGCTGGCGCTGCTCGGCACCGGGGGCCGGGGGATCGACTATGGCCGCGTGGTCTCGGGCGGCGGCGCCACCATGTTGCTGGTGATCGGGAACGCCGCCACCGTCGAATCGCTCTACGGCGAATGGGTGCTGGTGCACGAACTGCTCCACCTCGGCGCGCCGTTCATGCCCGACGGCTTCTGGTTCATGGAGGGCTTCGCCACCTATGCCGAGCCCATCATCCGCGCGCGGGCGGGCTGGCGCAGCGAGCGCTCGGTATGGAACGAGTTCTATCGCGACATGCCTCGCGGCATGCCGGCGCTGACCGACGGCGGTCTCGCGCGCACGCGCTCGGGCATGTACTGGGGCGGCGCGCTGTTCATGCTGCTCGCCGACATCGGTTTCCGGCGCGCCACCGATGGCGAGCGCGGCATCGACCACTGCATGCGCCAGGTACTGGAGCGACTCGGCAACAGCACGATGGACGTTCCCGTGATGCGAGTGGTCGAGCAATGCGATGCGAGCGTCGGCGTTCCCGTGATGCGTGCGCTGGCCGATCGGCACGTCGACAGCGGTTCCGGGCTCGACCTCGACACCGTGTGGCGCGACCTCGGTCTCGCCGGTCCGCGCGGCGACGTTCGCATCGACGACAGCGCGCCCGACGCCGCCATCCGCGCGGCGATCGTACGTCGCGGCGCCGATGGCGAGATGTCGATGGACGACGACGCGCCGGACGTGTTCCGCTGATCGGCTGCTGCACATTGCCTGCGTCCGGGTGTCGTCGACGCTGGCCGTCACGGCGTCGTGATGGGATCATTCCGGTTCACTGGGCAATCGGCTTGCGAACACAAATGAAAGACGACATTCTCTTCGACGGTCCCGTGCGCGCCCGCGCGCTGCTCATCCTTGCCCACGGTTCCGGCCAACCCATGGACTCACCCTTCATGGCGGCCATATCGGCGCGCATCGCCGCCAATGACGACGTCGCCGTACGCGTGGCGCGTTTCAATTTTCCGTACATGAAACGGGCCGTTGCCGAGGGACGCACGCGACCGCCCGATCGCGCGCCGGTGCTCGAGGCCGCATGGATCGACGTCATCGACAGCTTGCGCGACGAGGCGGCATCGCTGTTCATCGGCGGCAAGTCGCTCGGCGGACGCTTCGCGACGATGGTCGCGGACTCGGCTGCCGTCGACGGCGTGATCTGCCTGGGTTATCCGTTCCATCCGCCCGGCAGGCCGGAACGCCTGCGCACGGCGCACCTCGAAGCCATCGCGACGCCGGTCCTGATTTGCCAGGGCGAACGCGACCCGTTCGGCGGCGTCGACGAGGTGTCGGGCTATGCGCTGTCGAACAACGTCGCGCTACAGTGGATGGGCGATGGCGACCACGGCTTCAAGCCGCGCAAGTCGTCGGGACGAACGCTCGAGGACAACCTCGATCTCGCTGCCGCGGCGTCCGTGAGATTCGTCGCCGAGATCGTCAAACGATCGTGATCAACGCGTCGAGCAGGGCATCGGGACGTTCCATCATCAGCGAATGACCCGAGCCGTCCAGGATCGTGGTGCGCGAGTTCGGCAGCAGGGCGGTGAGGATCGTGGTGGCACGCGGCGGCGTCATGATGTCGCGGTTGCCGAGTATCAACAGCGATGGCACGTCGATCGCGGGTTCCATTTCCGGGTCCACGCGGTAGGCATTGCATGCCGCGAGATCGGTGTGCAGCACGCCGGGCCCGGCGCGCTCCAGCAGGCGCAGGGTGCCGCCCACCATCCACAGGCCCGGTGTCTCGTTGCCGCCCAGTTGCGCGGCGCGGCTGTAGCCCCAGTAGGTGAGCATGTCGATGGCGTCGTGACTGTTGGCGCGGGCGGCGTCCAGCAGCGGGTCGCTGACGGCCATGGGCACCGCGCTGCCCACCAGCGCCAGCGAGCGCAGGCGTCCGCCGTGCCGGCGGGCTGCATCGAAGGCGGCCAGCGAGCCCATGCTGTGACCGACCAGCGCGGCCTTCTCCACGCCGGCGGCGTCGAGCACGCGCACCGCCCAGTCGGCCATCGCGTCGATGGACTCGAGTGGCGTGCCGCCCGAGCGGCCGTGTCCGGGCAGGTCCACCGCCAGCACGTTGATGCCGTGGCGGGCGAAGTAGCGCGACGGCAGCACCCACACGGTATGGTCCATGGCGGCGCCGTGGACGAACATCACCGTCGGCCTCGCCTTGTCGAAGGCGCGCGCGCCGGTGTAGGCGAACACGTGTTCCCCGTCGACGTCGAGAGTCAGGTTCGCGCTCATGCCTTCGACGCCGCGTAAAGCGCCCGGCCCAGGTCCTCGATGAGATCGTCGGCATCCTCGATGCCCACCGACAGCCGCACCAGCCCCTCGGAGATGCCGGCCGCTTCCAGCGCGGCCGCGTCCATGCGGTGGTGGGTGGTGCTGGCGGGGTGGATCACCAGCGACTTGGCGTCGCCGACGTTGGCCAGGTGGGAGAACAGCTCCAGCCGCTCGATCAGCTTCTGGCCCGCGGCGCGACCGCCCTTCACGCCGAAACTGAACACCGCGCCGCAGCCGCGGGGCAGGAGCCGTTTCGCCAGTTCGTGATCGGGGTGGTCGGGCAACTCCGGGTAGGTCACCCAGTCGACGGCGTCGTGGCCGTCAAGGAACTCGACGACGCGACGCGTGTTGGCCACGTGCCGTTGCATGCGCAGTGACAGGGTCTCCATGCCCTGCAGGATCAGGAAGGCGGTGTTGGCGCTCATGCAGGCGCCGAAGTCGCGCGCGCCCTCCTTGCGGGCGCGGGTGATGAAGGCGGCCGGTCCGAACTCCTCGGCGAAGTTCATGTCGTGAAAGCCCTCGTAGGGCTCGGTGAGGGTGGGAAACCGTCCCGGGGCTTCCCAGTCGAAGCGACCACCGTCCACCAGCAGGCCGCCGATCACCACGCCGTGGCCGCTCAGGAACTTGGTGGCGGAATGAAACACGATGTCCGCGCCGAGCTCGAAGGGCTTGCAAAGATACGGCGTGGTGAACGTGGAATCGATCACCAGCGGCAGACCCGCGTGGTGCGCCACGTCGGCGACGCGCGGGATGTCGAGCACTTCCAGGCCCGGGTTGCCCAGGGTTTCGCCGAAGATCATTTTCGTGTTGTCGCGAATGGCGGCGGCGAAGGCATCCGGGTCGCGCGGATCGACGAACGTCGTGGTGATGCCGAAGCGCGGCAGGGTATAGGCCAGCAGGTTGTGGGTACCGCCGTACAGCGAGCGCGAGGCGACGACGTGATCGCCGGCACCGGCGATGGTGCTGATGGCGAGGAAGCAGGCCGCCTGCCCGCTGGCGGTGGCGATGGCGCCGACGCCGCCCTCGAGTGCCGAGATGCGCTCCTCGAGTACCGCGTTGGTCGGGTTGGTGATGCGCGAGTAGACGTGGCCGGTGCGCTCGACGTTGAAGATGGACGCGGCGTGGTCCGGGCTCTTGAACACGTAGGACGCCGTCTGGTAGATCGGCGTCGCCCGCGCCCCGGTGGCCTCGTCGGGTCGCTGGCCGGCGTGCAGGCCGAGGGTGTCGAAGCCGTAGCCCCTGGGAATCGTTGGCATGTTGGTGGGCCGTCGCGGTGGCTGTGGGAATCTTGGGCGGATTGTAGCCCGATGATCGCGGGATCGGCCCCTTCCCGTGTAACGGCCGGCAATATTACAATGTAGTATACTGATGACGAATGGGTGTCGGCATCGGCCGGCAAGGTACGAATGGTCGAATTGGCGAGCCATGCGGCTTGCGACGGTTCACTGCCGGGAGGCGGAACATGAAAGGAAAAGAATCCCAAGGGGCCCCGAAAAAGTCCACCAGCGAAAGCAATACCAGCGAAAGCAACAAGGGTCGGCGCCGCCTGCTGCAGGCACTGTCGGTCGGCGGTGTCGTGGCCGGTGCCGCCGCGGTGCCCGACAAGTGGAAGGCGCCCGTCATCGATGCGGTGACGCTGCCCGCCCACGGTCAGACGACCGGTGACGGTTTCTTCGGCGAAGGCGCCCTGTCGTTCACCGATGTCGAGGCCATCGACAAGCTGGGGGCGGAGTTTCTGGCGGCGCTCGGTGCGGAGGACGATTTCCAGGACCCCGATGGCCTGTACGATGCCCTGGTGCCGCAGGCCCATGCCGTCGAGCCCGACCCGGATTACAAGGATACGCTGCTGGCCAGTTCCAGCAGCTTCGGTTTCACCCAGGCGTTCCTCTCCGCCGCCGACGAGTTGACCGCACGCTTCGACCTGATTCTCGGAACCGGGGACAATCCGCTCGATCTCAAGTGCAACAACAGTATCGTCATCCCGCTCTGTTTTCGCGGCAGCGTCAACGCCAGTGTTTTCAGCCCCTTGTTCGTGATCAACTGTTCAGGTTTCGGTTCGTTGCTGATCGAGGCCATGATCCTTCAGCGCAACGCGGAGGACGTCCTGGTGGGATTTCGCGTCGACGAAAGCTCGACCGACTCGCTGATGCTGTTCCGCGGCGGATTCCTGCCGGCCTGTCCGTCCTGTCCGCAGACCACTCCGGCCGGTTTCGAGTGTTCCGCGCCCTGGATGGACGACTAGGCGCCCGTCCCGGTGGTGAGCCTTTCCACTAGCACGGGCGAATCGACCGTGGTCGCCGCATTGCGGGCCACTCGATAGGACATTGCCGTTTTTTGCCCTGCAACTGGCGTCGATCGCGATCACGATCGGCGCCTACCTGTGGTTCCCGACCAGTTCGCAGTGGTTCGCGCTGGTCTTCGCCCTGGGCTTCTGCCATTACCTGCTCGCATTGATCTATTCGCGACGGCCGATGGCGGCACTGGCCGGGCAGCCGTACAGCTACCTGCCGGTGGTCCTGTTGCTGGGTGTGGGCTGGTGGTTGTACGACACCCGATTTCCCATCGAGATCTACTTCGCCCTGCACCACCTGTTCAACGAGGCCTACCTGAAGGCGCGCCTGTTCCCGCTGCACGGCGATGCCCGCGACGGCGCTTCGCCCGGCCCGTTGCTGGCCGTCTTTCACGGCAGCGCCTACCTGCTGCTGATTCGTTCCCAGTCCTTCCCCCTGTGGTTGAACGGCGTACTCGTCGCGGCCCTGCTGGTGAGCTTCGCGCTGTACCTTCGCCGCGTCGCCGCTCGCAGCGCACATCGCGGCGTGGCCGGCTACCTCAACCTGGCAGGATTCGAGTGGCTGAACCTCGCGCTGGTGCCGGTGTCGTTCTACTACCAGTTCGATTTTCTCCAGGTCGTCTTCTACCACTTCGTCATCTGGGGATTCCTGCCGCTGGCGCAGCAGCTGAAGGCGGGTCGTTATTCTTCGGCGGGGACCTACGTGACGCTGACGGCGGTGACGCTGGTCGCCTTCGCGGCCGTCTCGCCTCTCGGTCCCCTCGAGCTGCGCGTGCCGTTCAGGATCTACACCGAGCAGTTTATCTTCTGGTCATACCTGCACATCACCGTGTCATTCGCCTTGTCCCGCGCCCATCCCGGCTGGATCAATCACTGGTTCGCCCCGCGCACCCCACGCGCCGTCCCTGCGTAACGTCGCCGGGGGACCGCCACGGGCGCGCTTTTCGCCATGTTGCGGGTGGGACAGGACTCCCGCCGGCTGCATATCAGAACTGGAAGTAGATGAACCGCTCGCCGCGCTCCACCGCGGCGAAGATCACGGTGACGACCAGCGACGCCCAGAACGCGCCGCGCAGCGGCGCCGGCCAGGCGGCCGCCACCAGGCCCCAGCGCCGATGCAGACCGAAGCCGCGCACCAGGTGGGCG
>JAUIDF010000341.1 GCA_030429125.1 Gammaproteobacteria bacterium | reverse complement strand
CGACGCTGTTCCACGACGCGCAACAGGTCTCCCGGGGCGAGCTTGCGAAGGATCGGCGAAAGCCGGTTGAAGGAGGCGTAGACCCAAATCGCCCGATCGTCGACGCGACCGTAACCGGTCCACCCCGTCGCGTCGTTGCCGGCGGCATCGTCCGATACGCCGACACGCTGCAGAAAATCCTGTGCCAACGCGTTGCCGTTGTCGGCGGCGCGGGTAAACCATTCCATGGCGAGCCGTGAATCCTGGTGACGATCGATACCGTAGAAGTACGCCCGTCCGAGGTGATATTGAGCGTCCGCGTTGCCGTTTTCCGCGGCCACCTGCCACCACTCGAGCGCCTTCGTCTTGTCGGGGTCTACGCCGGCGCCGTGATACCAGGCATTGCCGAGTTCGTACTGCGCGGCGGCATTGCCCTGCTCGGCCGCGCGCGAGTACCAGTAGACGGCCTCTGAAGCGTCCGCCACCGTGCCCGCGCCCTCGGCGAACATGCGTCCAAGCCGGTACTGGGCCTCGGGATCGCCCTCGTAGGCTTTTAAAAGCCAGATCTCCAGCGCCTGCTGGTATTCACCCGCCTCGAAGGATTCGAGCGCCTTTTCCATCGACTGGTCGTCGGCGCGAAGCGCGCCGACGGCGAACATCGCGGCCAGGATCAGCCAGGCGGCCAGATGTCGCCTGATTCGGCTGCCGGGTAACGGGGAATAGGACATGAACGGGGGTCGCAAGTCGGTATCTGGTGTCGGTTCGGGGGCAAGAACGCATTCCGCGCCGGGAATTATAAAGGTCGTTGCCGGCGTTGGCGACGCGGCGCTCACGCGGTGCCGGATCCTCGATCGGCCGCGTAGCGCTTCAACGACTCGAGCGAACGGCCGTAGACGTGCGATACGAGCTCGCGCGGATATCGGTAGCCGGCGCCGACCGGGCAGGCCTCGCGCGCCCCGCATCGATTCGCGCACGGCGACCCGTCGGCCAGGCGCTGGGATACACAGGATTCCAGGTCGAATCGTCCCGGCGGGTGCGGCGCGCCGACCGGGCAGGCTGCCACGCAATCGCGGGTGACACACTGAAGGCAGGCGTCCGTCGACTCGCCGAGCACGTCGTCCGGCAGTGCGGCCGTGGTCACGAGGACGGCGCGAAACGCGAACCACGTACCGAATTCCGGGTGGATGTAAACGCCCAGCCAGGAGGGCGAGCCCCATCCGCACGCGCGCCCCAGGGCCAGGAGCGAGAAGTCGCATTCACCGGGATAAACCGGCACGCTTGGCGCTTGGCCGAACAGCGACGCGATGGCATCGCCTGCCCGCGCCGCGCTGAACTCATCCAGGGGATCCGCTGCGTCTCGTTCGGCCTGTGTCAGCGAATCCCAGAAGCGACCACCGCTGTTGCCGACCAATACGACCTTGAGCGCACCGACGCCGGCCGGCAAGCCGGCGCGAACGGCGGCGTCGCGGATCGACTCGGCGAGCGAGGCGTCGAGACGCGTCAGCTTGATGACCGAGACGAGATCGAAGCCGGCGTCGGCCAGCCGCGCTTTCAGTCGCCGCAGGTGCTCGTGTGCTTGCCCGGTGGGTGCCAAGAAATTGCCTTCGGAGTAAAAGTGGATTTGCGGGACTGTAGCAGACATCAATATAGTTGGCGCTCTCATGAAACCTGCTTCCCGACTCATTACCCAGGGCCATCGCGGCGCACGCGGCGTGCTGCCGGAAAACACGCTTGTCTCTTTCGAGTACGCCATGGACGCCGGGGTGGACCGAATCGAGGTCGACGTCAACTTGAGCGCGGACGACGTGTTGATCGTGGTTCACGACGAGACCACGAATCCCGATCTCGTGCGCGACGCCGACGGTCTCTGGGTCGGCGCGCGTACCGCGTGGCATGGCCTGCCGATCGGCGAGATTCGATCCATGGACGTCGGGCGCATCCGTCCCGGCAGTCGCTATGCACGGCGGTTTCCCGCGCAGCGGTCGGTGGATGGAGCGCGAATTCCGCTCTTCGGGGAAGTGGCCGAACTGGCGGCCCGCCATGAACACTGCGGGATAAACATCGAGATCAAGTGCGATCCCGGGGCGATTCCGCCGCGCCCGCAGCCGGGCCGGTTCGCCGAAGAAATCATCGCCGCGATCCACCGCTACGATATTGCCACCCGGGTGACGGTGCAGTCGTTCAATTGGCAGGTGGTCGCCGCGGTTCGCGCGCTGGATACCTCCCTCGTTACCGGGTGCCTGTCCAGCGAGCGGCCGGAGTTCGATACAATCGGGCGCGGGCGGCAAGCCGCCTCGCCGTGGACCAATGGATTGTCGGTTGCGAATTTCGGCGGCTCCGTACCTGCCATGGTGGCCTCAATGGGCGTAGACTACTGGGCCAGTGATTTCCGCGACCTCGACAGGGGCTGCATCGACGAGGCTCGCGGACTCGGGCTCGAGGTTCACTGTTGGACGGTGAACGAACCCGGGGACATGAAAAGGCTGATAAGCTGGGGTGTAGACAGTATCATTACCGACTTTCCGGAGGAGTTGCTCGCGCTGGCACGCGGGCGCGCAGGACATTGACCGCTCTGTTTTCATTCCCTCAATCGTGAAACCACTGCTCGAGATCCAGGACCTGGCAATCGAGTTCCGCGTGCACGGCGGCGTCATTGAGGCCGTTCGCGGCGTATCGTTCGATATCATGCCGGGCAGCACGGTCGCCCTGGTCGGTGAATCCGGCTCGGGCAAGTCGGTCACCGCCCAGGCCATCCTCGGCATCCTGCCGAAGATCGCGCACATCAGTCGCGGGAAAATCCTCCTCAACACGGAGAAGCATCACGATCTCGACATCGCGTCGCTGGATGTCAACAGCGCCCGCATGCGATCGATTCGCGGCGGCGTGATCTCGATGATTTTCCAGGAACCGATGGTCTCGCTTTCGCCCCTGCACACGATCGGCGACCAGATCAGCGAGGCGCTGTTCCTGCATCGCGACGCCAGCCGCGAGGAGGGCATGCGCTTGACTCGCGAGATGCTCGGGCTTGTCGGTTTCCCCGACCCCGCACGGGCGTTGAACACCTACCCTTTCGAGTTGTCCGGCGGCTTGCGGCAGCGGGCCATGATCGCGCTGGCGCTGATCTGCCGCCCCGCCCTGCTAATTGCCGACGAACCCACCACCGCCCTCGACGTCACCATCCAGGCGCAGATCCTGCACCTGGTTCGCAAGCTTCAGAGCGAGCTGTCCATGGCCGTGCTGCTGATCACCCACGACCTGGGCGTGGTGGCAAACATGGCCGAGGAAGTGGTCGTCATGTATCACGGCGAGATCATGGAACGCGGAAGCGCCGAGGATATCTACGCCGACCCCACCCACCCCTATCTGCGGGCCTTGTTCAAGGCGGTTCCGCATTTCAACATGAAAAAGGG
>JAUIDF010000340.1 GCA_030429125.1 Gammaproteobacteria bacterium | reverse complement strand
GAGCTCGGTCTGGGCCGACAGCGGATCGTCCTCCAGGATGCGGTAGCGCTTGGTGATGGTGTAGCCAATCTCGAGGTCTATGTCCTCGATCCGCGCCAGTGCGGCGCCTTCCAGCTCGCCGCCGTCGCTGCGCAGCGTGTAGACCATCTCGTTGGTGGTCAGGTCGATTTCCACGGTCCGCCGCATGGGCATTCGACGAATTTTCGTATGCGGCGTGCCCGGCGCGGCGTCGGGCGCCTCGAAGTCGCGCAGGCCGTCGTCTTCGGCGCGCGGCGGTCTCACCGGCAGGGTCAGCGTGCTGACGTTGGTGCTCACTTCGAGCGTTGCCCAGTCGGGCGACGGCCACGCGATCGGCCAGTAGGCCGACGACAGCGCCAAGCGAATGCGATGCCCGGCGCCGAACACGTGCGCGAAGTCGTTCAGCTTCACGCGTACGCGGTACGGCTTGCCCGGCTCCATCGGCTCGGGATACTCACGCGATTCGCGGTGACACAGATTGAGCAGACCGTAGCTCACGCGCAGCGAGGAACCATCGGGCGCAACGTCGCACAGGCGCGCGGCGATGAGCGCGACGGGCGAGTCGGCGGCGATCTGAAGATCCAGCAGCGGGGCACCGAGCATCTCGAGTTCGGCTTCCAGCGGATCGCTGTCGAACACCAGCGAGCCGCCATCGTCGGTCCGCTGGTCCGGCGGCATCTCGCCGCCCACGCCGAACCCGCACCATTCGCCGCCGCGCAGGCCAGTGGTCTGCGGCGAACAGAACGAAAGACTTCGCGTGACCGTCACGTCGTTGCCGAGGTAGCCGACGTCGAGCTGCAGGGTCATGGGCTCGATTCGCGGGCTCGGCCACGCTTCCTCGCTTACCCAGCGACCGGGCCAGTTCTCGTACTGGGGCTGCGGCTGCACCCACTCCTGCATCCACACCCGGTAGACCGGCTCGTCCATGATGCCGGTCTCACGGTCCTTGAGCCAGTGGTCCCACCATCTCACCGCCTCTTGCAGAAACCCGATCGAAGGTCCCGGCGTGGCGTCATGGGGAAAGTTGTGCGCCCATGGACCGACCAGGCCCTTGCGCGGGCCGCGCAGGTTCTCCACCAGGCGCGGCACGGCGTTGCTGTAGCCGTCCGCCCAGCCGCCGATGGCATACACGGGCACTTCGATGGCGTCGATGTTCTCGCACACCGAACCGTGCTTCCAATACTCGGTGCGCCAGGGATGGCTTATCCAGCGCGCGGCGAACGGCTCGAGGGCGTCGATGCGGTCGAGCCACATGTCGCGCCAGCGCGCGCCGACCACTTCCGGGTCCGGCGGGTAGGCGGCGTTCATGGTGAGGATCGATCCCCATTGCATGTTCTCGTTGAGCAGGCAACCGCCCATGTAATGGGCATCGTCGGCATAACGGTCGTCGGTGGAACACAGCGTGATGATGGCGCCAAGCGCGGGCGGCCGCAGCGCCGCGACCTGCAACGCGTTGAAGCCACCCCAGGATATGCCCATCATGCCGACCGGCCCGGCGCACCACGGCTGCGCGCTGATCCATTCGATGATGGCCAGCGCGTCGTCGAGTTCCTGGTGCGAGTACTCGTCCTCCATGAGCCCGGAGGAATCGCCGGTCCCGCGCACGTCGACGCGTACGCTCACGTACCCGTTGGCGGCGAAGTAGCGGTGAATGGGTTCGTCACGCGCGCGCATCAGGTCACGCTTGCGATAGGGGATGTACTCGAGGATGGCCGGTACGGGATGCATTTCGGCATCGGCGGGCATGAACAACCGGGCGGCGAGTTCGACGCCGTCCGGCATCGGAATGAAGACGTTCTCGACCTCGCGAATCGTATCCAGCATCACCCCACCGATTCCTTCGGCGCGCCGGGACGCCGGCCGCGTCTCGCAACCAGGTGCTGCGTGGACCAGTAGCTCAGCGCCAGTTGCTCGCGGACCCGCCGTTGCGCGTCGAGGTCGTGCCCGTTGACGATGGCGAGCCTGAAACCGCCCGGCGGCATCGAGTGCGCCGCGGCCGGCCGGTCCTCGTGAAACGTGATCTGTATGCTTGTCACACCCGGCGTTCCCAGCAGGTCCCGGACCAGCTCGCCGGGCGGATGACGGTAGCGCACGTTGTGGGCCCCGAACAACACCACGCTGTAGCCGGTGCGCCGATCATCGTCGGCAAAGTCCCAGCGGCCGACCGTGTAAAGACCGACAAGCGCTTCCACCCAGCCGGGACCGTAGAGGTCCGGCCACTGGTCGGCGAAGCGCAAGTGACCCTCGATGATGGCACCGCCGATGGTCTCGACGTTGACCATGCCCGTGTAACCCTCGAGATTACGTTCGACCCATTCTCCGCAGTAGGCTTCGAGTGCGGAACGTGGCTCGGCGTGAACGATCCAGTAGTCGAACATGCCGCCGTCGAGTGGAACGCCGGTGGCGTGGCGCCACCACACGGGGCGGCCGCCAACGACCGCGATATCGGTGCTCACGTGCTCGCCGTCGAGCATCTGCATCCACATGTGACCCGGCCGCTGGCCGTACTTGTATTCCTTCTGCGTGCGAAACATGCGACTGCCGGCGCCCATGCCGCGCATGTTGTAGATGGGCTTGGAAAACACCGGGAACCCCGGCGGGTCGATGCCGTGGGGACCGCAGTGAAGGTCCTGGCTCTCGGCGATGGACAGTTTGTTGTATACCCACTTGAACGCCGGATACCAGCGATAGGCGTCACCGTCCTCGGTGGGGACCCGAACGTCTTCCGGACAGGGTACGTGCTCGAAGTATTGGGTACGCCAGGGATCGAGTTCGCATATCGGCATGACCGTGACCTCCGGAGCCGGGTTGCGGAAGCCGTCTCATGATAGCAGGCAACGGCCCGGCGCCGGAGCGGCATCGGCCGTTCAGTTTGCGAGGAAAGCGCGAATTCGGCCGAGCAACTCCGCCGGTTTCTCCTCGATGACGAGGTGACCGGCATCGTCGATGACCTCCAGCCTCGATCCGCGCATCGATTCATGCAGCGACTCGGCTCGCGACAGCGGGATCCAGGAATCCTCGCGCCCCCACACGATCAACACCGGTTCGCCTATCTCGCCGTAACGAGGCTGAACCTCGTCGGTGAAGCGGGCGTCGGCCTGCGCAATCTGTCGGTAAAAGCCGGCCTTGCCTTCGGCGCCCGTCCATGGCTCGACGATGGCGTCGAGTACGGCCTCGTCCAGTCGTTGGTGGGCCGCGGTCTTGACGTAGGCCCGCACCACGGCGTCGTGAATGTAGTCCGGCACGCCGGCGAAAGCCGATTCGTGCTCCCGCACGTGCCGGAAAAAAGGCGAACCCCACGGAGACACCGCGACCGCGTCGATGAGAACGAGCCGTTTGAACGCTCGCTGGTTCAACAGCCGGGTGCGCAGCGCCGTGG
>JAUIDF010000339.1 GCA_030429125.1 Gammaproteobacteria bacterium | reverse complement strand
TGCGGATGCTGTTTCCGCGCGCCATTATCCTGCATTGCGTGCGGCATCCACTCGATACCTGCCTGTCGGCCTGGTTCAACTACTTCCCCCGCGGCCTGGATTTCACCTACGGCTTCGACGACCTTGCCGGCGTCTACGCCATCTACCGGGGAATGATGGCGCACTGGCAGGATCATCCGGCGGTGGACTTTCTCGATATCCGCTACGAATCTCTCGTGGCGGACCCGGAGCCGACACTACGCCACGTCCTGGAGGCCCTGGACCTGCCATGGGACGCGGCGGTGCTCGAGTTTCACCGCCAGTCTCGCGACGTGCAAACCCTGAGCGCCTGGCAGGTGCGTCAGCCCCTGCATACCGGCAGTCGGGCTCGCTGGCGGCGCTACCGGCGCCACATCGGGCCCCTGGCCGAGGCGTTGGCACCCTGGCTGGAATCGACACCATGAAACGCTGCCCGGGGATTGCCGCTCGGCAAGATTTTCCCGCTCACCATGCGTGCAACGTCCCGGCGGTGATAAAATCGTCGGTCGTACGACCGGCACCCGGTCGATCGGCGGCGCGCGCCGCCGCACACTCCGAATCCAGTGGCTGGACACCAATCCATGAAGTCAACCATGCGACGCCTGACCTACCTGTTCATCCCGCTCGTGGTACTCGCCGGCTGCGCGTCGGACGGACCGCCCGTGTCGGATCCCGCCCAGGGTGTTTCCGGTCGAAAGCACTACGGCCAGGAGCACGAAATCTCGCTGTACCGACTGTTGCGCGGTGAACGCCGCGAGCGGCAGAGCGCCGACCCGGTGGTGGGCGATGCCGAGTTCCAGGAATACCAGGAATGGAAGCGCTGGCGCGAGTTCCAGGAATACCAGCAGTGGAAGGCGCAGCAGGAGCAGGCGACACCGTCGAGCGAAGGATCCTGAACCGACTCGTCGTTCGGCCGCTCGCGGGTGGGTAAACCGGCGCTCTAGAGCCGCTCCACGGTCCACGCCAATCCAGCCGCCGCGATCGCGAGCGAGCCGGGAATAACGACGAAGCGTCGATAGATTTCGGCGTTTCGAGACAGCCAGCCAACGGCTGCGAACGCGGCGACGATGACGGCCAGCTGGCCGAGTTCGACGCCTGCGTTGAAGGCGATGAGCGCGGTGACGAAATCCTGGGGCGGCAGACCGAGTTCGAGCAGCACGCCGCCGAAACCCAGGCCGTGCAGGAGGCCGAAGGCAAACACGATGATCACGCGCCAGGGATGCAGCGCGCGCGTCACCAGGTTCTCGATCCCGACATAGGCGATGGACACGGCAATCAGTGGCTCGACTACCGACGCCGGCACGGCCACGAGGCCATGGATCGACAGGCCGAGCGTGATGGTATGGGCCACGGTGAACGCGGTCACCTGCCACAGCAGCGGTCGCCACCGGATGCTGAGCAGGAACAGGCCGATCACGAACAGGATATGGTCGGCGCCAAGTGGCACGATGTGGGTGAAGCCGAGAACGATGTAGTCGGCGATGACGTCCTTCAGGGGGCGGGGCGCGAGTTCGGCGACGATACCGACTGGCGGGCTCTCGGCGCCATCGGTGAGCCAGAAGCTCGTTACCGTATCGTCCGAGGCCATGCGCAGGCGCACGACCGCGTCGCCGAAGCGCGCCGGGTATCGAGCGCTTGCTGTCGACGCCCCGGCCGGGATCGCCGCGGTATATCGAATTATCGACAGCCGCGCATCGCGAACGTCGCCGACCGGTGGAACGTCGATGCCGGCGAACGACAGCTCGGCGGCACGACCGCCGAAATTCAGTTTCAGACTGGCGCGGTAGCCGGGTTCGAAATCCGTGAACGCGCTGGCCAGGGCGGCCGGCTCGAGCGCCCGCAGCCGATTGTAGGCGTCGGCCTGCGGTGCGTCCTCGCTGTCGGTGTGCTGCGGCCCGATACCCGAGATCATCGCCTCGGCATTCGCCTGCACGGAAACACGCGCCTCGTTACCGGGACCGAAGACGATGTCGACGATCGCCGGGCGCAACGTGTGTGCCGGGACCGGCATCGCGACCAGCAACAAACACAGGAGCAGGAGGTTCGAAGTGGTGAACGATCGTCGGTTCGGCACGTTGCGGCTATTGATCATGACGGGTTTTCTGGCAGGCGCGAGCGTCGCCGACGCGCACAATTTCTGGCTCGAGTCTCATCCCTTCCGCCCCGGAATCGATGAGCGTGTCGATGTCTCGGTGCACGAGGGCATCGACATGCGCGGCAACGTGCTGCCGAACATACCGAACTGGTACACGGACTTCAGCTACTTCGACTCGACCGGTCGACACGCGATGCCGGGCGACCTGGGTGCGGATCCCGCCGGTCATCTCTGGGTCCGGCGTCCCGGCATCGTCGTCGCGGGTTACGAAAGCGCCGCGAAAACGGTCGAGATCGACGCCGACCTGTTTCGAAGCTACCTGCACGAGGAAGGCCTGGAAAAGATTATACGGCGTCGCGAATCGTCCGGCACGGCGGGGAAGGACGTGCGCGAAGTGTACACGCGCCATGTCAAGACGATCATTCTCGTCGACCACGGCGTCGACTCCGATGTGTACGCGAGTCGGTTCGGCTATACCCTGGAGCTGACGCCGCTCGACAATCCCTACCGGCTGCGCCCGGGGGACGAGCTTTCCGTTGAATTGCTGTTTCGCGGTGAGCCTCTCGCCGGCGCGTGGGTCGCCGCGCTTCGCAAGGAGGCGCCGGAGGTATCGCATGGCGTGCGCACGGATGCCGGCGGTCGGGCCCGGATTCGCCTGCCCGTGGCCGGTACGTGGCAAATCAAGGCCGTCGAGTCGGTGCCATCGCCGAGCGAATCGGTGGACTACGAGAGTTTCTGGGCGAGCGTGACTTTCGAGTTGGCCGAATAGCCGCAACCACGCGGTGGCGTGGTCCCGGTCGTCCGGGCGCGGCAGGCCGACGCCGGACGGCGGGCGCGACGGGCAGGCGCTCTGGCGGACCACTCACCGGCCTGTCCCGTTCGGCTCACGAAACGATCCGGTATTGCCTGCCCTCGCGTCGCCGCCTGCCGCGGTTGCGCGACGGCTGGCCCGGCGATACGGTGATAGCCCGCGCCAGGTCGGCGCGCAGGCCCTGGTCGTGACTAGATCTTGTCGCGCAGCAGCTCGAGGATCGTGTCCGCCGTTTCGCCCGGCTCGCCGTCGTCATTGACGACGCGAAGGGTACTGCCCGTGCCGGCATCGGATATCTCGACGTTGTAGATATCAGCGCCTTCCGGCAGTGTCTGGTCGGCCTTCCAGAAGGCCAGCTTCTCCAGCCCGGTCCGCTCCTCGGGCACCTGGTCGTCGGTGAGGTAGCGAATACGGAAGGACAGGTTCTGGGGGCTTCTCTCGAGCACCGTGAAGCCGATCTGGTCTATTACGTAGTCGACCTGGCTCCACA
>JAUIDF010000039.1 GCA_030429125.1 Gammaproteobacteria bacterium | reverse complement strand
GCACCACCGGTGACGACGGCGCCACCGCCGCGGCCGGCGGCGAGGCCGGCGCCGGTGCAACCGTCGAGGACGGCTCCGCATCCGTCGGCGCCGGCACCGAGGCCGGTGCCATCGGCACCACCGGTGACGACGGCGCCACCGCCGCGGCCGGCGGCGAGGCCGGCGCCGGTGCAACCGTCGAGGACGGCTCCGCATCCGTCGGCGCCGGGTCCGGCGCCGGTGCCACCGCCGGCGTCAACGACGACGGCGGCTCCACGGCCACGGCCGGCAGCGGCGCCGGTGCCACTGCCGAGGTGGATGGCATCGACGGCTCGGCCGAAACCACGGCCGGCGCGATCGGCGGCGGCGAGGCCGAGCTCGGCGACGGCGAAATCTCCACCTCCACCGGCGTCAACGTCGGCGCGGAGACCGAAACCGAGGGTGAAGGCACCGCGTCCAGCTCGTCGCAGGCCGGCGCCAGCGGCTCGGCCTCGGTGGAAGGCGATGGCGAAGGCGCCGTGGTGACCGGTAATGCCCAGGGCATTGCCAACGCCGAATCCATCAGCGCCGACGGCGTCGCCAGCGCGTCGAGCGCAGCCGCGGCGGCGGCCGCAGCCGCGGCGGGCATCGCCGACGACGGTAGCGTAAGCACCGAGGTCGCAACGGCCGTCCAGGCCACGGCCCAGGCCGCCACGCAATCCGCCGATGCCGCCGAGGCTGCATCGCAGGCACAGGCCGGTGCCGAGGCGCAGGCCAGCCTGTCGGACGCCATCGACTTCGCGGTCGAGGCACAGGTCCAGGCAGAGGCCGCTAGCGAAGCCGCGGCCAATACGCCGGACGGCGACAACGCTGCCGCTGCCCAGGCGGCCAGCGAAGCCGCGGCCCGCGCCCAGCTCGCCACCGAGTCCGCGCGACTCTTCGTCGAGACCCGATCGGGCGCCTCGGCGCAGTCCAGCGGTGACGGTTCCGGCGCGAGCGCTGGCGCCGAGAGCGAAGCGGGCGGCTTCTTCTCGAACCTCTTCAACTAGGGTTCATGCCAACCACGCAACCGGTGGCCCGCGTCGATTCGGCGCGGGCCATCGCCGCCGTACCCACCCAACACGAAGACGGAACAGCGAGGCAAGCGCAATGTTGAATTTCCGACCCAATCGTCACTGGCGATCGGCAATCACGATACCCCTGCTCGGCTTGATACTGGCAGCAGCCCAGGACGCGTTCGCGCAACAGCACGGCCAGGCCACGGCGCGTGCCAACGCGGCCGCCAACGCGGCGGTCCACGCAGCGGGCGCGGCGGCCGCGAGCGCCGACGGCGCGATGAGCGCCACGTCGGGTACGGTCGCCGGCGCCACCGCGGGTGGTGCCAGCGCCGAAGCCGCGGCCTCGGCCAGCGCCGGGATCGGCGCCGACGGCTCGATGGACGTATCCGCCGACACGCACACCGACGCGACCGCCGGTGCGGGCGACGCATCGCACTCGAACAGCATGACCCGATCTATCGACACCCCGCACATGGACATGGAAATTTCCCGGGGAACCGCCCATGCCGCGGACGGTGACGCCGGCGCCGGCGCCCGCGCCTTCTCCAGGGCCAAGGCGCTCGACACGCCCGGTACCACTCGCGTCGACACGATGGCACGCAGCACCGCCGCCGCGGAGCACGGCGACGTTGGCGCGGCCAGTGCGCAGGCAGACGCCGGCGCTTCCGTGACCCGGTAGCAAACGCCCAGGGGATCGTGAAGCCTCCGTGCGGCGCACCTGCCCGGACCAGACGAAGACTCCCGAACGAGGTGATCTCCATGAAACACGCAAGATCGACAACCGCCATCGCCACGGCACTCCTGATGCTCTCCGCACCCGTGGCAACCCATGCCTGTGACAACCACGAGGAACCGTCCATGGCCGACCAGTCAAACGCCGAGCGTGCCGACCGGCACGACGATACCGCCGCGCGCGGCATCGCCCTGGCCCAGGCCGACTCGACGTCATCCGCCAACGCGGCAGCCGGCGCCCGTGCCAGCGCCAGTGCCAGCGCGAGTTCGTCGTCAAACACCCGGGACGACGGCGAATGTCGCGCCGAATCCAGCGCCACGGCCTCGGCAACGGCGGACGGCGAACACCAAACCGACCACGATAGCGCCCGCGAAACGTCCCGCGGCGGCGACTGCAAGGCGCGGGCCGAATCCAGCGCCAGCGCGGGAACGGGTGATTTCACCTATACCGACGACGGCCGTGAAAGCGACGCGCGCGATCACGACGAGACTGGGCAGAACCCGCCCGGATCCTGATTCAACCGGCGAGGTAAAGCCATGATACGAACGAATGACCCGGGTCGCCGCACGTGGCGGCGACCCGGTTGCATCATGGCGGCCGCCTTGATCGCCGGCGGCTGCGTCTTCAACGGCGACGATGACCCGACCGCTCGCGTGCAACTCGAGCTACCGGACGACGCCGGTCTCTATGCCCGCGCCGACGGCGAGCTGCTGCGCCTGGACGGCGATGCCGAGTGGGAGCGCAGGACCTGGCCGCGCCGCGCGGCCCTCGCGGGCGATGTCGTCTTTACCGTTCGCGACCCGGCAATTGCCGATCTCGACCGCCCACTCGCCGATGCCATCGGCATGCGCAAGGTCGCCTGGGTGCGCAGCGAGATCTCGGCCCACGGCAGCGTCCAACCGGCCGCCGGCAGCCGCTGGCAGGCGGTGGCCCTGCCCCGGTTCGACGTACCGGTACGGTTCGCCGCCGACCCCGATGGCGATCCGGCGGTCGTTCACGTCAAGCCATCCGGGCCGCTCGCGCCGGGCCTGTACTCGTTCTACCTCGACGGCGCGAACAGCCAGCGCAAGTCGCGATTCGGCGTCGGCTGGTCCGGGACGGACCAGCGCGCCTACGCCGCTACGGTTTGCGTGGACCACCACGCGGCCCGCGATGCCTTCGTGCCGTGCGACGCGGCAGAGGACGTCGCGGACGCCGAACCGCTCCGGATCGTCCTCGCCGACCCGAAGATCGACGGCCGCGGGAGCGCGCGGACGCTGGCGGTCACCGGCGTCGTGCACAACGACTCCGGCACCGCGCGCGACGTACCGCGACTGGCAGGCGAGCTGCGGGCCGAAGACGGAGGCGTCCTCGGCCGCTGGCTCTTCCGGGCGACGGCAGGCCGGCTGGAACCCGGTCAATCCGCTTCGTTCAGCAGCACGCTTCGCGACGTCCCGCCCGGCGTGCGGCACGTCAACGTCCGATTCGACAACACCTGAAAACTTCGACCAGGAGACCCAACCAATGCAACGATACCGACGAACGCGCCGTCACCGTCCCGCACTCGCGACCGGCTGCGCCTGCCTCGCGCTGGCCACGGCTGCGGTCACCGGCGCCGCGTGGACACGGGACGCCTCGGCCGCCGCATGGACACGGGCCGAGGGCAGCAGCCTGTTCTCCGTGCCGCTGACGTTCGGCCATGCCGAGGAATCCTTCGACGAGGACGGCAACCGCGTCGACCGGCTCGAATTCGAGACCATGGAGGTCTCGCCCACCTACGAGTACGGCGTCACCGACGATCTCACGATCGGCGTCGCGCCGCGCTACATCCGCGTGGAACAGGAAACCGCCGCGGGCGGCACGCAGACCAACGAGGGCATTGCCGACGCGGACATCTACGCGCGCAAGAACCTGTGGCGCGAGGGCGACGCGGCCTTCTCCACCCAGGCCCTGATCAAGGCGCCGCTTCAGCCGCAGGAAGACGCTGACGTGCCGCTCGGCCGCGACCAGGTCGACGCCGAGCTCAGCCTGATGTACGGCAATCGGCATCGCGCAGAAAACGCGACGTTCTTCTACAACGTCGATGTCGGTTACCGCAAGCGCTTCGAGGACCCGGACGACCAGGTCAGCATCGGCGGCTTCGCCGGCTGGTCGCTCGAACGCTGGACGTTCCTGGTGACGTCGGACAACACGATCGGCCTCGACGATCCGAAGTTCAACACCGACGAGGTGCTGACGGCGGGGCGGACATTCACCCGGCACAAGCTGGGACTGGTGGCTTCGTATCGCGTCACCGATCATCTCTCCATCGGCGCCAATGCCTCGACGACCTACGCGGGCGAAAGCGTGGGCGCCACCAACTACTACGGCCTGTCCGCCTTCGCCACCTGGTAGGCGCGGCGACGCCGCGCGGGATTCACCAGTACTGCGCCATGATCTCCCTGGCCCATGCCGGCTCGCGCAGCGTCCCGCGCGGCAGGTAGCCGGACCACACCGGCTTGATGTCGAGAACCGGCGTCCCGTCGACGGCGTCGAGCCCCTCGACTTCGAGCGCGATGCCGTCCACCGACAAGAGCCGGCACACCGATACGCCGATGCGGTTCGGCCGCATGCGGCCGTGCTGGGCGAAGATGCCGACGCGAGGCCAGTCGGCCCGCCCGCGCGGATGGCGCGCGCCCGTCTCCACCGGTTCGTCGGCGTCGACGTGGAAGTAGAACACCACCTCGACGTGGGACACGTCCTCGAGTCCGCGCAGGGCGTCGGGCGTGAACCGGTCTTCGTCCAGGACCACGCGGCAGCGATTGTCGCCCCAGTGGTCCTTGCTCGCCTCGTGGCGGCCGCCGCGCACCTCGCCGATCGACGAGAAGGAAAATTCGCACCTCACCCGCATGCTCCGAGATTGAACGGCCGGCCATTTTATCGCCGCGGCCTCCGGTGCATCGAGCGCCGGTTGCTTGACAGCCGGACGCAAGCGCGTATAAGTTGATCCCGTCTTCAGATTCAGTTCACGAGACATGAACCACGTTCTCTCCAACCTGCTGACCGCTGCCGTAGCGACCGTCGTCGTACGGCTGGTAGTCGTCGTGCGCCAGTTCGCACCGTAGCGGGTAGGAAACGAAGTTATCCAGCAAACCCCCGTCCGGTGCGAGCCGGCGGGGGTTTTCGCGTTTTGGCCCCCGCCGCCCCGAACCGGACGATCGACCGGGAGATCGATCCGATGATCACGCGAACGGGCGCCGCCCTCACCATCGAACTCATCGAGCGCCAGGGCGTCACGCAACTCGCCGGCGTGCCCGGCGGCGCCAACCTGCCGCTGTACGACGCGCTGAGCCGCAGCCGAATTCGTCACGTACTCGCCCGCCACGAACAGGGCGCGGGCTTCATCGCCCAGGGCATGGCCCGGGTCAGCGGCGCGCCGGGCGTGTGCTTCGCCACCTCCGGGCCCGGCGCCACCAACGTGCTCACCGCGCTGGCCGACGCGCGCCTGGACTCGATACCGCTGGTATGCATTACCGGACAGGTGGCGACGCCGCTGATCGGCACCGACGCCTTCCAGGAGGTCGACGTCTACGGCATGAGCCTGCCCGTGTGCAAGCACAACTTCCTCGTCCGTTCCGTCGACGAGTTGCTCGAGGTGGTCCCGGCGGCCTTTCGCATTGCCGCGTCCGGCCGGCCCGGCCCGGTGCTCGTCGACATTCCGAGAGACGTGCAGCAGGCCGAGGCGACGTTCTCGCGCTGGCCCGAACCGGGCCTGGCCGAATCGCCGCGTGCGGCGCCGAGCGCGGACATCGCCGCCGCGGCGCGCGCCATCACTGCGAGCCGCCGGCCCGTGCTCTATCTCGGCGGCGGCGTGGTGCACGCCGGCGGCGCGCACCTTGCGCGCGCGCTGGCCGAGCGAGTCGATCTGCCGACCGTGTCGACCCTGATGGCGCTCGGCGTGCTGCCCCACGATCACCGGTTGTCGCTGGGCATGCTCGGCATGCACGGCGCCGAGGCTACCAACCACGCGCTGCAGCGCGCCGACCTGCTGATTGCCGTGGGTGCACGATTCGACGATCGCGCTACCGGCAAGGTGGCCGCGTTCTGTCCGTCGGCGAAGGTGATTCATCTCGACATCGACGCCAGCGAACTGCACAAGATCCGCCGCGCCGACATCCCGCTGCCGGGCGACGTGACGCCGACACTCAC
The DNA here is from genome assembly GCA_030429125.1 of Gammaproteobacteria bacterium. Lineage (GTDB taxonomy): Bacteria > Pseudomonadota > Gammaproteobacteria > Arenicellales > CAJQKF01 > BQJD01. The sequence goes on along the minus strand of JAUIDF010000039.1, from coordinate 14,062 downwards.
CGCGCTTCTCGAGCGGCTCGAGCCGATCAGGCGTCCCGCCTGGCGCGACGAGATTCGCGTCCTGCAGCTGACCCATCCGGCGCGGTGTCGCGCACCCGGCATGGCGCGGCCCGAAGACCTGATCCGCACGGTGGGCGACAGTGTCGGTCCCGAGGCCGTCGTGACCACGGACGTCGGCCAGCACCAGATGTGGGCGGCACAGGCGTGGCCGTTCAGCCGGCCCCGCCAATGGCTGACCTCGGGCGGTCTCGGCACCATGGGCTTCGGATTGCCGGCAGCGATCGGCGCGGCGCTGGCGGAACCGGACCGCACGGTGGTCTGCATCAGCGGCGACGGCAGCCTGCTGATGAACATCCAGGAACTCGCCACCGCCGCCGAGCTCGACCTCGACATCAAGCTGGTGCTGCTCAACAACCATGCCATGGGCCTGGTCCGGCAGCAGCAGGATCTTTTCTACGGCGGCAACCGCTTCGCATCGGATCTCGATCCGGCCACCGATTTTCCCGCGATCGCACGCGGCTTCGGCTGGCGCGTGCTCGACCTTGCCGAGCGCGGATTCGACTCCGCCGCACTCAACGACACGCTGTCGGCACGCGGGCCGCGCTTCATTCACGTGCCCGTCGACGGCAATGCCCGCGTCTACCCGATGGTGCCGCCGGGCGGCGCCAACCACGACATGCTGACGGAGGCCGCCTGTGAAGCCTGAATACCACGACCGCGAGATGGCGGTGCTCGAGCTCGACGTCAACAATCATCCGGGTACGCTGTCCCACGTCTGCGGCCTGTTCGCGCGCCGCGCCTTCAATCTCGATGCCATCGTCTGCCTGCCCATGAACGACGTGCGCTACAGCAGAATCTGGCTACGCGTGCGCGAAGGTGATCGGCTGGACCACCTCGAACAACAGCTGCGCCGACTGCATGACGTGCACGACGTCCGTCGATCGGTTCGGCATGACGTTTTCGACGCCATCGATACGACCCTCGACCACGCGTGCGATGACAATATCGCAACATCCCGACCGACCTTTGTACCGGGCCCCTCGTCCGGCCTATAGTGGTCGATCCATTCGTGACAAACTGGAGCAAACCATCGATGCCGTTCAGCAAGACCCTTCGATACACCCTCGGCGCCGCCGTGCTGTTCTTCACCATCGCGCCACCGGCGGTGGCCGGCCCCGACGATCCGTCGTCGTTCGAGCCGGTTGCCTACGGATCGCAGAAGGTGCTCTACGACTGGAACTATCCCACCCCCGAGTCGGGTCTTCGGGCGCTCGGTTTCGTGCGTAACCACATCAAGGCGCTGGAGGAATTCGGCGATCGCGAGGCATCCGATATCGTCATCGTCGCCCACGGCAACGATCTGCATGCATTCTCCCGCTTGAACCGGCAGGCGTTTCCAGACGCCTACGACGCGCTGAAGCAACTGGTCGACAAGGGTGTGAAGATCCGCGTATGCCGCAACGCAGCCCGCAGCCGCGGCTATGCGCCGGAGGATTTCTACGACTTCGTCACCGTGGTTCCGGCCGCGGTCATCGATATCGCGAAATGGCAGAACGAGGGCTACAGCTACATGTACCCCGAATTGTTCCCGCGCATGACGCGCGAAGACGTGATCGCCGAACACCCCGAGCTCGAATTCGCGGAGTAGTCCCGCACGCCGCCGGTTGTCGCCGGACTACGGCTTCGCCCGGGGCCTGCGGGTGCTCAGTCGACGACCATGTCGGCGCCCGCGTCCGTCAGCAATTCGCGCAACACGGAGCGATGACAGCGCTGCTCGTCCTCGCAGTAGCATCCAACCGAGAAGTTCGTCGTGTGAGACAGCGCTGCGAGCAGCGAGATGGCATGGCGCGCGTCGGGTTCTGCCATCTCCTTGCGGAAGCGGCGCTCGAAGTCGCGCCACTGGGCCGGCGTCGCCGCGGCCCTGGCGCGTTTCATGGTGTCGAGAGTCGGCGCGAGGACGGGGAACCAGACGTCGTAATAGTCGCGCGTTGCGAACTCGGATTTCGGTACGCCGCGCGGCGGACGGCGCACGGTACCGATGCGAATGCCTTCGTCGTCCCGACGCGACGTGCCCAAGCGAACGATGCGAACCGACACGTGCCGATCACCTCTCGCCAATGGCTGCCTCGATGGCAGCCGACTGGTTCCTGAACCCGCAGCGCGCCGCGTTCTGGGCGAGCTTCGTCAGCGCCGCCAGCGTGTCGTCGCCGCGTTCACCCCGCCCCCACCGTGCCAGCGCGAGACCGCGATCCACGACAAGGCGCGACCACGGCAGCGGTTCGCCTCGATCGAACCTGTCCAGGCGCTGCGCGAGCTGCTGTGCCCGATCCCATTCGCCGTGGCGCAGGCAGGCATCGATGGCGCTGATGGCGAACAGCATGTGGTTGTGCGCCACGGCCCCCTCGTCGAGGATCGACTCGCCTTCGAGCAGCACCCGCTCGCGCCGCGACGCATCCGGCGTGACCAGCGCGATGGCGCCAAGCACCATCGGCAGCGTGAAGCGTCGACTGTATCGCCGGCCGACCTCCTCGACCTGGTCGAGCCGCGCCATGGCTTCATCACTGCGACCGAGCTGGTACAGGCAAAGCGCAGTCCAGCAACCCGCCTGCGATTCGAATCGCCGCGCGCCGATGCGACGAATCAGCTCCAGGCAATGGTCGATTTCGTCGATGGCCCGGGCGTAGTGCCCGAGTTGGTAATCGACCAGCCCGCACAACTGCCAACCGGTCAACTCGGCACGGGGAATGGCGAGTTCCGCGGCCAGCGCCACTGCCGCGACCGCGTCATTGCGGGCGTCCTCCAGTTCGAGAAGATAAGCACGCGAGAAGCCGACCATGGACCAGTTGGCAGCTGCCACGCCGAGCATGTGATGCTGCCGGGCCATGTCCACGCAACGGGAAAAGTACTGCCCGGCCGTTCGCATGCGACCCACCAGGTAGTTGGCATCGCCCAGTCCGCCGAGCGCCTGCACTTCGCGTTCGACGGAACCGGCGGCGCGGGCGAAGTCATGCGACAGGCGGTGTGATTCGAGGCATTCCTCGAAGCGAGCCAGCGGAAAGCACAGGTTGCCGCGCAGGTGGTGAATACTCGCCAGCGACTCGGTGAGGGAGAACCGCGTGGCGATCTGGCGAGCTTCGTCCAGCATGGCGAAGGCCTCGTCCATCTGCTCGATCACGCGCATGCACTCGGCGGACTTGATACGTAGCGCGACGGACTGCGGCGCGAACGACGCGTCGAGACCGAGACGCTCGAGGCACGCCAGGCCCTTGCGCAAGTGCGCGATCGCCTCGAGGAAAGCGGATCTCGACATGGCGCGATCCGCCGCCCGGTGCCAACAGGTCAGCGATTCCTCGTCGGCGCCGGCCTGAAGGTAGTGTTCGGCCACGAGTTCGGGCTGCGCATCGGCCAGGTCCGGAAAGTGCTCGAGCAGCGCGCGCGCGATACGGTGATGCAACTGGTGGCGACGGCTCTTGAGCAGACTGTTGTAGGCCGCGTCTCGCACCAGCGCGTGTTTGAAAACATACACGGCACGGCTACCGCTGCCGCGCCGGAATACCAACTGGGATTCGACCAGCCGGGCCAGCACGTCGTCGACCTCGGACGGCGGGCGTTCGCTGACGCGGGAGAGAAGCTCGCGGGAGAACTCGCGTCCGATCACCGCACCGAGCTGGGCAAGGGTCTTGGCTTCGTCAAGACGATCGAGTCGCGCCATCAGCGAATCCTGCAATGTCGCCGGGATCTGGAGCGGCTGCAACGGGCCGTCGAGGACATACTCGCCGTTGTGCGCCGTCACCATGCCCGAATCGATGATGGTGCGCGTCAGTTCCTCGACGAACAGTGGAATCCCGTCTGTCTTGACCGCGATCTGCTCGAGTATCTCGGCGGGCAGTCGCATGCCACTCAGGGAGTCGATCATTGCCTCGCACTGGCGGCGATCGAGGCGATTCAGGTTGATCTGCGAGACGTGGGCCTCGCCGCACCAGGGAGGATCGAACCCCGATCTGCTCGTGATCATCAGGAGGCAGCGCCATTCGCGCACACGCTCCACCAGGTTCTCGACCAGTTCGAGCGTGGTCGGATCACACCAGTGGACATCTTCGACCAGGAAGAACAGGGGACGTCGTGCCGCAATCGACTGCACGGCTCGCTGCAGGGCGTCCAGGGTTCGGGCGCGCAATGCCTCGGGTTCGAGCGCGATGGGCGGGTAGCGATCATCGTACGGTATCGACAGCAGGGTCGCGAACAATGCCATGTCCTCGGGTGATGTCGAGTCGTACAGTCCGAGCAGGTGCTCCAGCTTGTCCAGCCGCGCGGACGCGCCGTCGTCGTCGTCGAGACCGGCGCCGCGCGCGAGGTGGTCGACCACCGGGTACAGCGCGCTGCTCTGGTGATAAGGCGAGCATTGGCAACGAATCGTCACCGGCTCGTCGGCGGCCAGCAGGTCGCGGGTCATCAGGGTGATGCGCGACTTGCCGATGCCCGCCTCGCCGGTCAGCAACAGGACGCGACCCTCGCCGAGAATCACGTTCCGCCAGCACTCCCGCACCAGGTTCATCTCGTGGGCGCGTCCGACGAAAGGCGTGAACACCGTGCCGCGAGTCGCCTCGAAGCGGCTCTCGACGGCCGCCGTCCCGGCCACCCGATAGGCGTGCACCGGCTCGGGGAAGCCCTTCAGGTCGTGGGCGCCAAGATCGGCGATCTCGAAGGCGGCGCCTACCAGTCGCCGGGTATCGTCGCCGACCACGACCTCGTTGCGACCGGCCAGGGATTGCAGCCGCGCGGCGAGATTCGGCGTCTCCCCGATGACGTCATGCTCGCGGGCCGCGCCCTCGCCCACCAGGTCGCCGATCACGACCGGACCAGTTGCGATACCGACCCGCACGGCAAGCGCTTCACCCTCGCCACCCGGCGGACCGGCAAGGTCCGGAACTCGGGCGACGATTGCCAGCGCCGCACGAACCGCGCGCTCGGCATCGTCTTCGTGGGCACGCGGATAGCCGAAGTAGGCGAGAATGCCGTCGCCCATGTAGCGGGCGATGAAACCTTCATATCGTTCGACCAGCGAGGTGCAGCATTCGCGATAGCGCCGTTGCACGGCACGCAGGTCTTCGGGGTCGAGGCGTGTCGACAGCGACGTGGAACCGACGAGGTCGCAGAACATGACCGTGACCTGGCGTCGTTCCGCCGCGTCGTCCACCGCGGGCGGCGTTGCCGGCCCGGCGGGCTCGGTCGCGACATCGAGGGCTACGCCGCAATGCATGCAGAAACGCGCCGACGGCGGCGCGGCGGCGCCACAGGCGGTGCATAGACGCTCCATCGGCGCGCCGCACTGCGCACAGAATTTCGCGAACTCCGGGTTGTCTGATTCGCAACGAAGGCAGCGCATGAAATGACACACCCCTTGAGAACCGCGAACAAGTGTAACCCATGGACAGGCGGCGAATCGCGCATCGATCGTGATAGAGTTCAGCCGATTTTCGACACTTTCCCGCAGGCGATGGTATTCATGACGATGTCGCGACCCACGACGGAAATGAACACGGACTCGGCATTCGAGTACGCCTGTCACGCCTGCGGCCGGTGCTGCCACTTCAAGCGCATCCAGGTGAACCCTCACGAGATCCTGCGCCTGGCCAGAAACCGGCGCATGACCACCGGCGAGTTCATCGATACCTACCTGCAGAGCGACGGCCCGTACCTCAAGGTGCGCGAATCCGGCGCCTGCATCTTCCTGTCGGCCGCGGGTTGCGACGTCCATCCGGATCGGCCGCTGCCCTGTCGCACGTACCCGCTGGGCCGATGGGTCAGCGCCGAGGGCGTGGAGACTTACCGGGAACTGAGCCCCCATCCGGACTCCGAGGGGGTTTACGGCCATGACGGGACGGTACGCGACTATCTTCAGGCCCAGGGTGCGCCACCTTACGCCGCGGCCGCCGATCGCTACCAGGCACTGTTCTACCGGCTGTTCGACGCGCTGCACGACGCCCTCGCCCGGGAACCGGTGGACACCGCATACGACGACGACGTACACGAAGTGACCGGGGTCGACGAAGCCGCGGGCGGCGTGGCGCGGATGAAGGCCTGGCTCGACGTCGACCGGATGGTCGAACGCTATTGCGCCGGGCACGGACTGGACGTTCCCTCGGACCCGGAAAAAATTTTGAACCTTCACGTCCGCGCCATCGACGAATGGTTACAACAATTCACCGGAGAACAATCGTGACCGAGAAAAACCACATGCCCGCCCCGAATCAACGCCGACGGATTGCGAGCCTCGCCGCCGCCGCCGCTGCCATCGGCATGACCATCGGCATCAGCCCGGCGCAGGCCCTGGGCATGCCCGCCGCTGCCGACGGTATGAAGGCAGCGACCGGCGCGCACGCCACGACGTCCGGCGATCTCGAAATCGCCCAGGCCATCGGTATCCCGAAACCGGGAGCGAAGTATCCGAAGATCGAGACGCCCGGAGCGAGTTTTCCGAAAGTCGAACGCCCCGGTGCCAAGTATCCGAAAGTCGAGATCAGGCCCGGCGCCAAGTATCCGAAAGTGGAAATCAGTCCCGTGAAGGGATGATCCCTCGCCGGGACCGGTTCAGGCCGCCGGGGCGTCGATCGGCTACCCGGCGCCTTCGCGGGTGAGCATGATCACCGTCCAGCGCATCGAGAACACCGGCGCCTCGCCCGCGGCCGCCTCGAGCAGGAAGCCGAGGTAGCCGCGATCCGCGCGCCGGGTCGAGGCGGCGCGATGCACCAGGGTGACGCTGCCCGTGAGCGACTCGCCGGGAAACCAGGGACGGTGCCACTTGAGACTGTCGATACCGGGCGCGCCGACGGCGTGGCTGTGAACCAGCACGTCGCGGCAAAACGGATTGAAGCACAGCAGCTGGGTCTGGAAGCCGGACGCCACCAGGCCGCCGAAGTGGGTTTTCGCCGCTTCGGCTGCATCGAGGTGAAAACGCTGTGGATCGTACTGTTCGGCGAAGTCGATGACCTGCGCCGGCGTCAATGCGGGCACTTCGAATGCGTAGGCGAAGTCGTCGTCGAAGTCCTCGAAACATTTAATTCCCGTCATGGCTTCGATTGTAGCGCGGCGCGCCCCGACAATCCTCCCGCTACTGTCGCTCGAGAAAAAAGTGCCGCCGCTTGCGACCCGAAGCCGACGCCGCATCGAAGAGCGTGCCCCGGCCTTCGATACGCTCGGGATCGTCACCTGCGATGCGCAATTCCCCCTGCCCGCCACAATCCCCGGCGATGCGGTAGACATAGTGCTCACCGCGACGTTGGGCGCCAAGACGTGCCCCATCGCACAGGCGATTGATGTCGGCCAGCCCGTAGCGCGCGGCGCCGAACCGCAGCCGCCCCTCGATGCGCTCGGCGGTGAACCGCTCGGCGTAGAAATCGACCGGAATGTTGGCATCGATGCGCCCGATCCAGTAGCTGCCGGTTTGGGCGGCCGCCCCGGCGGCAAACAGGCTCACGAGCACCGTCGAGATGATGATTGCGCGCCAGCAACGCATGATCGGTACCGGCGGGCGCGCGTCAACCGCGCGACCAGCAATCGCCCTCGGTCATGCCGCTGGCGTCGGTGATCTCGGCGGTATAGGCCACGCCGCCGATGACCAGTTCGAGCGTGCCAGTCAGGCCGCGCCGGTGGTAGTCCGCCCACACTTCGCGGCCCTTGTCCTTGTTGCCGTGCTTCTTCAGACGCCTTCCGCCGATGCGGGCCGACTGAGCGCTCTCCCCCGGGCACAGAATCACGGCCACTCCACGATCGTGCCAGGCACTCGCATTGTAGTGATGGAACCGTTTGCGTTCGACGCGATCCACACGCCCCCAGGTCCGGCCCTCGTCCCTGCCCCAGTTCTCGAAGTGCCGACGGGCCCAATCCTCGGTGTAAGGGCCGGCGGCGCGCACGTCGTCGTAGCGATCGAGGTAAATTTGCCAGTCGGGTCTGCCATCGGGTTCCGCCGGGTCGCCGGGCTCGGCCCGGGACAGTGCGGCGAGCATGGCCCGTGCCGTGGATATCATGTCCCGAGCGTCGCCCAGGGATTCGCTTTCGGGCGCCGCCGTGCCGAGGGTCTCGTCCGCCAGTTCGTCGAGATTCGCGCCTGCGCCTTCCAGCACCTGCACGATATCGACAAGCTGCGCCTGTTGATGGTTCGTCAATGGCATGATGTCTCCTCCCGGATCCCTGGATCCTGCTCAAGGCTGGAATTCGATGATTCGCACCTCCGCCCGTGTCCTCGGCGAACATTATAGGCCGGGCCAGCCGGTTGCGACATCGCCGTTCGCATCGACAACCTCTGGTAGAGTCGATCCTGTCCTTGATCACATGACGTCCACGCCATGAGCCGCCCCCCCGCCGAACCGACGCACGATCGATATCACGTCCATGTCTACTTCGGCCGCGACAGCGTCGGGCACGCGCGATGGCTGACCGAGGCCGCGGCGCGCCGCTTCGACGTGAAGCCCGGCCGCCTGCACGAGAAACCGGTGGGTCCGCATCCGCAATGGAGCCGTCAGCTCGCCTTCGATGCCCGCGTCTACGAGGCCCTGCTGACATGGCTCGACGAGCACCGTGACGGCCTGACGGTACTCGTCCACGCCGACACCGGGGACGATATCGCGGATCACACCGACCATGCCTGGTGGCTGGGCGAGCCGCAAACCCTCGACCTCGCGGCGCTGGAAGACTGACCATGGGCGAACACTCGACGGCGTGGAGACGATGGCTGCTGCTGCCGCCGATCGCGCTCGGCATCGCGGTGCTCGCATGGCAGGCGTCGCAGCGCCCGGAACCCGTCCGTACAACGTACGCCGAGCCCGCCCGCCCGGTCCGCGTGGTGAAGGCGGTCCGCACCGACGTGACGCCCCGCGCCGACGGCTACGGCCCGGTCCAGCCGGCACGTGTGTGGAAGGCGGTGGCCCAGGTGGCCGGACGTATCGTGCAGATGCCCGACGATCTCGGCAACGGCAGCGTGGTCACGGCGGGCACCGAGTTGCTGCGCATCGACCCGGTGGACTACGAGCTGGCGCTGGCGCGCATCGAGGCCGAGCTCGCACAGCTCGACATCGAGGCACGGAACACGCGCGCTTCTCTGGTCATCGAGCAGCGCGCGCTGGCGCTCGCCGAACGCGAGTTTCGCCGTATCGAGCAGCTGGTGAAACGGGGCACCGCCGCGCAAAGCCAACTCGACGCCGCCGAGCGCGAATGGCTCGCCGCGCGCGGCCGGGTGCAGTCACTCGAGAACACGCTGGCGCTGGTACCGGCGCGGCGCGACGTACTGCAGGCGCAGCGAGAGCAGGCACGGCGCGACATCGCCAACACGCGCATCGACGCGCCCTTCGACCTGCGCGTGGCGGCGCTGGCAGCGCAAACCGGGCAGTTCGTGAATGCCGGCCAGGTCCTGCTGCAGGGCGACTCGGTGGGGCGCGTCGAGGTGGTCGCCCAGGTCTCGCTGGCGTCGCTGCGCACCCTCGTACTCGATCGCGAGTCGGTCAGCCTGACGCCGGGGCTCGTCGCCCGGTCGATGCCGGCGCTGGCCGGCTTCTCGCCCACCATCGAAATGGATCTCGGCGGCGTCACCGCGACCTGGGATGCCCGCTTCGTGCGCATCAGCGACGCCGTCGACGCGCAAACCCGCACCGTCGGCGTGGTGGTGGCCGTGGACGACCCCTTCGCACTGGCAATCCCCGGTCAACGGCCGCCGCTCACGCGCGGCATGTTCGTGCGCGTCGCCATCCGCGGCGAGCCGCTCGCCGATCGTGTCGTGGTGCCGCGTCACGCAGTGCGCGGCGGCGCCGTGCTGCTGGCGGACGAGAACGACCGGCTGCGCCGCCGCGACGTCTCGGTCGCCTTCGAACAGGAGGGCATCAGCGTCGTCGAATCGGGACTGTCGGGCGGTGAGCGCGTGGTGGTCACCGATGTCGTGCCGCTCGTCGAGGGCATGCGACTGAAGGTCACGGTGGACGACGAGTTGTCGGCGGCGCTGCGCGGGGCGGGCGCGCCCACGCGGTGATCGCCTACTTCGCCCGCCATCCCAATGCGGCCAACCTGCTCATGGCCGCCATCATGATTCTCGGGGCGGCGTCGCTGCCGTCCCTGACGCGCGAAACCTTTCCCGACATCGCCAGCGACACCGTGCGCGTCACCGCGGTGTATCCGGGCGCCGCCACGGGCGAGGTGGAAAACGCCGTCTGCCGGCGCATCGAAGACGCGCTCGAGAGCATCACCGAGCTCGACCAGGTCACCTGCGAGGCGGCCGAAAGCCTGGCCACGGCCCGCGCGGTGATGAACGAAGGCGCCGACATTGCGCGATTCCTGGACGACGTCAAGTCGCAGATGGACGCCATCGACGACTTTCCCGATGCCGTCGAGCGTCCACTGGTCGAGGAGACCGGCCTCACCGACCGCGTCATCTCGGTGGCCGTCACCGGAGCCGGCGACCCGCTGGCGCTCAAGGCCTATGCCGAGGACCTGAAGGCGAGGCTGTCCACGCTCGACGGCATCGCCCGGGTCTCGATTGCCGGGTTTTCCGAGCACCAGATCCGCGTCGAGGTGCCGGTGACGGCCCTGCGCCAGTACGGCCTGTCGGCCGGCGCCATCGCCGACGCCGTGGCCCGCAACAGCGTGCAGGGCCCGGTGGGACGCCTGGAAGGCGGCGCCGAGGAGTTTCTGCTGCGCATCGACGAGCGCGGCACCAGCGCGGCGGCGCTCGGCGACATCGTCGTCGTCTCCGGCGACACCGGTGCGAGCATCCGCCTCGGCGAGATTGCCTCGGTCACCGATCGCTTCGAGCGCGACGAGGAGAAAATCCTGTTCAACGGCGAGCGCGCCGCGGTGCTGAACGTGGAGAAGACGCGCGAACAGGACATCCTCGACGTGCTCGCCCGCGTCACGCAATTCATCGCCGGTGAGCGGGAGCGGACCCCGCCCGGACTTTCCCTGGCCCTGACCCAGGACCGCGCCTCCATCGTCGCCGACCGCCTGGACATGCTGGTGCGCAACGGCCTGCAGGGCCTGGCGCTGGTATTCGTCGTCCTGTGGCTGTTCTTCTCGCTGCGCTACAGCTTCTGGGTGGCGGTGGGGCTGCCGGTGTCATTTCTCGGCGCACTGTTCGTGCTGCCCCTCGTCGGCATCAGTCTCAACATGATCTCGCTGGTGGGCCTGTTGATTGGCGTCGGCCTGCTCATGGACGACGCCATCGTCATCGCCGAGAACGTCGCCGCGAGGCTGCATCGCGGCGACGCCCCCATGGACGCGGCCATCGGGGGCGTCAGGGAAGTCGCGCCGGGCATCGCCTCGTCGTTCGCCACCACCGTGCTGGTGTTCGGTTCGCTGGCCTTCATCGGCGGCGAGCTCGGACAGATCCTGCGCGTCATGCCCATCGTGCTGATCGTGGTGCTGAGCGTGAGCCTGGCCGAGGCATTCCTGGTCCTGCCCGCCCATCTCGGACACTCGCTCGCGCACCGCCGCGAACGACCGCCGTCGCGGTTTCGGGCGGGCTTCGAGCGCGGCTTCGAGCGGCTGCGCGATGGCATTTTCGGCCCCGTCCTCGACGCCGCCATCGCCTGGCGCTACCTCACCGTCGGCCTGTTGTTGATGCTGCTCGTGATTGCCGTGTCGATGCCGGCCGGCGGCCACCTGAAGTTCGTCGGCTTCCCGTCGGTGGACGGCGATATCGTCGAGGCGCGCATCCTGTTGCCGCAAGGCACGCCGCTGGCGCGCACCGAGGCGCTCGTCGATCAGCTGAGCGAGGCGCTGGCACGCGTCGACGAGCGCTTCGCCGACGAGCAGCCCGACGGCAGGCCCCTGGTGCAGAATGTCACGGTGGTGTTCGGGGAAAATCCCGACGCCGGAGAGAGCGGCCCCCACGTCGCGCGCGTGATCGCCGACCTGCTCGGTGCCGAGACGCGCGCCACCGCCCTCGACGCGGTGCGCAACGCCTGGCGCGAGGAGACCGGCGAGCCGACCGACGTGATCGCCCTCGAGTTCGTCGAGCCGATGATCGGGCCGGGCGGGCGCGCCATCGACATCCGCCTGCTCGGGCCCGACCTCGACGAACTGAAATCGGCCTCGCTCGCCTTGCGCGAATGGCTGGACGGGTTCGACGGCGTGATCGACCTCGGCGACGACCTGCGTCCGGGCAAGCGCGAGTACCGGCTACGGCTCAAGGACGAGGCCGGCAGCCTCGGCATCGACGCCCGCCACCTCGCGGACCAGGTCCGGGCGGCGTTCCAGGGCATCACCGTGGACGAGTTTACCCATGGACTCGAGAGTTACGAGGTGGATCTGCGGCTGACGGGCACCGACCGCGACGGTCCGGAGGACCTCGCCAACATGATCGTGGTGACGTCGTCCGGCGCCGACGTGCCGCTGTCGGAAGTCGCCGCCATCGAGGAGACCCGCGGCTGGGCGCGCATCAGCCGCGTCGACGGCCGTCGCGCCGTCCATGTCCGGGGCGACGTCGATCGAGAGCGCGCCAATGCCCGCGAACTGGTCATGCTGGCCGAGGCCGAGTTCCTGCCGGGGTTGCTCGGGCGATTCCCCGGCCTGGACTACGACATCGAGGGCGAGAGCAGCGAATCGGCCGAGACCGGCCAGTCCATCGTGCGCAACGTACTGCTCGGGCTGATCGGGGTGTACATGCTGCTGGCGCTGCAGTTTCGCGGCTACCTGGCGCCGGTGACCGTGATGCTGGTGATTCCCACGGCATTCATCGGCGTGGTCTTCGGCCACATGATCCTGGGTCTCGACCTGACCATGCCGAGCATCGTCGGCATGGCGTCCCTGTTCGGCGTGGTGGTAAACGATTCCATCCTGCTGGTGGTGTTCATCCGCCAGGCCCGGCGGCGTGGCATGGCGCTTACCGAGGCGGCGCGACAGGCCGGTCGCGACCGCTTCAGACCCATCCTGCTCACGTCGATCACGACCGTCGCCGGCCTGCTGCCACTGCTGTCGGAAACGAGCCTGCAGGCGCAGGTCCTGATTCCGCTGGCCGCGAGCCTCGCCTTCGGGCTTGCCACCGCGACCCTGGCGGCGCTGTTCCTGGTACCCGCGTTCTACTGCATCCTCGCCGACTTCGACGCCCTCGGCGAACTCGACCCGGCGACGGATTCCGCCTGAAGGCGACGGCGCGGACAGGGGCCGTCACGTCGGCTGACGACCCCGCGGTCGGGGCATTGCGGGCCCGTTCAGACGACGCCGGGGGAGTGAGATTTCGTGCCCTTTCCCGCATATGACAAGGCGCATCGAGACGCCATGGTGGTTGCATGGCCACGAGGTGCAACGCCGCCAGGGCGAACAGGCGCCGAAAGATCGCCGCGAACGCGTCGTGTGAACAGGCCCTGATCCGACCGACCAGGGCGCCGTGGCCTGAATCCGCGGGGCACCGCGGGCAGGCCTACTTGATGGCGACGATGTAGGTCACCCAGGCAGGGTCGTTGGTGCCGTGCTTCGTCTTGCGGTAGATGCCGTTGCCGGATTCGCCGTCCTCGTCGGTCCCCTCCCAGTAGACGTCGACGCGGGAGAATCCGGCGTCGAGCAGCACGTCGCGAAGCTCGGGTATGCTCCACACCCGCCACTCGTAGGTGAAGGCGCGCTTCATCTCGGTACCGTCGCGAAAGCGGAAATGAATGCGCATCTTCGCCTCGTGGGTGACCGGCGAAAACCAGTGCTGGTCCCAGACGTAGGTGAAGCCGGCGTCGATCTTCGTCTCCTCCTCGCGCTCCTCGATGCTTTCCGGTCCGCCATGGGCATCGAGCACGAACACGCCGTCCTCGGCAAGATCGTCGCGCACGCGGCGAAAGTAGTCGAGCATCTCGGCACGCGTCCTGAACACCCAGTAGGAGAAGTTCTGCGCGCAACGCACGTCCGGCTTCCTGTCGCTCGGCTCGCGCACGTCCTTCAGGTGCAGCGTGGCGCGCGCGGCCGCCTCACCCAGTTCGCGGAAGTGATGGGACTTGCCCCACGCGACCGGCTCCGGATCGATGTCGAAGGCCTCGGCGGTGTACTTCGGGCCCTTGCGGATCCACTCGGCGGTGAGCAGGCCGGTGCCACTGAA
>JAUIDF010000338.1 GCA_030429125.1 Gammaproteobacteria bacterium | reverse complement strand
CATCACAGGCGTCCGGCGGCGCGTCCGTGCCGGGGGTGTGCGCGACAGGGATGTCGCGCCCAAGCCTACACGGACGTATTCACGGCGTCCCCCGGCGCGGACGCGGCGCCGGACGCGGGCACGGCCAACCGGCGGGCAGCTCCTAATACGCGCGAATTCATCAGCGAAATCGAAAGGATTCGGATATCGAACCAAACATGTCGCCGGCAAGTTAACGCATACACCGACCCGACCGCCTAATAACACCTCTTGCCGGTGCGACACCCTCGTACCGAATCCAGGACAACGGGAAGCGATAAATGACTGAACATACCCGGGTGGTCGTGATCGGCGGCGGCGTCGTCGGCGTCTCCGTCCTCTACCATCTGACCAAGGCCGGCTGGACCGACGTCATGCTGCTCGAGCGCGCCGAGCTGACCTCCGGCTCCACCTGGCACGCCGCCGGCGGCTGCCACACGCTCAACGGCGACCCCAACGTCGCCAAGCTGCAGCAGTACACCATCGACCTCTACAAGGAAATCGAGACATTGTCGGGTCAGTCCTGCGGGCTGCACCTGACCGGCGGCGTCATGCTGGCCGGCACCGCCGAGCGCATGGACTGGCTGCGAATGGCCCACGCGCGCGGGCGCTACCTCGGCATGGACACCGAGCTGATCAGCGCCAGGGAAGCCGCCGAGTTCATGCCGCTCATCGACCCCGACCAGTTCGTGGGCGCCCTGTACGATCCGCTGGAGGGCCACCTCGACCCCAGCGGCGTCACCCATGCCTATGCCAAGTCGGCGCAGAAGAACGGCGCCGTCATCCGCCGCCACACCCGGGTGGACGCCCTCGCGCAACACGCCGACGGCACCTGGGACGTCGTCACCGCCGGCGGCGTCATCCACGCCGAGCACGTGGTGAACGCCGGCGGCCTGTGGGCGCGGGAAGTCGGCCTCATGGCCGGCGTCAGACTGCCGGTGCTGGCCATGGAGCACATGTACCTGATTACCGAGGACATGCCCGAAGTGGTCGCCTACAACGAGTCGTCGGGGCGGGAGATTCCCCACGTCATCGATTTCGAGGGCGAGATCTACCTGCGCCAGGAACGGCGCGGCATGCTCATGGGCACCTATGAAAAGGCCGGCAAGCCCTGGGCCGAGCACGCGACGCCCTGGGACTTCGACACCGAGCTGCTCGAGCCGGACATCGACCGCATCGCGCCGTCGCTCGAGGTCGGGTTCCGCCATTTCCCCGCCTTCGAGAAAACCGGCATCAAGCAGATCATCAACGGGCCGTTCACCTTCGCGCCGGACGGCAACCCGCTGGTCGGCCCGATCCGCGGCGTACCGAACTACTGGGTGGCCGTCGGCGTCATGGCCGGCTTCAGCCAGGGCGGCGGCGTCGGGCTGGCGCTGGCCAACTGGATCACCGGCAGCGACCCCGGCTTCGACGTGTGGGCCATGGACGTGGCCCGGTTCGGCGACTGGGCCACGCCGGCCTATGCCCATGCGAAAGTGCGCGAGAACTACTCGCGCCGCTTCCAGATTCGATACCCGAACGAGGAGTTGCCCGCCGCGCGTCCGCTGAAGACCACGCCCATTCACGATCGGCTGAAGTCGCGCGGCGCCGTGTTCGGCGCCGGCTTCGGCCTGGAAAGCGCGTTGTGGTTCGCGCCCTCTCCCGACGAGGCGCGCGACGTGTTTTCATTTCGCCGATCCAATGACTTCGCGTCCGTGCGCGCTGAGTGCCTGGCGGCGCGCGAGGGCGTCGCCATGATCGAGATTTCCAACTTTTCGAACTACGAGGTCTCGGGACCCGGCGCCGCCGAATGGCTCGACCGCCTGTTGGCCAACCGCCTGCCCGGCACCGGGCGCATGGTGCTTTCACCCATGCTCAACGACGCCGGCGGCCTGATCGGCGACTTCACCCTGGCCCGGCTCGGCGAGGATCGATTCTTCATTGCCGGATCCGGCATCGCCGAGCAGTACCACATGCGCTGGTTCGAGCGACAATTGCCGCATGCGGGCGTGCACCTGCGCGCCGCCAGCGGCGACTGCTGCGGCTTGCAACTCGCCGGACCGCGCGCCCGCGCACTATTGCAGCGCCTGACCCGCCACGACGTCTCGCGCGAGGCATTCGGCTTCATGCATATCGCGCCAATGGATATCGGCCTGGTGCCGGCCCTCGTCGGCCGCGTCTCGTTCACGGGTAGCCTGGGATTCGAAATCTGGGTGCGACCCGAGTATCTCGGGACCCTGTACGACCAGTTGGTCGAGGCCGGCGCCGACATGGGACTCGCCCACTTCGGATCGCGCGCCCTCAACAGCCTGCGCCTGGAGAAGAACTGGGGCACCTGGGCGCGCGAATATCGCCCGATCTACACGCCCTTCGAAGCTGGGCTCGACCGATTCGTCGCACTCGACAAGAACGCCTTCGTCGGACGCGATGCGCTCCTGGCCGCGCGCGAACGCGGACCGGCGCGGCAACTGTCGACGTTCGCCGTCGACGCCGGGGACGCCGACGTCATTGCCGACGAACCGGTGTGGCGAGACGGCGAGGTGGTCGGCTGGATCACGTCCGGCGGTTATGCACACTACACGAAGACGTCCGTGGCCATGGGATATATCAGGGCCGACGCCCTCGACGACTCGGCCGCGTACCAGGTCGAGATCATCGGCGAACGACGATCGGCACGCGTGCTTGCCGAACCGCTGTACGATCCCGCCGGCACGGCGATGCGCAGCTAGTGGCTTCGAACCTCGTCACCGGCGCGCGGGTAAAGGTCGCCCGCCAGCACGGCGCCATGGAATACACCGAGGCGCCGGTGGACCTCGACACCGTGCGCCTGTACCGGCTCGGTCGCGTACGCGAAGCGCTGGCCGCGCGCGACTATGCCGGCATCATCCTGTTCGACCAGCTCAACATGCGCTACGCCCTCGACGCCACCAACATGCAGATCTGGTGCAGTCACAACGAGGCGCGCTACGCGTGGGTGCCGGCCGAGGGTCCCGTCATCCTGTTCGACTATGGCGGACGCGACACGCTGTGCGAGGGACTGCCGACGATCGACGAGATACGCCCCGCGACGAGTTTCTTCTACATGCTCTACGGCGATCAGTACCTTCGTCACGCCCGCGCCTGGGCGCTGGAGATCGACGACATCGTTCGCGCCACCGCGCGGGACAACCGGCGTATCGCCATCGACCGCGTGGCGCCGATCGGCGTCCAGGAGATGGAGCGTCTCGGCTACGATGTCCGCGACGGATTCGAGTTGATGGAATGCGCCCGCGCCATCAAGTCGGCGGGGGAAATCGTGCTGATGAAGCACGCCATCCACGTGTGCGAGAACGCCGTGGCCGAGATGCGCAACGCCCTGCGACCCGGCATCACCGATCACGAAGGCATGGCCTTTACCGCCGGAGAGGCCGCCCGCGCCCTGCGGGGTCTGGCGGAGG
>JAUIDF010000038.1 GCA_030429125.1 Gammaproteobacteria bacterium | reverse complement strand
GCAAGCAAAGCCGACCAGCGCTATTCGAATCGACCTCTCGGGAAAACATCGAGAAGGATCGACGACATCCCGAGGCTTCGTCACATGATCCCGTGCGCGCGGAAATTCGGGTAAGCCACCGACTCTTCCATGGCGACGAACGGCCACGGCATCCAGCGGTGACGCAGCCCGAGTGATAGCCGTGAACGGTACGTGAAATCAGGCCCGGCCCAACATCGGCACCGAGGCGAAACCCATAAGACAGGACACATCTTCAGTATCGTGGTGACCCTCGCCAGGTATATGCACACCCGTATGCGCGGACAGCGTCCTCTGCCTCGAAGGCGGCAGTGACGCGAATCCGAAATCACAGGACTCAGTGCTCGCTCGCGGCGCCACCGACGACCCGATTCGTCTCGGACCATGCATTCCGGCGTGCGCTAGAGCGTCTCCAATTGACCTTTGCAGGCGCTGCTTCTATCGTCTTCTGCCGTCCCGAGGTTTCTGGCGCGCCATTCATCCTGTTTGTAGTGAATCTGGACGACCTCGACCGGCAACCCGGAATCGCCCAGAATGCAACGAACCGGTACGAATGGCATCGGCCTGCAGGGTTGGCATCGCGACTTTGTACCCGGCATTGAGCCCTGGGCCTGCGCCGGAAGTCGCGACTGCGGAAACATCGAGGCCGACGACATCATTTGATGGATCTGCGGGCGGGCTTTGGCGTGAATGGCGTCCGTCGGGGTGAGGAAAACAACACAACGGAAAAGAAAGCGTCGCGTCCTTGCGACGTACAGCTCGATCCCTCATTGGTGGCGGAGGAGTGTCGCCAAGGTCATCCGTAGAACCCGCGATCGGAATTGCGCTTCCAAGCGACCAACCAGTCCGTGGTTCACATCCTGCGTTCCGTTCGCGATACACCATACCCAAACGCCGCCACCAGCGGAAATGCCGTCTCCCGATGGTTCATGCCGTTTTGTTATATAACGGCAAAAAACGCCTTCCCATGACATCCGAGGTCAACCATGTGTCGGTGCGATTCGTTACTCTTCAACGAGTTGTCGATTGATTGGTAACTAATTACCACATGACCATCCGAGGCGACCGCGGCTAGTCTGCGAACCCTCATGATCCGCGCCATCGGTCAGCGCGCGCACCGGACCGTCGGGCACGCGCTCAGCGCCCGGTAAACGGCTCCAGTTGCCGGAGCGCGGTGCGCAGGACGTCGTCGAGTGGCGCTGTCGCACCGCCCGCCTCCTCCGACAGCACGTCGACGGCGGCGGCGAGATCCTTTTCCAGAATGCCGATGGTATTGCCGGGCTCGTAGCCTTCGCGCGACCACGCAATATCGTCGAAGCGGTCCCCGTACCAGGTGGCGCCTGAGCTCTTGGACATGATCTCCCGCAATCTCGACGTATCGACGCCGGCGCGGCGGGCGGCATCGAGCACGCGGCGCACCGCGACGACCGAGGAAACGGCGACGTAGTTGTTCAGCACCTTCACGGTCATGCCCTGCCCCAGCGCCCCGCAGCGATAGTGGGCCGAACCCATGGCCTGGAACAGCGGCATGGCGCGCGCGATGTCCTCTTCGCCGCCGCCCAGCATGAAGGTCAGCGTGCCGGCCTCGGCGCCGACCGGCGCCCCCGACATGGGCGCATCGATCAGGGTGACATCGACATCCAGCCGGGTGCGCACCTCGTGGACGACGCGCGGCGACAGGGTGGAGCTGAGGACGACGGTATGGATTGCCGAGCCGGAAGCGCAGACATTCTGCTCGTCGAACAATAGGTCGTGGGTCTGGCGTTCGTCACGCACCACGCACACGATGGTGCCGCAGCGACGCGCGAACGACACCGGGTCCGGCACCATGCGCGGCGCGAAATCACCGAACTCGTCGACCGCGCGCACGTCGAAGCCGAGCACGTCGAAGCCCGCCAGGGACAATCGACGCGCCATCGGCAGGCCCATGGCGCCGCAGCCCGCCACGCCGACGACTTCCGTGTCCGCCCAATCCCTCGGCGCACCGACAGTGAATTCGCTCATGACAGGCCGAAGGGATCGTCCACCGCCGGCGACGGCCTCGTGAACCAGCGCGCGCCGTCATCGGCCATGTAGAAGTGGTCCTCCAGCCGAACGCCGAACTCTCCGGGCAGCACCAGCATGGGCTCGTTGCTGGCCGCCATGCCCACGTCGAGCGGCGTCTCGTCGCCGCGCACCAGGTAGGGCGTCTCGTGAACCTGCAGCCCGCAGCCGTGTCCCGTACGGTGCGGCAGGCCCGGCAGCGCATAACCCGGACCGAAACCGTGCGACTCGAGCACCCACCGCGCCGCCGCGTCCACGGATTCGCATGGCGCACCGAGGCGCGCGGCGCCGAAGGCCGCCGCCTGCGCTTCGTGCTCTACGGCCCAGGCGTCGCGCTGACGCGGCGTCGGCTCGCCGAAGGCGTAGCTGCGGGTGATGTCCGAGTGATAGCCGTGCACGCGGCAACCGGTATCGATGAGTACCCAGTCGTCTTTCCCGAGTACCTGGGGTTCCTTCACGCCGTGCGGAAACGAGGTCGCCACGCCGAACAGCACGATGCAGAACGCCGAGCCAGACGACGCGCCGGCGGCGCGGTGGGCGCGGTCGATGAAGTCGGTGACTTCCGTCGTCGTGATACCGGGCCGCAGGATAGCGGCCGCGGCCCGGTGAACCTCGAGCGTCAGGTCCTTCGCGCACTGCATCAGGGCGATCTCGGCCGCGGACTTACGACTGCGGCACGGCGACGTGATTGCGGCGGCGTTGACGAAGCGGCAATCGGGTCGCGCATCGCGTAGCCCGTCAACGAAGGCGAAGGGCATGTCCGCATCGAGCGCGACCACGCCTCGACCCGCGCCAGCCGCATCGAGCATGGTCCCCACCAGCGCGAACGGGTTCTCGTGCTCTTCCCAGGTGCGCAATTCGCCTTCCATCTGCATGAAGCCCTTGAACGTGTCGCGCTCGAACCCCGGCGCCACGTATCCGAGCGGCCCCTCGGCGGGAATCAGCACGCCGGCGAGCCGCTCGCTCAGACCCCAGCGCATGCCCGTGAAGTAGACGAGGTTCGCGCCGGCGGCCAGGAACAGGGCATCGATACCCTGCGCCGCCATCAATTCGCGCACGTTGTCGATACGCTGCCGGTGCTCCGCTACCCCGATGGGCCGCGCGCCGTGCGTGCGATCACTCAGCTTTTCGAGTTCTTCGGCCGCATTCGAGCCGCCGACGCCGATCGTCATTACGTTGTCTCCGGTGGAAATCGCCGCCTATGGTACAGCGAATCGCCCCGGCCACATGCCGTCGTTTCTACTCCCTGGTGTGCACGACAGGGATGGCGCGCAAGCCCGCATGGACGCTTTCACGGCGTCCCCCCGGGACGGTGACGGCGAGCCGCGCGGGCACGGCCGTCGACAGACGACCGGACCAGCGCCGTTGCAGCCGCACGCCATCCACCACGAACGCGGGTCGGCGTCGCTGGCCCGGGGGTGTGCGCGGCAGGGATGCCGCGCCCAAGCCGGCATGGACGCATTCACGGCGTCCCCCGGGACGGTGACGGCGATCCGCGCGGGCACGGCCTCCAAGACAACGAAGGAGCGGGCGCGGGCGCGAGGCCGAACGCCGAAACGAGACTCGCGCTTAGACCCGCAACCGTGACGACGATACAATCGACGCCCAGCCGAGATTCAATCGATTTACGCTCGAACGCCCCGCGTCGAGCGCCGCCCGGAACCCGTTTCGTTGACCCAGCCCCGATCCCAGGACGCCCATAGAGACGCTGCCGACGTACTGCATCGCGTCTTCGGCTTCGACGAATTTCGCCCGCACCAGGCGCAGATCATCGGCGAATTGATCGACGGACAGGACGTGTTCGTACTCATGCCCACCGGCGGCGGAAAGTCATTGTGCTACCAGGTGCCGGCAATCCTGCGGCGCGGCACCGCCATCGTCGTCTCGCCACTGATCTCCCTGATGAAAGACCAGGTCGACGCACTGGTCGCCAACGGCGTCGCCGCCGCCTGCTACAACTCGTCCATGGACGGCGACACCGCGCGGCGCACCCTTGCCCAGCTACATGCCGGCGAACTCGACCTGCTCTACGTGAGCCCCGAACGCGTGCTCGCCGACGGCTTCATGAGCCGACTCGACGAAATCGACATTGCCCTGTTCGCCATCGACGAGGCGCATTGCGTCTCCCAGTGGGGTCACGACTTCCGGCCCGAGTATGCCGCGCTGCACGAGCTGCGCGAACGCTTTCCCGGCGTGCCCATGGCCGCCCTCACCGCCACGGCCGACGCGCAGACGCGCGGCGACATCCTGAGCGTGCTCGGACTGCAGGCAGCATCCGTCCATGTCACCGGGTTCGATCGCCCCAACATCCGCTATACCATCGCCGAGAAGCACCGACCCTTCGACCAGTTGACGCGCTTCCTCGCCACCCGGCGCGAGGAGGCCGGCATCGTCTACGCGCTGTCGCGGCGAAAAGTCGAGGCCGTGGCGGAGCGTCTTTGCGCCGAGGGCGTAAGGGCCGCCGCCTATCATGCCGGGCTCGACGCAGCGACGCGCGCCGGCGTCCAGGATCAGTTCCTGCGTGACGAGATCCACGTGGTGGTGGCCACCGTGGCCTTCGGCATGGGCATCGACAAGCCCAATGTGCGATTCGTGGTGCACTACGACATGCCGCGCCACATCGAGGGCTACTACCAGGAAACCGGCCGCGCCGGCCGCGACGGCCTGCCCGCGGAAGCCTTCATGTTGTACGGCGCCCAGGATATCGTGACCGCGCGCGGGCTCATCGAAAACGGCACCAACGCCGACCAGGTCCGCATCGAGAGCCACAAGCTCAACGCGATGGTCGCGCTGGCCGAGTCACTGGGTTGCCGTCGCCGGGTGCTGCTCGGCTATTTCGGCGAACGGCTCGAGTCCGATTGCGGCAACTGCGACACCTGTCTCGACCCGCCCGAACGCTTCGACGCCACCGATGAATCGCGAAAAGCGCTGTCGTGCGTTTACCGGGTGGGTCAGCGCTTCGGCATGAAGCACGTCATCGACGTGCTGCGCGGCGCGGATTCCGAGCGCATTCGCGCTCTCGGCCACGACCGCCTGAGCACGTACGGCATCGGTGCGGACCGGAGCGCCATCGAGTGGACGTCGATTTTCCGCCAGCTCATTCACCACGGACTGGTGCAGCAGGATATCGCGAACTACTCGGTGCTTCGGCTTACCGCCGCGGCACGCCCGGTACTGCGTGGCGAGCAAGTCCTCGAACTCGCCCGTCCGCGACAGGGTGGCAACCGACCGGCGACCAGGGCGCGACGCGGCGTGCTGGTGGAGGAAGCGGACCAGTCGCTGTTCGAGGCCCTGCGCCAGCTTCGAAAACAGCTCGCCGACGCGGAAGGCAAACCACCCTACATTGTCTTCGGCGATGCCTCGCTCGCACAAATGGCGCGCGAAAAACCCACGGACTCCTCGTCGTTCCTCGACATCGGCGGCGTCGGCCAGCACAAGCTCGACAAGTACGGAAAGGAATTCCTGGCGCTGATCAGAACGTTCCGCGACGTCGAGGCAGGCGGCGCGGCGAGCGCCTGAAGCCCACCTCGCCGCGTCGTCGCCGCGTTACTGCATGGCGTCGTCGGTCTCGTCGACGTCGAGCTGGCCGCTCATGCGGCGGCGAATGTGAGACCACGACATGCCGACCGCCATGATCCCGGCGATGGCGATGAGTATCAGCCACTTGATGACGTCCGGGTTGTCGAGGGACAGGATGCCGCGATCGAACAACAGCCAGAAGAGCAGCACGAAAAACGCGACCGCCAATGTCAGGCCGATGGCACCGAGGGAGCGCTGCGTGGCACGAATGAAGATGGCCCAGCCGATGATGAGCACGAGGCCGATGAAGGCCTTGAGAACGGAGAACGAAGAGCCTTCCGCGGTTCCCAGCAGCGGCGCCAGCGCCCACTCGTAGTAGGAATACGGCTCGACCGGGTTATAGGTGACGAACACCAGCACGATCGCCGCGACGAACCGGATAAAAAAATGCTTGGTCTTGAAGCGTGAAACGGCCATGAGATCTCCCTCGACGAATCGGAACCGGGTCCCGATCGCGCGGGGTGATCGATCGGGGTATTCGCCGCATTGTAGCACTGCCGCGACAACGGATTGACGATCGACTGCTGCGAATCCGGACCGGTCGGGATACCGGCCGCCACGACCCACCGCCGTTCGCGGGATTGTCATGCACTCCGTGTGGTAACGAACCGCGCACGTTGGCCAACAGGGTCGTGGAGCCGGTATTCGGGACATCCCGCCCGCGCGCGTGGCACGCGGACCAGGGACGAATGCGGTGTCAATTCCGTGACAGCGGTCGTGGAAAGAAATCGCGCCGTTCCAGCGATCGCAATCCTAAACCAAGCGGCTCGCTCAGGGGAGCCTTCGCTTAGACAAATTTCGCATAAGCGCGGTGCGAATTTGCATAAGGGCGAGCTATTGGCTACCCGGTGGTGCGGCATTGAATGCGACCTGCGCCGCACCCGCTCATGGCGTCGTATGGCGAGCGGTAGTGCGAGGCGAGATGTCAGGGCCTGCTCACACGATGCGGAGCGCGTGAGATTTAGTGCACGTTCTCGCATCTGGCCAGGCGCGTCGGGGCGTCATGGTGGTTCCCTGGCGACGAGATGCCACGCCGTCAGGGTAAAAAGGGCCGAAAGGTCGCCGCAAATGCGTCGTGTGATCCGGCCCTAACCCACCCAGGCCCTGGCATTGCGAAACAACCGCATCCACGGACTGAATTCACCCCAGGACGGCTCGTGCCAGGACAGGGTCCGGGTGCGAAAAACGCGTTCGGGATGAGGCATCATGATCGTCGCGCGGCCGTCGCGCGTGGTCAGCGCGGTGACGCCATCGGGCGAACCATTGGGATTGGCCGGGTATCGCCGCGCCGCGTTGCCGTGATTGTCGACGAACGACAGCGCGATGCGGCCGCCTTGCTTCAGCGCGGCAAGGTCGGATGCCGCCCCGAAAACCGCCCTGCCCTCACCATGGGCGACCACCACCGGCAAGCGCGATCCGGCCATGCCGTCGAACAGCACGGACCGGTTGTCGGGCACTTCCACCATGGCGAGACGCGCCTCGTACTGCTCCGAACGATTGCGGGCGAATCGCGGCCAGTGATCGGCCCCGGGAATGAGGGCGCCGATCGCGGCAAGCATCTGGCAACCGTTGCATACGCCGAGGGAGAAGGTGTCTTCGCGGTGGAAGAACGCGGTGAAGGCCTCGCTCAGCGCGTCGTTGTACAGAATGGACTTTGCCCAGCCCTGGCCCGCGCCGAGCACGTCGCCGAAGGAGAAGCCGCCGCAGGCGGCGAGTCCCCGGAATCCGTCGAGCGTATGCCGGCCGTCGACGAGGTCGGACATGGTCACGTCCACCGCCTCGAAGCCCGCGAGCGTGAAAGCGGCCGCCATTTCGAGCTGCCCGTTCACGCCCTGCTCGCGCAGGATGGCGACGCGCGGACGCGCACCCGCAGCGACGAAGGGCGCGGCGACATCCATCCCCGGATCGAAGGCGAGGTCGGCGTGCAGCCCGGGGTCGGCGACGTCGAGAATGCGGTCGAACTCCTCCCGCGCGCAGTCGGGATGATCGCGCAGGGCCTGCATGTGATACGTGGTTGCCGACCACGCGCGGTGCAGCGTGGGCCGGTTGGTCACCAGCAGCACGCGGTCGCCGGCCACCATCTCGATGTCCTCGCTCGCAATGGCCCTGCCGATGACGCGCGCGGTGGGCACGACCTCGGAAAAGGCGGACAGGACGCGACCGACGTCGGCGGCGCTCACCTGGACGACCACGCCTGCCTCCTCGGCAAACAGGTCGGCCACCGGATCGGGGACCTCGCCGAGGTCGACCCGAAGGCCGCATCGCGAGGCAAAGGCCATCTCGCACAGTGCGACGACGAGCCCGCCATCGGAAATGTCGTGACAGGCGAGCAGCACGCCGTCGCGGTTCAGCGCCGACAGCGTGCGGAACAGTGCCGCGAGGGCGGCCGGCGCGTCGACGTCGGGCGCGACGCTGCCGAGCTGTCCGTAGACCTGGGCCAGCGCCGATCCGCCAAGACGCGGGTTCTCGTAGCCGAGGCCCACGTGAACCAGCAGCGTGTCCGGCTCGGCCAGGGACAACACCGGCGTCATGGTGCGACGGGTGTCGGCCACCGGCGCGAAGGCGGACACCACCAGCGTGAGCGGCGAGGTGACCGAACACTCGGCGCCGTCCTCGTCGCGCCAGGCGGCGTGCATGGACATGGAGTCCTTGCCCACCGGGATGGAGATGCCGACATCGCGGCACAGGTGGCTGGCGGCCTCCACGGCCTCGTACAGCGCCTGGTCCTGTCCCGGCC
This sequence comes from Gammaproteobacteria bacterium, assembly GCA_030429125.1. Lineage (GTDB taxonomy): Bacteria > Pseudomonadota > Gammaproteobacteria > Arenicellales > CAJQKF01 > BQJD01. Next base: position 11,961 of record JAUIDF010000038.1, on the reverse strand, counting down.
GACCGGCGGCCGCCATCCAGTTGGCCGACAGCACCACGCGGGAAAGATCGGCGACATCCGCGCTCACCAGGTTGGTCAGCGCCTCGGCCACGGCCATGCGAGCGCTCGCGGCCGGGTCGATCAGCGCCAGCGGCGAACGCTCGCCGATGGCCATGGCCTCGCCGGCATCGCCACGGAAGCCGGTGGCGGTGACGGCGACGTCCGCCACCGGCACCTGCCACGGGCCGACCATGGGATCGCGCACGACCTGGCCGCCGACGCTGCGGTCGCCGATGGTGACGAGGAAGGTCTTGTCGGCCACCGTGGGCAGGGAGAGAACCCGCGTCAGCATTTCCTCGACCGTGTCGGGCGGCAGGTCCAGGTCCGGCACGCCCGGCGCGACGCTGTCGAAGGCGCGGGACATTTTCGGCGGGTGTCCGAGCAACATCGACAGGTCGAGGTCGATGGGCCGCTCGACGCCGCCACACGACGCGCCGTCCACCGGCGCGAGGGCGTCGTCGAGTTCGAGACGCGGGGACTCGGTCGCCTCGCCGACGACGGCATAGAGGCAGCGCTCGCGCGCGCAAATCGCCTCGAAGGTTGCGAGATGCCGCGGCTCCACGGCCAGCACGTAACGCTCCTGGGACTCGTTGCACCACAGCTGCATCGGCGACATGCCGGGATCGTCGTTGAGCACCGCGCGCAGGTCGAAGCGGCCGCCGCGACCGGCGTCATTGACGAGCTCCGGCAAGGCGTTTGACAGGCCCCCGGCGCCGACGTCGTGAATGGCGACGATGGGGTTGTCGTCGCCGAGCGCGATGCAGCGGTCGATGACTTCCTGGCAGCGGCGCTGCATCTCCGGGTTGCCGCGCTGCACGGAGGCGAAGTCGAGCGACTCGCTGGACGTACCGGCGGTGACACTGGACGCGGCGCCGCCACCGAGGCCGATCAGCATGGACGGCCCGCCGAGCACGATGATCTTCGCACCGGCGGCAATGCGCAGCTTCTCGACGTGCGCCGGGCGCAGGTTGCCGAGGCCGCCGGCGAGCATCACCGGCTTGTGGTAGCCGTAGGCGGCGCCGTCGCTCGCCGGCGGGGTCTCGAACGTTCGAAAGTAGCCGCCGATGTTGGGGCGGCCGAACTCGTTGTTGAACGAGGCGCCGCCGATCGGCCCCTCGATCATGATCTCGAGGGCGCTGGCCATGCGCGGGTTCGGCCGGGGCGCACTCTCCCACGGTGCCGGCGCGTCGGGCAGGTGCAGGTTGGAGACGGAAAAACCGGTGATGCCGGCCTTGGGCTTGCCGCCGCGCCCGGTCGCGCCTTCGTCGCGGATCTCGCCGCCGGATCCGGTGGCGGCGCCGGGAAAGGGCGAGATGGCGGTCGGATGATTGTGCGTCTCCACCTTCATCAGGATGGGCGCGCCGCCCGGCTCGAAGCGGTAGACGCCGGTGGCCGGGTCCGGCAGCAACCACTCGGCCTCGGCGCCCTCGATCACGGCGGCGTTGTCCTTGTAGGCGACGAGCGTGCCCCCGGGCCGGGCGGCGTGGGTGCGGCGAATCATGGCGAACAGGGACTCGCTACGGGGCGCGCCGTCGACGGTCCAGTCGGCGTTGAAGATCTTGTGGCGGCAGTGCTCGGAGTTGACCTGGGCGAACATCATCAGCTCGACGTCGGTCGGATTACGGCCGAGACGGCCGTAGCTCTCGCAGAGGTAGTCGATTTCGTCCGCGGACAGGGCATAGCCTTGTTCCTCGTTCGCCCGCAGGAGCGCCTCGCGGCCGCCGTTGATGACGTCGACGCAGGCCAGCGGCGCCGGCGCCGCGCGCGCGAACAGGGTCGCAGGCGCCTCGTCGCCGACGATGACCGATTCCGTCATGCGATCGTGCAGCACGCCGGCGGCGAGACGCCGTTCGGCGTCGGACAGCGGCGATGCGGCGTCGAGCCACCAGGCAATGCCGCGTTCGATGCGCCGAAGGGCGGCGAGACCGCAGTGCCGCGCGATATCGGTGGCCTTGGTGGACCACGGCGATATGGTCCCGAGGCGCGGCACCACCAGCAGGTCCGGGCGGCCCGCGGCGGCCGGGGGCGGCGCCGACTGGTCGTTGACCAGGCGATCGAGCACGTCGCGATCGCGCGGCGACAGGGCGTCGGCATCGACGAAGTAGCGGTAACGCGCCGACACGCCGGCCAGTCCCGGCACGAGTGCGTCGAGTCGTCGCCGAATTCGCTCGAGTCGGAAATCGGAACAGGCGGCGCCGCCTTCGAGGTGAATCATGTCGGGAGATTCGGTCGCAACGTCGGGCGCCACGACAGCGCGGCACCCGGGTGAAAGATCAGTCGTCCAGGGGCACGCCGAGCCGGCGGGCCACTTCCCGGTAGGACTCCACCACGTCGCCGAGATCGCGGCGGAAGCGGTCCTTGTCGAGCTTCTTCTGCGTCGCGGCATCCCACAGCCGGCAACCGTCCGGGGTGAACTCGTCGCCGAGCACCAGCTTCCCGCCGACGCGGCCGAACTCGAGCTTGAAGTCGACCAGCAGTATGCCCGCGGCGGAGAACAACGGCTTCAGTACGTCGTTGACGGCGAGGCTCAGGCGACGCATCTCGGCGATCTCCTCCGCGCTCGCCCAGCCGAACACGAGAATGTGCGACTCGTTGATCATGGGGTCGTGCAGCACGTCGTCCTTGAGAAAGAACTCGAACACCGGCTCGTCGAGCACCAGGCCTTCCTCGATGCCGAGCCGCTTGCTGAGCGAACCGGCCACCACGTTGCGCACCACGCATTCCACCCGCACCATGTCGAGCCGGCGAACCAGCGACTCCTCGGCATTCAGGCGCTCCACGAAGTGTGTCGGCACGCCGGCATCCTCGAGCTTCTGCATGATGAAGGCATTGATGCGATTGTTCATCTCGCCCTTTTTCTCGAGCTGCGCCTTCTTGACGCCGTCGAAGGCCGAGGTGTCGTTGCGAAAATGCAGGAGCAGGCGCTCGGGATCGTCGGTGCGAAACACCGTTTTGGCCTTGCCGGAATAGAGTTGCTCGCCTTTCTTCATGAAGTTGGGTACCACGCGGCCGTAGGTGGCGGCGGCCCGCGAGGGCTCCGGGCGCCGAAGGGGGTCGGATTGTATCATTCCCCGCGGCGTGCCGACGCAGGCGCGCCGCGCCGGAGCCTAGGCGATTGCCGGTCCCGGGGAGTAGCGCCAGCACAGTCGACCGGCAGAGATGGTCGACCGCGCACCGTTCATGAGCGGATAGTTCGGCACCGCGTGGCCGAAGTCGGGCGACGTCAGGATGGGACAGTCGCTGCGCTCGGCGATCCGCTCCGGTAGCGCGTCCAGCCCCGGGCGCTCGTCCTCGTCGACGTGGACGAAGCGTCCGAGCACCACCGCCGCGACGCCGTCGAGTGCGCCGGACTGACGCCACTGGTTCCACAAGCGCAGGATGCGCGCCGCGTTCTCGTTGACGTCCTCGAGGAAAATGACGTGGCCCGCGAGGCTGCGCGGGAAATACGGCGTGCCGATCAGCGAACCGATGACGCTCATGCAACCGCCGAACAGGGGACCGCGGATGGCGTCGACGCCAGTGCCTCGAACGGCGACGCTGCCCTCGCATTCGCCGGGCCAGTCGCGCAGCACGCCGACCACCGCGTTCACGTCCTCACCATCGGGCCGCCACAACATGGAACCGGGCATCGGCGCATGCAGCGACGTCCAGCCGAGTCGCGCGTAGAGGGCGCACTGCAGCGCGGTGATGTCCGAAAAACCGACCACGAGCCGGGGCGCCGACTCGGCGAGGCGGCGCCAGTCGAGGGCGTCGAGCAGGTCGCTGATGCCGTAACCGCCGCGCGAGCAGACGACGATGTCGTATCGCGCGAGGGCGTCGTTCAACAACGCCGCGCGTGCCTCGACACCGGCCCGGGCGAGTCGGTTGCCGGCATCGACCGGGTAGTCCCGCCGTTCCACGTCGAACCCGGCCGACTCGAGTGCGACGCAGTTGGTCTCGAGCGCCTCGGCCACCGGCGCGCCGGACGGATCGACGATTCCGACCTTCATCGGCGATGCCCGTCGACGCGTCGCGGTCGCGTCATCCCTGCTGCGGCAGAACCTGTCGGAACCACTGCGAGCTTTCCTTGAGTTCGTCGAAGGTGCCGTCGGAGACGATGGCGCCGCCGTGCAGCACCATGGTGCGGTCGAAGTGGGTGGAGAGCTCGGGTCGTTCCAGCACCCAGATCACGCCGCGATCGCCCTGGAACTCGAGCACGCCCTTGACCAGCCGCTCCTGGGCGTTGGGATCGATGGCGCTGAGCGCCTCGTTGACGATCAGCAGATCGGGCCGCTTGAGCAGGCAGCGCGCCAGGGCGAGTTTCTGCTTCTGCACCACCGACAGGCGAGCGCCGGCGCTGCCCACGTGGTAGGTCAGGCCGATCTTCATGATCTCGTCGCGAAGCCCGGTCTCCTCCACCACGCCGCCGAGAACGGCCGACATCTTGTCCTTGGCATTGGCCTGACCGTAAACCAGGGTGCCGAAGAGAATGTTGTCCTGCAGCGTGATGGCGGGGTTGACCGCATTGTCGTCGAGGAAGCGAATGGCATCGTTGTCTTCGCCGAGGCGCTCGCGAAGCTGCTGTCGAACGGCAAGCACGCGCGCCTGGAAATCATCGGTGACCATGCCCAGGCGGTGCCGGGCGGCGATCAGCTTGAAGGGCAGCGACAGGAAATCCAGCCGGTCGTCGTCGCGCCACTTGGCCGGGTCGTCCTCGCCGGTGCGGCCGATGCGCGCGCGAAACTCGAGCAACGCCTCGGCGCTGACGAAACTGAACTGCTCGAACAGCGGATCGCCCGGCTTGGCGTCGGCGAACAGCTCCAGCATGATCTCCGCCACGCGGCGTCCCATGTGGCAGAAGGTGCCGTAGAGCTCGTTATCCTTGAGCAGCTCGATGACCAGCGGATTCTCGGCGAGGCGCTCGGCCTCGAACTCGCTCTTCAACGGGGCGCCGAACAGGATGTTCTCGGCCACCGAGAGGCTGTGGTTGAATCGCTCGGAGTTGAAACGCTCCACGAGGTTGGACTGGCCGGCGGATTCGAGTGCCGCCTGCATGCGCTCGCGCGCCTCGAGGATTCGACCGGACAGGGCCTCGTGGATGTACCCCTCGGGCCTGGAATTGAGCCCGAACTGGTAGACGTCGCGGTCGAGATCGGCCACCTCGAGCACCTCGCCGACGCGATCGAACAGGCTGTCGGCGTCTTCGGCGTCCACGGCCTCGTAGTCAACCCAGTCCGCGTCGCGATCGTCGACACTGTTGTCGGTAATGCGCGCGATCTTCTTGCGTTGCTCGACCGCCGGGCGATCCGGCTCATCGGGCTCGGGCGCGGCGCCCGGCGAGTGTTTCAGCCCATAGAGAATATTGTCCATGACGGTGCCGGTGAAAATGTGCGCACCGGCACCCACGTAGGCCTGCCGGCGGCCAAGCACGCCTTCCGGCAGGGTGGTGATGTTCTCGCCGCCGACGCTGATACGACCCGCCGTCGGCAACAGCAGGCGCGCCACCAGGCGCGACAGCTCGTCCTTGCCACTGCCGGTCGCACCCACGGTGCTGATCTTGTCGTTCACGCGGGCACTGAAGTTGACGCCGTCGACGGGCTTCAGCGAACCGTCCTCGGTGTATACCACGTTGCTGGCCGTGAGCTCGCCCGCGAGCGGCTCGACCTTCTCCGGCGGCGCCTGCAGTTCGGCCGCGAACATGTTCTCGGGATCGAACTGTTCGATGACCTGGTCGTACTTGACGCGGATGTCCTCTTTCGTCTGGTAGTACTTGAGCAGTTCCTTCCAGGGCGGGGAGATGTCCTTGTAGGCGGCCAGCACCGCGACCAGCGCGCCCAGCGAGAGATCGCCCTGGATGACGAAATAGCCGCCAATGGAATAAAAGAAGAAGGGTGTGAGCTGGGCGAGGAAATTGTTGAGGAACTTGATGAAGAACTTGCGCCGGAACAGCTCGGCCCGGATCACGTAGATCGTGCCGAGACGGTGGGAAATCTCGGCGCGCTCCATGCGCGAGGTGTCGTGGGCGTGGATCTCGTTGATACCCGAGATCGATTCGCCGACGCGGTCGGCCAGGCCGCGCACTTCGCGCACGCGCTGCTTGGCCAGTTCGTTGACCTTGCGCTGTAACCTGGGAATCAGCCACAACTGCGGCGGATACAGTGCGATGGCCGCGAGGCCGAGAAACAGGTCCTGCTGGAAAATGAAGAACAGGTAGGTCAGCAGCAGGCCGCCCTGGAAGGCCGGCAGCGTAAAGGATTCGCCGATGAACCCGCCGAGCGGCTCCGTTTCCGACGTGATCATGGGAATGATCTCGCCCTGGGAGGTCCGCTTGAAGTGCGGCAGGGGAAAGCGCAGGATGCGGCTGTAGAGTTCGTAGCGAAACCGCATCAACATGCGTTCGCCGACAATGCCGCTGTAGACGTTCACCGCGTACTTGATGCCGCCGTTGAGGCCGATCACGCCGAGGAAGGCGAAGCACAGCGCCATCAGGTAGCTGACCTGGTCGAGGTCGAAACCGAGCAGCGAGTACGGGGCACCCTGGCCGCCGATCGCCTCATTGACGATGATCTTGGGAATCTCGAGGGAAATGTAGATGAAGGGCAGATTGACCAGCGTCAGTATCAGCAGGTATATCTGGTCCCTGTACGTGTGGGTCAGGACGTACTTGTAAATCGACTTTTCCATCAACTCCCCGAACGCTTCGACAACCCGCGTCGTGATTTTTCCGACGATCCGATTTCGACCGGGCAGGTGCCCGACGATCGCCTCGCCCCGGCGCCGACGCGCACCCGGTTCGCGGCGACGGTCGAATGCGCCGGCGCCCTGACCGGTGATTCCCCCGTGGAAACGATGACGCCGCGGCGCCGACAGCCATGACACCCTCTCCACCACCGGCTCACCGCGCGGATGCCGGCATGCCCTGTGTTGCCGTCGTTCTGAAGGGCTACCCGCGGCTCTCCGAGACCTTCATCGCCCAGGAACTCAAGGCCCTGGAGGATCTCGGTCTGACCCTGAAGCTGGTGTCGCTGCGCCATCCGACCGACCAGACTATACACCCGATTCACCGCGAAATTCACGCCAGCGTGAATTACCTTCCCGAGTACGCGTACCAGGAACCATGGCGGGTGATCCGTGCATTGATCCACGCCCTGGGGCGGCTTCGGTTCAAGGACGCCGCGCGCACCTGGCTGCGCGATCTGCGGCGCGACTTCACCCCCAACCGGGCGCGACGGTTTGCCCAGGCGCTGGTGCTGGCTCGCGAGATGCCGTCGGAATGCCGCGCCATCTATGCCCATTTCATTCACACGCCGGCGTCGGTGGCCCGTTACGCGTCCATCCTGGTGCAACGGCCATGGGCGGTGTCCGCGCATGCCAAGGACATCTGGACCATTGCGGCGTGGGAGAAGCGCGAGAAGCTGGCGTCCTGCGGCTTCGCCGTCACCTGCACACAATCGAACGCGGAACACCTCAAGGCATTGTGCGAGCGCCCCGAACGGGTGCATCGGCTCTATCACGGCATCGATTTCGGACGCTTCCCCGACCCCGGCCCGAAGCAGGGCGCGGCAGACGGCAGCGCGGCGCGTCCCGCCACGCTGGTCTCCGTCGGGCGCGCCGTCGCGAAAAAAGGTTACCCGGTGCTGCTCGAGGCATTGGCGCGGTTGCCGGCCGACCTCGCGTGGCGGTTCGTTCACGTCGGCGGCGGCCCGGCGTTGCCCGGGTTGAAGCGGCTGGCCGGCGACCTCGGCATCGCGTCGCGCGTCGAATGGCGAGGTGCGCTGCCCCAGGACCAGGTGCTCGCCATCTATCGCGACGCCGACCTGTTCGTCCTCGCCTCGATCGTCACCGCCGACGGTGATCGCGATGGTCTGCCGAACGTGCTCATGGAAGCGCAAAGCCAGCGACTGTGCTGCATCGCCTCCGACCTGTCCGGTGTTCCCGAGTTGATCGAGGACGGCAAGACCGGGATTCTCGTACCGCCCGGCGACGTCGCCGCCCTTGCCCGCGCCATCGAATCGCTGGTGCGCAATCCCGACCACCGTGCACACACAGCCGCGCTTGCGATCAGTAAGCTCAGGGCATCCTTTTCCAGCGATCGCGAGATCGAACGGCTGGGCAACCTGTTGTCGTCGCTGTGAACATCGCCTTCTACGCGCCGCTGAAGCCGCCGAACCACCCCAATCCGTCGGGAGATCGTCTGCTGGCGCGCCTGTTCATCGCCGCCCTCGAACGCGCCGGCCACCGGGTAAGCCTGGCGTCGACCTTGCGCAGCTTCGAGGGCAAGGCGGATCCAGTAAGCCAGTCGGCCATTCGCGGCGCGGCCGAGATCGCCGCGCAGCAGCTTGTCGAGCGCTGGGGTGGCGACGACGCACCGGACCTGTGGTTCAGCTATCACGTTTATCACAAGGCGCCCGACTGGATCGGCCCGCGGGTATGCGGCGCACTCGGCATTCCCTACGTGGTCGCCGAGGCATCGGTCTCGCCGTCGCAGGCCGGTGGCCCCTGGCGCAACGGCCATGAGCAGGCGCGACGATGCGTTTCGCGCGCGGACGCGGTCGTCGCACTCAACCGGCGTGACATCGAGTGCACACGACCCCTGATGCGGTCCGGCGCGCGACTGCTGCGACTCGCACCATTCATCGATTGGCAGTCCTGGCCATCGTCCCGGCGCACCGCGGGAATCACCGGGTCCGTGACGATGGTGGCCGTGGCGCGGATGCGGCGAGGTGACAAGTCGCGTTCCTGGCACGTGCTTGCGGACTGGGTCGCGCGTATGCGAACCAGCGACTGGACCTTGCAGGTGGTCGGAGACGGCGACGCCCGCGACGAAATCGAATCCCGGCTGCGCGAGGTGGCGGGCGATCGCGCGACTTTCCATGGCCGGCTCGAGGGCGACGATCTCGCCGCCGTGCTCGACGGGGCCGATCTCTTCGTCTGGCCCGCGTGCAACGAGGCCTTTGGCATGGCCCTGCTGGAAGCGCAGTCGCGCGGGCTGGGGGTGGTCGCGGGCCGTGACGGCGGCGTCGCCGACGTCGTCGCCCACGGCCGCACCGGCCTGCTGACCGCTCTCGCGCGACCCGACGACGCCGCGCGGCTGCTCGACTACCTGGTAAAACGCCCGGCGGTGATCGAGCGCATGGGGCGCGACGGCGCGGCAAGGGTCAGGCAACGCCATGGCATCGATGCCGCCGCCCGGGCGCTGGATCAACTGGTGACCGGCCTGTGCCCGACCTCTTCCTGATCAGGCACGGCTACACGGCCTGGAACGTCGAACGACGTATCCAGGGTCAGACCGACGTGGTACTCAGCCCGAAGGGGATCGAGCAGGTCCGTCGCTGGCGCCTGCCCCCGGAAGCGAGGGACGCGGCATGGTTCGTCAGTCCGCTGTCGCGCGCGCGGGACACGGCCCGACTGCTGGGCATCGAAGAGCTGACCATCGCCGCCGAACTCGTGGAGATGCACTGGGGCGCCTGGACCGGTCGACGCATCGCGGACCTGCGCGCCGAACTGGGCGAGTCCATGCGCCGAAACGAGCGGCGCGGACTCGACTTCCGTCCCGACGGCGGCGAATCGCCGCGAGACGTACGAGCCCGATTGGAACGCTGGTTGAACAACCTGCCCCGGGACGCCGGCGCCATGACCGCCGTCACACACAAGGGGACGATTCGCGCCGCGATCAGCCTGGCGACGGGATGGGACATGAAAGCGGACTTCGGTACCAAGCTCGCGCGCGATGCCGTGCACCGGTTCCGGCTCGAAAGCCGACGATTCGAACTCGTCGAGATGAACATCCCGTTGGCGCCGGACGCATCGTAGTGCCGGTAGTCTTCAGGCGTTACGCAACGGGTTGTCCGGATCCACGCCGTCCATGAACGGTGCGTCGCGCTTCGTGCCGGTCAGCTGGTAGACGAGTCCCAGCCAGTTGTTGAACACGATCTTGCCGGTATCGCCCCAGGTATAGTCGGTCTGCGCAAGGGCGGCATCCTCGGGAAACTCGCGCAGCACGGCGCGCCGATCCTCGGCGCCGATCAGGCGCTTTCGATACGCGTCGAGCAGGTGCTTGCCGTCCTCCGACAGGTAGTTCTCGGGAAATGGCGGGTAGGTCCCGATCTCGTCGTTGACAAAACGAACCACCTCGCGCTTGTACTCCTTGAGCAGGCTGTTCTGGTCGTACTCGGGATGCCCCTGGAAGAACACGAAACGAAAACCGTCCGGGCTCACGGCAAGGTGAACGCCCGCATCCTCGCTGTCCACCAGCACGTCGATGTCGTGGCTCGACATCTGCTCGGTATAGATCTCGTTGAACCGCGAATGCGGCACGTCGAAGCGCGTGTTGATGTTGCGCACCAGGGGATGAACCCGCCGCCGCCGGTGGGAATACACGCCCCATCGCTTGAATCCAAGCGGTCGACGGTCGATGTCCCAGAAGTACTTCATCACCGCGTGCGTGGCGAGGCAGGCGCACAAGGTGGACGTGACACTCGTTTTCGCCCAGTCGAGCACCGGCCCCAGCGGCTGCCAGAAAGGTTCGCGCGTGAGGTCGGGGCCGGGAATGGCGCCGGTGAGGATCAATGCGTCCAGCCCGGCGTCGCGTATCGATTCGAAATCGAAATAGTACTTTTCGATGTGCTCGCGCGCCGCCTCGCCGCGCGGAATCTGGGGCAGGCTGAAGGGGTAGACGTAGAACTGCGCGATGCGATTGCAGCCACCGACCAGTCGCATGAACTGTCGTTCGGTCACTTCCAGCGCGGCATCGGGCATCATGTTGAGCAGACCGATATGCAGCTCGCGGATGTCCTGGTGATGGGCACGTTCCATGTCGAGCACTTCCTCTCCCTCGGCACGCAGGCGCTCGAACCCGGGCAGCGCGGAATTGGCGACCAGCGGCATCGCGCTACACCCTGCCGTCGAGGGCGTCGGCGACCAGGTCGATCACGTCCGCCTCGTTTTCGAGTCCGCCGACGCGTCCCGCGTCGACGGTGATGCCGTAGCGTTCGGCAATGGCGCGATAGCGCGGCAGGCGCCAATGCACCAGTCGCGGAAAAATCCAGCGCACGAAGTCGTCCGGCTCGATCTCGTCGGCGGCGCCGAGGCCGCGCTCTTGAAGGTATGCCTTCAAATTGTCGTCGAGAAAATCGGGACGATAGTACAGCGGCTTGGGATGCGACTCCGCGCGCCGGCCCAATTCCTCGAGCATGTCGCCCGGCGCCTCGAGGTAAACGATCAAGGTGCGGCTTGCGAGCATGTCGAACAGCCGTTCGTCCTCGAGTTCGCACAGGCTGCCGCCGGCATCGTTGATGAAATGCCGGTAGCCATACACCTCCCATGCCTTGTCGATAAAGGCGGCGACGTCCCACATGGCGTGGCACTCGGCTTCCATGTGCAGGGCCTGGCGGCGCTTGAACTCCGCGACGGGAATACCGCCCCGGGCCGGATTGCCGATCTTGCCGAGAAACGTCGACACCGGACTCAGGTTGTCGGTGGTAATGTTGTGGCAGATATAAATCGAATCCTTGCGCAGGAGCTCGGCGATGAACGGCACCTTCATGGCCTCGCGCTTGATATTGTCGAGAATCGGCTCGTCGAGGTAGCGCGTGCCGATGCGGTAGTCGCCGGAGTAGTGAAACCATTCGTCCGCGGACAGTTTCTGGCACAGGGTCGTCTTGCCGACGCCCGACATGCCAAGCAGCGTGACCGACTTCCGATCGAGGGCGCGAAACGCGGCGCCGTCGAGTGCATTCATCCATCGACTCATACGTCCCCCACTTTCAGGATACGCTCGAGCGCGACGCGAATGTCGGCGGGCATGGTGACGGGTCTCTGATCGCTGCGGTCGACGAAGACATGGGTAAACCCGCCCCACACCGATGCCGTCAGATCGCCTTCGTGGAACATGCCCACCTCGTAGTCGACACTGCTGTTGCCGAGTCGCATGACGCGCAGGCC
>JAUIDF010000337.1 GCA_030429125.1 Gammaproteobacteria bacterium | reverse complement strand
CAGCCGCGAGACCGGATCGGCAATGCCGGCGTCGCGGGCCGTCGTCGGTACGTTGTGGTCCGCCACCGCGAGGTTGCTGGCCAGGCGCCACAGCGGCCGGCCGGCGTTTCTCAGGCCGTCGAATGCCTGCGGCGAGGTCACCTCGTGCACCAGGTGACGGTCGATGTAGAGCAACGTGGTGCCGTCGTCTTCGGAGCGGACCACGTGGCTGTCCCAGAGTTTGTCGTAGAGCGTGCGGGGCGTCATGGACTTCATGCAAATGGTTCGGAATAACTGGAAAATCGTAACACATTCCGGCTCGCCGGGCCTCTCGTCGCGAACGCCTGGCGACCGTTTACAGCCGCCGCGCGTCTGGGTACCCTCCGTGTCCGGTTTCGACGACACCGTGGCACACTGATGGAGTTCGGCATTTACCTTCACCGGCTGGCGGAACAACTCGGCGAGGCCCAGCTCCCGGTCAACGGGCGCTGGCAGCGCGCGGGCGATATCGTGCGCGCCGATGCCGTGCACTATCCGCTGGTCAAGCGCATCATCGCCGATCTCTACAAGCGCGGACGCTGCAGCAAGGCCTCGGACCCGATCACGATCAATGCCATCCTCGACTACCTCGGACAACTGCACTACGAATTGAAGAGCGATCCGGGCAACGACCTCGACGCCATCGCGCTGGTCGAGCGAATCGGCGAGATCAGCGTTTCACTGTTCGGCGCGGATGCATCGAAGGGCGTCGCGGGACGTCGCGACATCTCGCACTTGCGTCTCGGCGAACGGTAGCGGTCCGGCGGTCCGGCGGTCCGCCTCGAACTCAGGCGCGCGGGCCGTTCTGGGCCCGGTCCCGCAACAGGTGATCGACGAGCACCAGGGCCATCATGGCCTCGGCGATGGGCACCGCGCGAATGCCGACGCACGGGTCGTGACGGCCGGTGGTGACGACCTCGACCTCGTTTCCTTCGATGTCCACGGTTCGGCCCGGCACCTGGATGCTGGACGTCGGCTTCAGCGCCAGCGTGGCGACGACATCCTGCCCGGTGGAGATTCCGCCCAGTACGCCGCCCGCATGGTTGGAGAGGAAACCCGCGCGGGTGATCTCGTCGCGGTGCTCGGAGCCTTTCTGTTCGACGCTGGCAAAGCCGGCGCCGATTTCAACGCCCTTCACGGCGTTGATGCTCATCAGGGCGCCGGCAAGGTCGGCGTCGAGGCGGTCGAAGACGGGCTCGCCGAGACCGGCAGGCACGCCGGAGGCAACGACCATGACCTTGGCGCCGATGGAGTCTCCCTCGCGCCTGAGCGCGGTGATCTTCGCCTCCATCTCGGGCACCCGGGCGGGATCCGGGCAGAAGAAGTCGTTGCTTTCGACGGCACTCCAGTCCATGGCTGCGACGCGGATCGAGCCGAGAGCCACGAGACAACCCCGCACGCTCACGCCGTGCGAGGCCAGCAACTGCTTGGCGATGGCGCCGGCCGCGACGCGGATGGCCGTCTCGCGCGCCGAGGAACGACCGCCGCCCCGGTAGTCGCGTACGCCGTACTTTTTCTGGTAGGTGAAGTCGGCGTGACCCGGGCGAAACCGGTCCGCGATCTTGCTGTAGTCCCGCGAGCGCTGGTCCTGGTTGCGAATCAAAAGGCCGATCGGCGTCCCCGTGGTGCGTCCCTCGAACACGCCCGACAGGATCTCGACGGCGTCGTCCTCGCGCCGCTGGGTGGTGAATTTCGATCGCCCCGGCTTGCGACGATCGAGGTCGCGTTGCAGGTCGGCCACGACCAGCGGCAGTCCCGGCGGGCAGCCGTCCACCACGCCGCCGAGCGCCGGACCATGGCTTTCGCCAAAGGTGGTGACGGTGAAGTTTCGTCCGAACGTGTTACCTGCCATCGGCGTTCAGCGCTCGGCGAGGCGCATCGCGATACTCACACGCGCGGCAGGGTGACGCCCTGCTGTCCCTGGTACTTGCCATTGCGATCCTTGTACGACAGTTCGCAGGGCTCGTCTGACTCGAAGAAGATCACCTGGGCGACGCCTTCGTTCGCATAGATGCGTGCCGGCAACGGCGTGGTATTGGAGAACTCCAGGGTGACGTAACCCTCCCATTCCGGCTCGAAGGGCGTGACGTTGACGATGATGCCGCAGCGCGCATAGGTGCTCTTGCCGAGACAGATGGTGAGCACGTTGCGCGGAATGCGAAAGTATTCCACCGTGCGCGCCAACGCGAAGGAGTTGGGCGGTATGATGCACACGTCGCCCTTGAAATCCACGAAACTCGACGCGTCGAAATGCTTGGGATCGACGATCGCCGAGTTGATGTTGGTGAAGATCTTGAACTCGTCGGAGCAACGAATGTCGTAGCCGTAGCTCGAGGTGCCGAAGGAGATCAGCCGGTTGTTCTCGGAACCGCGTACCTGGCCCGGCTCGTACGGCTCGATCATGCCGTGCTCGGTGGCCATGCGGCGAATCCACTTGTCCGACTTGATGCTCATGCCCGGCGCGCTCCCTCGTGCGAGACGTTCAGTTGTTCTGGATGACGATGGACGGGAACTTGTCGCTGTAGTCGCGCTTGCTCGCCGACAACTTGCCGGCCACCTTGCGCGCGATGTCCCGGTAATTCATGGCGAGGCGCCCGTCGGGGTCGGCCACGACCGTGGGGCGACCGCCGTCGGCATTCTCGCGAATGGTGCGGTCGAGCGGCACGTCGCCGAGGTAGTCCACGCCGTAATCCTCGGCCATGCGGCGGCCGCCGCCCTCGCCGAAGATGTGCTCCTCGTGTCCGCAGTTGGAACAGACGTGGGTGCTCATGTTCTCGACCACGCCGAGCACCTGGATTTCGACCTTTTCGAACATGCGGTAGGCCTTGCGGGCGTCCAGCAGGGCGATATCCTGCGGCGTCGTGACGATGACCGCGCCCGACACCGGTACTTTCTGGGCCAGCGTGAGCTGGGTGTCGCCGGTTCCCGGCGGCAGGTCCACGATCAGGTAGTCGAGTTCACGCCAGCGGGTATCCTTGAGCAGTTGCTCCAGGGCCTGGGTGACCATGGGGCCGCGCCAGATCATCGGCGTCTCCTCGTCGATGAGAAAACCGATGGACATGGCCTGCAGGTGGTAACTCTCGAGGGGCTCGAGACTCTTGCCGTCCCGGGACTCGGGCTTGGCCGACACGCCCAGCATGCGCGGCTGGCTCGGCCCGTAGATGTCGGCGTCGAGCACGCCCACGGTGGCACCCTCGGCGGACAGCGCCAGCGCCAGGTTGACCGCCACGGTGGACTTGCCGACGCCGCCCTTGCCCGAGGCGACGGCGATGATGTTCTTCACCCCCGCGATCGGCTGCACGCCTTTCTGCACGCTGTGGGAGGTCACCTCGAGACCGATTTCGACTTCGACCTCGGCCTCGGCATCGATCGAGGCCACGGCCTCGGCAACGCGGTCCCTGAGTTCGTCGTACCAGCCGGCGGCGGGGTAATTGAACACCACCTTGACCGCGACCCTGG
>JAUIDF010000037.1 GCA_030429125.1 Gammaproteobacteria bacterium | reverse complement strand
TCGGCGAGTTCATCGGCCCGGCCACGGACATTCCGGCGCCGGACATGAACACCAACGCCCAGGTCATGAGCTGGATCTTCGACCAGTACAGCAGGCGCTACGGCTTCAATCCTGGCGTCGTCACCGGCAAGCCGATCACCAGCGGCGGCACCACGTAGACGACGGCGCCGGCGATTTCCAGCGCGTCGGCGCGCCGGCCGCGGCCGGCGGCCGCAAGCCGCGCCGCGGAGGACGCAATCAGCCAGCCGGTGAGGGTGGCAAGCACCGTGGCGCCGAGGGCGATTCCCGTCGACAGCGCCAGGCTGCGCCACAGCGAACCCGTCGACAGGACGTGCGCCACCGGCCCCGACAGGCCGTCGACGACGATGGCGGCCAGGATCACGCCGACCACGGCAAGGGCGATGCCGATGGCGGCGCCGTCGACCAGGCGCATCGCCGTACTGTCGGGCGGGCGCGTCTCGCCGCCGGCGTCGATCTCGCTGTCGCGGTGCCGGGTGAGGCGTGCCGCGGCCATCGCCAGCAGCGCGCACAGACCGAACTGGACCAGCGCCAGCACCACCGCACGGCCGGGGTCGAAATCGAACCGCAGCGACTGGTAGATGGCCACCTCCAGCGTGGTGCTGCGCGGCCCGCCGCCGAGGGTGAGTACCACGGCGAAACTGGTCAGGCACAGCATGAACACCATGAGCGCCGCGCCGGGCACGGCGCCCAGCAGCGCCGGCCATTCGACGTGTCGAAACGCCTGCCAGGGCGAAAAGCCAAGCTGGCGCGCCAGCCGCCACTGGGCCGCCGGCACCTGCTCCAGGGAGGGCAGCAGCAGGCGTGTCGCCAGCGGCAGGTTGAAGAACACGTGGGCGATGAGTATCCCCTGCAGGCCGTACAGGCCGCGACCGAGCGGCAGCCAGCCGTCGGCGCCGAACACCGCCACCACGCCAAGCACCGCGGCCACCGACGGCACCACCAGCGGCACACCCATCAGGCCGAGCAGTACCGGCCGCAACGGCAGCCGGCGCCGGCGCGCCAGGGCGCGGGCCACGAAAACGGCCGGCACGACGCTGAGCAACGTCGACAGCCCGGCCTGCAGCAGCGAGAAGCGCAGTACGCGCAGCAGGTAGGCATCGCCCAGCACGGCGAAATCGGGCAGGCCGCCGGCGCGCACCGCGAGTGCGGCGACCGGCGACAGCACCCCGATCAGCACCACCGCGGCGGCGATGGTGCCGGCCGTCGCCGTGTCTAGCGGCTTAAGGCGTCGAGCCACTCGTCGATCCAGTCGCGGCGCGAATCGGCCACGGTGGCGTCGTCGAACAGCAGGTCCGGCGCGGGGTCGACGAGGCCGTCGAAGGCATCGGGCAGCGCGTCGCGGGGCAGCGCCGCCGGGTACATCCAGTTGGTGGTGGGGATTACCGACTGGAAGTCGTCCGTCAGCATGAACGACAGGAACTCGCGGGCGAGGGCGGGGTCGTCGCTCGACGCGAGCGCGCCGGCGACCTCGATCTGCAGGTAGTGCCCTTCCTCGAAGTCGGCCGCGGCGAAGCGATCGTCCTCTTCGGCGATGGCGTGGTAGGCCGGCGACGTGGTGTAGCTCAGTACCATCGGCGCCTCGTTCTTCAGGAACATGCCATAGGCTTCGCTCCACCCCTGGGTCACGGTGACGATGCGCGGCGCGAGGCGACGCCAGGCGTCGGCGGCGTCGTCGCCGTACACTTTTTTCATCCACAGCAGCAGGCCCAGGCCGGGCGTGCTGGTGCGCGGGTCCTGGATCAGGATGTCGGGACCGTCGGCAGCGTCGACCAGGGCGCGCAGGCTGGCGGGCGGGTTCTCGAGGTTTTCGCGGTTGTAGACGAAGGCGAAGTAGCCGTAGTCGTAGGGAACGAACGTGTCGTCCGACCACTCGACCGGCAGCGTGAGGCCGCCGACATCGACCGCGTGCGGCGCGAACAGGCCGGTGCTTCGCGCTTCCGCGGTGAGGTTGGTATCGAGGCCCAGCACGACATCGGCCTTCGAGGCGGATCCCTCGATCTTGAGTCGGTTCAGCAGCGTGACGCCGTCGGCGAGACCGACCAGTTCGATGTCGCAGCCGCATTTCGCCTCGAAGGCCTGCTCGACCTTGGGCCCCGGGCCCCAGTCGCTGGTGAACGAGTCGTAGGTGTAGACGGTGAGCGCGACATCGGACGCGGCCGCGAGGGGGGTCAACGCAAGGGCGATGATGGCGGGTATTCGCATGGTGAACTCCGGAAGAAGGGGCGGGGGTGCGGTGCCACCATGCGGCGTCACTCACATCCCTACGCAGGTACGAGCCTGTTCAGGTTCAGCGGGTTGGGTGTCGGCCCTCTCAGCACGCGGCGTCGCCGCGCGCACCCCGATGAGTGTGGAACCACTATAGAGCAGCCGCTCGCCGTGCCGCAACCCGGCCGAACCGGCACGCAATACGGCGAAATCTGCGTTCACGATTGAAAATGCAGGTTAAAATGCCCCAACGCCGCGTGCGCGGCCTGCTCGGGGAAACCACCGGATGGCGAATGACATCGTGAACGACAATGCGCGCGTCGGCCTGGCCGGCACCGGCCTGATGGGAGCGCCCATGGCGCGCCGGCTGCTCGAGGCGGGTTTCGACCTGTCGGTGTACAACCGCACCGCCGACAAGGCGCTTGCCGCGGTGCACGGGGCGGCCGATCGCGTGTGCGAGAAGCCGGCGCGCCTCGCCGCGCGGGTGGATGTGGTGGTGCTCATGCTGGCCGACACGCCGACGGTGGAGCAGGCGGTCAACGGGCCGGACGGCATCCTCGAGTCCCTCGCGCCGGGGTCGCTGGTGATCGACATGGGCACCACGGCCGTGGGTGCGACGCGGGCGCTGGCCGAGGAGGTTCGCGACGCCGGCGCCGAGTACGTCGATGCCCCGGTCTCCGGCGGCGTCATCGGCGCCGAGAGCGGCACATTGTCGATCATGGCCGGCGGCACCAGCGAGGCCGTGGCCCGCGCCATGCCGGTACTGCAGGTGCTCGGCACGCGCGTCACCCACGTCGGCGACACCGGCGCCGGACAGATCGCCAAGGCCGCCAACCAGGTCATCGTCGGACTCACCATCGCCGCGGTGTCCGAGGCGCTGGCGCTGGCGTCGCGCGCCGGTGCAGACATCGCCAAGGTGCGCGAGGCACTGGCCGGCGGCTTCGCCTCGTCGCGCATTCTCGAGGTCCACGGCGAACGCATGGAACGGGACGACTTCAGGCCGGGCGGCCGATGCACCACCCAGCGCAAGGATCTCGCCCAGGCGCTGGATCTCGCCGAACAGCTCGGTCTCGACCTGCCCGTCACCGACCTGTGTCGGGCGCTCTACGACCGTGTCATCGAAGACGGCGGCGGTGACCTCGACCACTCCGCGCTGTTTACCCTCTATCGTTGATTGGCCACCGATTCGCCGCCGCGGCGCTTGAGACGCTCGCGGGCTGACTGCACGACGTAGTACAGGGGCGGCACCATGACGACGCCGATCACCGTGGCCGCCAGCATGCCGCCGAACGCGGTAAGGCCGATGGAGACGCGACTGGCGGCGCCGGCGCCGCTCGCCAGCACCAGCGGCAGCACGCCGAGAATGAAGGCGATGGCGGTCATCATCACCGCGCGGTAGCGAAGCCGGGCGGCGCCCATGGTGGCGTCGAATACCGATTCTCCCCGTTCGCGCAGCTCGCGCGCGAACTCGACGATCAGGATGGCGTTCTTCGACGCCAGGCCGATGAGCATGACCAGGCCGACCTGCGTATACAGGTTCACCGGCATGCCCACGGCCCAGACCAGCAACAGGGCGCCGAGAATCGCCACCGGCACCGACAGCAGCACCGACAGCGGCACGGACCAGCTCTCGTACTGGGCGACCAGGAACAGGTAGACGAATATCAGCGACAGCACCAGGATCACCGTGGTCTGCCCGGCCGCCTTGATTTCCTGGTAGGACATGCCGGTCCACTCGTAGCCCATCGTCTCCGGGAGCGTGTCCGCGGCCAACGTGGACATGGCTGCAATGGCGTCGCCGGAACTGTAGCCAGCCGCGGCGCTGCCATTGACGGTCGCCGAGCGGAACAGGTTGTAGCGGTCGATCACGTCGGGCCCGGTGACCGGCTCGACGCTGACGATCGTCGACAGCGGCACCATCTCGCCGGCGTTGTTGCGCACGTACAGGCGGCCGATGTCCTCGGGTGCGTCGCGGTAGGCTGACTCGGCCTGCATCATGACCCGGTAGACGCGGCCGGCGCGGTTGAAGTCGTTGACGTACAGGCCGCCGAGCTGCGCCTGCAGCGTGGAGAACACCTCGTTCAGCGGCACGCCGAGGGTCTTCGCCTTGGCCCGGTCGATGTCGAGCCAGATGCGCGGTGAATTGGTCGAGAAATTGGAGAACACCTGCGCCAGCGCCGGCGAGCCGTTGGCCGCCACCACCAGCGCCTTCATCGCCGATTCGAGCTCGGCCGGCGTACCGCCGGCGCGGTCCTGCAACACGAACTCGAATCCTGAGGTGGAGCCCAGGCCCGGGATCGGCGGCGGGATGAAGGGCAGCATGGTAGCGTCGGGCAGGGACAGCGCGATGCCCTGCAGGCGCCCCATGATCGTTCTAAGTGAAAGTTCCGGTTCGGTCCGGTTGGACCAGTCGTCGAGAATGCCGATGGCGAACGCGGCGTTGGAGGACTGCGCGCCGCTCAACATGCTGAAACCCGGCACGGACATCACGTCGGTGACGCCGGGAATGGCGAGCACCTGGTCCTCGATGTCCGACAGCACCGCCTCGGTGCGGTTGAGCGACGCCCCGTCGGGCAGGCGCAGGTCGATCATGAAGGCGCCCTGGTCCTCGTTGGGAACGAAGGCGGTGGGCAGCGCGGCGAACAGCTGCCAGGTGCCGCCAAGCACCACGCCGAGCACGAGCAGCGTCAGCAGCACGCGGCGCACCAGGAAGCGCACCAGCCCGGTATATGCCCCGGTCACCTTCTCGAAGCCGCGATTGAACGCCCGGTGCCAGCGCGCGCCCTCGCCCTCGGGCTTGAGCAGTACCGCGCACAGGGCCGGACTCAGGGTCAGCGCGTTGATGGCCGAGATGGCCACCGAGGCGGTGATGGTGACGGCGAACTGGCGGTACAGCTCCCCGGTGATGCCGGGCATCATCGCCACCGGACCGAAGACCGCGAACAGGACCAGCGTGGTCGCGATGACCGGGCCGCTGACCTCGCGCATGGCCAGGCGCGTGGCCTCCACCGGCGACTTGCCCTCGGCCATGTGACGCTGGGTGTTCTCCACCACCACGATGGCATCGTCGACGACGATGCCGATGGCGAGGATCAGCGCGAACAGCACGATGGTGTTGAGCGAGAAGCCGGCCGCCAGCAGGACCCCGAACGTGCCGACCAGGGACACCGGCACGGCGATGGCCGGGATCAGCGTGGAGCGCCAGTCGCCGAGGAACACGAACACCACCAGCACCACCAGGAACAGGGCCTCGAACAGGGTGTGCACCACTTCCTCGATGGAGATGCGCACGTAGCGCGTGGTGTCGTAGAGAATGCTGTACTCGACGTCGGGCGGGAAACGTTCGGCCAAGGCATCGAGTTCGGCGCGCACGTTGTCGGCGACATCCAGGGCATTGGCCTCGGGCAACTGGTAGACCGCCATGACCACCGACGGCCTGCCGTTCAGGCGCCCGTAGGCGCTGTAGGACGACGAGCCGAGTTCCACCCGCGCCACGTCGCCGAGCGTCACCCGGGAACCGTCGTCCTGCACGCGCAGCATGATGTCGGCGAACGCCTCCGGTTCGGCCAGCCGGCCGCGGGTGACCACCGACCAGGTAAACGACTGCTCCGCCGCCAGCGGCGGCGCACCGACCTTGCCCGCCGCGACCTGCACGTTCTGCTCGTTGAGGGCGGCGGCAACGTCGGTGGCGGTGATGCCGAAGCTCGCCATGCGCTGCGGGTCGAGCCATACGCGCATGGCGTAGGGCAGTTCGCCGAGTATCGACGCCTCGCCGACGCCCGCCACGCGGGAGAGGGCGTCACGAATGTTCACCGCGGCATAGTTGGACAGGTAGACGCCGTCGTAGGTGCCGTCCGGCGAGGTCAGGTTGATGACCAGCACCATGTCGGTGGAGGTCTTGCGCGTGGTCACGCCCTGTCGCACGACTTCCTCTGGAAGCTTGGAGGTCGCCGCGGCGACGCGGTTCTGCACGTTGACCGCGGCGAGGTCGGCATCGGTGCCGACGTCGAATGTCACGGTGATGGTCATGGAACCGTCGTTGGCCGACTTCGAGCTCATGTAGATCATGTTCTCGACGCCGTTGATCTCCGCTTCCAGCGGCGCCGCCACGGTTTCCTCGACCACCTCGGCACTGGCGCCCGGATACGCCGCGGTCACCTTGACCGTGGGCGGCGTGATCTGCGGGAACTGGGCGACCGGCAGCGCCTGCAGGGCCAGCAACCCCACCAGCGTGATGACGATCGAGATGACGAAGGCGAACTTCGGGCGGCTGATGAAGAACTGGCTGAACACGGCGGCGCCCTCAGTTCGACGTCACGTCGACGGTCATGCCCGGGCGTATCTTCTGCAGGCCCCGCACGACCACGCGATCGCCGGCGGCGAGGCCGGCCGTCACCACCCAGCTGTCGCCGCTGGACTCGGCGGTCTCGATCGCGCGCTGCTCGACGGTGCCGTCCTCGCCCACCACCATCACGCTGCGGCCCGACTGCCCCGAGAGGACCGCCGCCTGCGGGACCATCAGCACATTGTCGCGGGCGGTGCCCTCGAACACCACGCTCACGAACTGTCCCGGTCGCAGCAGTTCATCGGGGTTGGGAAACTCGGCCCGCGCGGTCAGCGTGCCGGTACCGGGATCGATCTCGTTGGCGATCAACTCCAGGCGGCCCTGGTGCGGGTAGTCGGACTGGTCCGACAACCGCAGAACCGGGGCGATGCGGGGTGCCTCGCCGTTCGGCGCCTGGCGGCGAAATGCCAGGTACTCGACATCGCTGAGCGTGAAGTGCACGTGGATGGGATCGAGACTGACGAGGGTGGCGAGCACGCCACTATCGGGGCCGACGAGATTGCCGGTATCGATGTCGGACTCGCCGATGCGACCGGCGACCGGCGCGGTGATGCGCGTATGCTCGAGGTCCAGTTCGGCCTGCTGCAGAGCGGCCCTGGCGCCTTGCACGGCGGCGCGGGCGGTCAGCGCCGCCGCGCGGGCCGCGTCCACGTCCTGTTCGCTGACGGTGCGATTGACGCTGAGCTGCTCCATTCTCGACAGCTGTACGTCGGCGTTCTCGCGCTGGGCCTCGGCCGACGCCACCTCGGCGGTGGCTTGGTCGACCCGCGCCTGGTAGGTGTCGCGCTCGATCTCGAACAGCAGCTGGTCCTGCTCCACGCGCCCGCCCTCGTCGAAGTGACGGTTCTCGAGGATGCCCGAAACGCGCGCCCGCAGGTCCACCCGCGCGGGCGCGTCGAGGCGGCCGATGAACTCGCGACGGACGGTCAACGCACCGCTGGACACCTCGTGCACGGACACTGCCGGTACCGGCATCTCCACGGCGGGCGGTTGCTCGGAGCAACCCGCGACGAGGACGGCGACGAGAAAGGCGAGGAGGCGATTGTCGGTCATGGTCAGTTCGTCCGCGATTGTTTTTTCGAAGTTTAGCGCATGCGCAAGGAGGGCGCCCTCGCCCGGGACCGGTGTTTTTTATATAGTTACGCCCCGCTTTCATTGGCACGGCAGTCCCCATGCAATTCATCAAACCGGGTTCCGTGGCGATTCATTACGCCGCGAAGGGAGATCCCGCGCACACGGCGCTCGTGTTCTCGAATTCGCTCGGTACCGACCTGCGCATCTGGGATCGCGTGGCGCCGGCCTTCGAGGATGATTTCTTCGTCGTGCGTTACGACAAGCGCGGACATGGGCTCAGCGACGCGCCGCCGGCGCCCTATACCCTCGACGAGCATGTCTCGGACCTGATCGCTCTCATGGACGCACTCGATGTCCGGCGCGCGGTGATTTGCGGCGACTCGGTGGGCGGCCTGATCGCCCAGGGCGTGGCCGCGCGCGACGTCGATCGCGTCCAGGCACTGGTGCTGTGCGACACCGCGGCCAGGATCGGCGACGCCGAGACCTGGAACGGACGCATCGAGGCGGCCGGCAAGGGCGGCATCGAGGCGCTGGCGGACGCCACCATGCAGCGATGGTTCGCGCCCGCGTATCGCGACGCACACGCGGTCGAGGTGTCCGGGTGGCGCAACATGCTGGTGCGCACGCCGCTGGCAGGATTCCTCGGCACCATGATGGCGATCCGCGACGCCGACCTGACCGAGGACACGGACGGGATTTCCGTTCCTGCGCTGGTGGTGGTCGGCGAACACGATGGATCGACGCCGCCGGACGTGGTCAGGGGGCTTTCCGATCTCATCGACGAGTCGGAGTTCCATGTCATCGACGGCGCCGGACACCTGCCCTGCATCGACAGCAGCGACAAGCTGGTTCGCCTGATGCGCCAGTTCCTCAAGCGCAACGGCCTGGCCGGCTGAGCGCCCATCCACGCCGCCGGCCGCGGCGGCCATCATCCCGTCGAAGGAAATCCACATGCCCGATGCATTCATCTGCGACTACGTCCGAACTCCCGTCGGCCGCTTCGGCGGCGCGCTGGCGCCGGTCCGCGCGGACGACCTTGCCGCCGTGCCCCTGCGCGCACTGGCCGCGCGCCACCCCGATCTCGACTGGGAGGCGGTGGACGACCTCTACTTCGGCTGCGCCAACCAGGCTGGCGAGGACAATCGAAACGTCGGCCGCATGGCGCTGCTGCTGGCGGGCCTGCCCGAGCGCATCCCCGGTTCCACCATCAATCGGCTGTGCGGTTCGGGTATGGACGCGATCCTGTGCGCCGCGCGTGCCATCAAGGCCGGCGAAGCCGAGTTGTTCATCGCCGGCGGCGTCGAGAGCATGTCGCGCGCCCCGTTCGTCGTGCCGAAGGCGGAATCGGCCTTTTCGCGCCGGGCGGAGATCCACGACACCACCATCGGCTGGCGCTTCGTCAATCCGGTGATGAAACGACAGTACGGCATCGACTCCATGCCGGAGACGGCCGAGAACGTGGCGTCGGATTTCAACGTCTCGCGCGCCGACCAGGACGCCTTCGCCGCCCGTTCCCAGGCGCGCGCCGTGGCCGCGCAGGAGAACGGCCGACTGGCAAAGGAGATCACGCCCGTCACCATCCCCCAGCGCAAGGGTGAGCCGGTGGTCGTCGAGGCCGACGAGCACCCGCGGCCGGGTACGACGGTCGAGAAGCTCGCGAAGCTGCCGACGCCCTTTCGCGACGGCGGATGTGTCACGGCCGGCAATGCCAGCGGCGTCAACGACGGCGCCGCGGCGCTCCTGGTCGCGTCCGGGGCGGCGGTGGAGCGGTACGGCCTGTCGCCCATCGCGCGCGTCCTGGGCGGCGCGTGTGCCGGCGTCGCGCCGCGCATCATGGGTTTCGGGCCGGCGCCGGCCAGCCGCAAGCTGATGGCGCGGCTGGGCATGCAGGTCACCGACTTCGATGTCATCGAGCTCAACGAGGCCTTCGCCAGCCAGGCGCTGGCGGTGCTGCGCGATCTCGGCCTGGCGGACGATGCCGAACACGTGAACCCCAACGGCGGCGCCATCGCCATCGGCCACCCGCTCGGTATGTCGGGTGCGCGCATCGCCGGCACCGCCGCGCTCGAACTGGCCGAGCGCGGCGGCCGTTATGCCCTCGCCACCATGTGCATCGGTGTCGGCCAGGGCATCGCGGTGGCACTGGAGCGGGCCTGACATGCGACGCGTGGCGGTATTCGGACTCGGAGAGGCCGGTGGTTTGATCGCCGCCGACCTGGCGGCGGCCGGCGTCGCGACGGTGGGCTACGATCCGGCGGACGTGGATACCCCGGCCGGCGTGATCCGCGCGAGTGACCCGCGCGAGGCGGTGGATGGCGCCGACTACGTCCTCGGCGTGACCGCGGCCGCGGACGCGCCCGCCGCGCTCGAACAGGCGCTGGACGCCATGACGCCGGGCACGGTCTATGCCGACCTCTCCACTGCCGCGCCCTCGCTCAAGCAGCGCCTGGACAAGGTTGCCCGGGGCGCCTCGCTCGCCTTCGTCGATGTCGCCTTGCTGG
Source organism: Gammaproteobacteria bacterium (assembly GCA_030429125.1). Lineage (GTDB taxonomy): Bacteria > Pseudomonadota > Gammaproteobacteria > Arenicellales > CAJQKF01 > BQJD01. The sequence goes on along the minus strand of JAUIDF010000037.1, from coordinate 10,513 downwards.
CGCCCGTACCCGGCAAGGGCCTGCGCACGCCGGCTGGCTTGTCCGGCGGCGGCGCCGACGCCTTCGCCGACGCCTTCGCACCGCTGGGCATGCCCGTCGAGGTGGTCGGCGACGCGGCTGGCGACGCGGCCCTGCGCAAGCTGCTGCGCAGCGTGATGATGAAGGGTCTTGCGGCGCTGCTCATCGAGGCCATGCGCGCCGGTCATGCTGCCGGCGTGGGCGACTGGCTGTGGCGGAACATGGCCGAACAGCTTACCCGCGCCGACGGACCGCTGCTCGCCCGGCTGGTCGCCGGCACCAAGCCGCATGCCCTGCGGCGGCTGCACGAAATGCAGGCCGCGACCGAGTTGCTCGAGGACCTGGGCATCGATCCGGTGATGACCCGCTCGACCGTGGAAACCCTCCGCCGCATGCCCGACGAGACATTGCCGCCGGTGCCCGAGCGGCCCGACGGCTAGCGTCGCGAGCGCTCGGCGACGGGTTACGCGAGGCAGGTCGCGACTCGAAACGTCGATCGGCCGACGGTTCAGACGTGACGACGGTGAGCGCATCAACCGGGCACGAGGCGGTCGCCGGTTCACGCTGTCGCCGGGCGAGCGGGTAGACTGGACGGGACCTGTTCCCACACCAGAGCGGAGGAGCCCAGCGCCATGACCCGGATGATTCCGAACTCCATGACATACCTCGACGGCAGGGGTGGCGGCGAGCAGCAGGAATTTCTGGCGCCGGGCCGCGAGCCGCCCGCCGGCGGCATGCTGTGGGTGCACCTGGATCGCGATTCGAGCGAGGCGAAGGACTGGCTCGAAAATCACAGCGGACTCGACGATCTTTCGGTGGACGCATTGCTCGCCGAGGAAACCCGGCCACGCTGTGCGAACATGGACGACGGCACCCTGCTGGTGCTGCGCGGGGTGAACCTCAACCCGGGCGCGGACCCGGACGACATGGTGGCCATCCGCATCCTGATTCAGCCGCACTGCGTGATCAGTTCGCGGCACCGTCGCCTGATGTCCATCGACGATCTGCGCGCGGCGCTCGCCGCCGGTCGCGGCCCGCGCACGCCGGGCGCCTTCATCGTCGACCTGATCCACCACCTCGTCTCGCGCATCGCCGTGGCCGTGGGCAACGTCGAGGACGAGGTGGATCGGATGCAGGCACAGGTGCTCGAGTCCGAGGCCCAGCGCCTGCGCACCGAGCTGTCAGGGATCCGCCGAGAGATCATCGCGCTCAGGCGCTACCTCGCGCCGCAGCGCGACGCAATGAACCAGCTCTACCTGCTCAAGGCGCCCTGGCTCGACGACGACGACCTGCAGAAGCTGCGCGAGGAGACCGACCGCATCACGCGCCTGGTGGAAGACCTCGACGCCGCCCGCGAGCGCGCCGCGGTGACCCAGGAGGAATTGTCCAACCGGCTCTCGGACCAGCTCAACAACCGCATGTACGTGCTCACGGTGGTGGCCGGCATCTTTCTGCCGCTCGGCTTCCTCACCGGGCTGCTCGGCATCAACGTCGGCGGCGTGCCGCTGGCCGACAATGCCTGGGGGTTCGCGTGGGTGGTGGTGGCGCTCGTCGCCATCACCGCCGCGGAGATCGCCTTCTTTCGCTGGCGACGGTGGGTATAGGGCCGGCTCGCCAGGCGCCCGGCCGCGTCGGGGCGACCCGGCGTCGTCAGCCGGAAATGTACTGCTTCAGCTGATCGATCATCACCTTCTGTTCGTCGATGGTCACCTTGACGAGATCGCCGATGGAAAGGACGCCGATGACGTGCTTGTCTTCCACCACCGGCAGGTGGCGGGCGCGCTTGTCGCTCATCAGCGCCATGCATTCGTCGACGGTGCGGTCCGGTGACACGCACAGTACCTGGCGGGTCATGATGTCGGCGACGGGGGTATCGCGGGACGCCTTGCCCTCGAGGATGATCTTGCGGGCATAGTCACGTTCGGAGATGATGCCGACCAGCCTGTCGTCTTCCATGACCACCAACGCGCCGACGCTCTTCTCGGCCATCATCTTCACCGCGTCGAACACCGTGTCGTCCGGGCGGACCGACCAGACGTCACTGCCCTTCTTCTTGAGGATCTGGCTTACCAACGTCATTTGCTTTCACTCCTGTGTCTGAATTCATCGGGCAATCAGCGCACCGCCACAGCATAGCACCGGCACGACGAAAATGCCCGGCCCGGCGGTATTCCCGGCTCGACGGGCGGTTTATGACGCAATAAATTTTCGTGATCGTTCGCCGCTCGCGAACCGTTGGCCGATGCCCCTCGTGTTGTCCGCCTCAGCCGGCGTCCGCGTCGCCGCCGGGATCCGTCAGGGTCTGTACGTGGGCCGACACGCACTCGGCCAGCGCGGCGAGGTCATAGCCGCCCTCGAGCAGCGAGATGACGCGACCGCCGGCGGTCGCGTCGGCTATCTCCATCACCTCGCGGGTCATCCAGCGGTAGACGTCCGTGCCGAGGTTGATGCCCCCGAGCGGATCGGCGGCGTGGGCGTCGAACCCGGCCGAAATCAGTACCGCGTCCGGTTTGAAGGCGCGCGCCGCCGGCAGCACGATGTCCTTGAAGGCGATACGATAATCCTCGTCCCCGGCGCCGGCGGGCATCGGGCAGTTGAGCGTGGCGCCGTCGCCCGCGCCGGTGCCGGTCTCGTGGTAGGCGCCGGTGCCGGGATACCACGGGTACTGGTGCAGGCTCACGTAGAAGACCGACGCATCGTCCTCGAAGGCGTGCTGGGTGCCGTTGCCATGGTGCACGTCCCAATCGAGGATGAGCACCTTGTCCAGCCCATGGCGCCGCTGCAGGTAGCGCGCGGTGACGGCGACGTTGTTGAACAGGCAAAAGCCCATCGCCTCGGCGTGCTCGGCGTGATGCCCCGGAGGGCGCACAAGGGCGAAGCCGTTGTCCGCCCGTCCCGACACCACCGCATCGGCCAGTGCCAGGGCGCCACCCGCGGCGAGCGTGGCGATGTCGAACGAGGTGCGGCCGACCGCGACGTCGGGCGTGTCGAGAAATCCGCGCCCGCCCTCGCAGGCCCGGCGTGCACGCTCGACGTAGTGCGGGTCGTGCACCGTCGACAGCCACTCGTGTTCGGCGGCGCGCGGTGCGATCCGTTGCAGGGTGGCGGACCAGGGCCCGGATTCGAGTCGTTCGATCGCCGCCGAGATTCGCGTCGGGCGTTCCGGATGGCCGGGCCCGGTGTCGTGCTCCAGGTAGCGCGGGTCGTAGACGATGGCGGTAGTCATGGGTCCTCGACGGTTGAGCGAAGGGCCAGTGTATCGGAAGCGGACCGGCGCCACGGCGATCCGGTCGGCGGACGACCCGAAGGCCGTCCGCCGGAGACGGTCGCTACTTCGGCTGCGGTACGATCCGCAGGTACGGCTTGGGCGCCTTCCATCCGCCGGGGAACTTCGCCTTCGCGTCCTCGTCGGAGACCGCCGGGACGATGATGACGTCCTCGCCCGGCTTCCAGTTGACCGGGGTGGCGACCTGGTGCTTCGCGGTAAGCTGCATCGAGTCGAGCACGCGCAGCACCTCGTCGAAGTTTCGCCCGGTGCTCATCGGGTAGGTCAGCATGAGCTTGACCTTCTTGTCGGGGCCGATGACGTAAACCGTGCGAACGGTGGCGTTGTCGGCCGGCGTGCGGCCCTCGGAGCTGTCGCCCGCGTCGGCCGGCAGCATGTCGTAGAGCTTGGCGATCTCGAGCTCGGGATCGCCGATCATCGGGTAGGTGACCGCATGCCCCTGGGTCTCCTCGATATCCGCGGCCCAGCGGCTGTGGTTGTCGACCGGATCGACCGACAGGCCGATCACCTTGCAATTGCGCTTGTCGAACTCGGGTTTCAGTCCCGCCATGTAACCCAGCTCGGTGGTGCATACCGGCGTGAAGTCCTTCGGGTGCGAGAACAGGATGGCCCAGCCGTCGCCGATCCACTGGTGGAAGTTGATCTCTCCCTCGGTGGTCTGCGCGGTGAAGTCGGGCGCGGTGTCGTTGATTCTCAGCGGCATGGGATACCTCCATTCAACGTGGGCATGTGTTCGACGCCGTCGGCGATGAATACGGCGGCCATCGATCGGGTCGGGGTGGAACAGTCGGCGCGCCCCGTGTCGTGCGGCGCGCGAAAAAGTATATGGGGGGCACGTGGCGACTTGCCAATGAACCCTCGGTAACCGGGCTCCGGATCCGCGGACGGCGGCCGGATCAATGGTCGGCGACGAGGCGGTCCGCGGTTGCCAGCACGTCCTCGACCAGGGCGGCCGCCAGTCTCCGTCCCTTTTCCGCATTGGCGAGTCGCGGATTGCCCATGACGCCGTCCGGCGCGTAGTTGGGGGCGTGGGCATCGTGCGGATTCAGCGGACCGGGAACGAAGCGCGCCGCCGATGCATCGGCGGCGCGCGACGGCTCGACCCTGTCCGGGGCGATGTGGAGCATCAGCGACGTTTCCACCTCGTCGGCGTGACCGCCGCCGGATTGTTCCGAGAGTTCGGCGACCGCCCGCCGAAACCGGGGTCCGGCATAGACATGACAAGGCGCCGCCCCGGGCATTCGTCCGCAGGCTTCGTCGACGCCGGCCACGGTGCTGATGCCGGTGTTGAGCACCAGCATGTGCCGGTGGCCGCTGCGGGACATGGCCTCGAGCGCCCGCGTCAGCGTGTGCACGAAGGCGTCCTCGTCGATCGAGGGACTGCCGGGATAGGCGGTGAACGCGGGATAGTGACCGTAGCCGATCAGCGGCCAGGTCAGCGCCGGCCGCGCCGAGGCCACCGCGCTCGCGATCCAGCGCGCCTGGATGGCGTCCGTGGCCAGCGGCAGGTGGCGTCCGTGTTCCTTGCAGGCCGCACCCACCGGCAGCAGTCCGAGGGTGGCGGGGGCGCGCCGGGCGAGTGCCGGCCAACCCAGGCAGCCGACGTCCGGGCCGGCGTCGAGGCACGAGTCGGCCGTCCGCTTCGTCACGGCAGCACGGAGAACGGATACGCCTTCGGGTACAATCGGTCGGCCCACGATGATTACCATTGACGCCAACCAGTATAACGCCGTTCTCGCCGGCGCCACGGTGCTCGAACAGAGCGTGAAGTACGGTCCCAGCGTCTGGCGTACCGATGACGACCGGATTATCAAGGCCTTTCACCGGCGTCGTCGCGGCGTCGCGCGTCACTTTTCCTATGCGCGCCGGTTCACGCGCCATTGCCGCCGCCTGGCAAGGCGCGGCGTGCGCGCGCCGGCCGTCGACGTGGGTTATCGCTGCCCGGAAATCGGTACCGAGCTGGTGATCTATCCGCTCATCCCCGGCGCCACGCTGCGCACCCTCACGCCGGGATCGGTCGAGGCGGGTCGCATCCTGGCCGCGCTGCCCGGGTTCCTGGCGTCCCTGCATGGTGCCGGCATCCACTTCAGGGGCATTCATCTCGGCAACATCCTTCACGACGCGCGCGCCGGCTTCGCGCTGATCGACGTCAGCTACATGCGATTTCTGCCCTGGCCCCTGTCGCTGCGCGAGCGGGCGTCCAACTTTCGCAACATGCTCGGATACGAGCGCGACGCCGCATTGATCGAGGCTTTCGGGTGCGACGACTTTATGCAACGATACGTCGACGCCGCTTCACTCTCCCCGCGTCGGGCACGACGCCTCGCGCACCTGGTGCGTGACGGGCGCGGTGAACCCGCTGATTCCAACTGGCGCTAGCCCCATGACGACACCGGACGACTCGTACACCAGGACCCGCGAACGATTCGACAGCGAGGCGGTGGCCCGCGATTACGTGGCCAAGAAGAACTCCATGGAATCGTCGAAGAACCTTCGCGAGATGATCTGCATCACGGCCGCCCTGGACGGTGTCGGTCCCGGCAGTCGCGTGCTCGACCTGCCGTGCGGTACGGGCCGGCTCGCGGGCATGCTGCTCGGCCGCAGCTACGAGGTGGTGGCGGCCGACTATTCCCTGCCGATGATCGAGGCCGCCAAGGCCTACCGTCGCGAAACCGGCCTCGACGCCACCGCCCAGGCCCGGCTCACCTTCGAGCAGCAGGACGTGATGAACACCACGTTCGATGACGACGCGTTCGACGTCGTCATCTGCAATCGCCTGCTGCATCACTACCCGTCGAGCGAGACGCGTCGTGCGGTGCTTGCCGAGCTCGCGCGTATCTGCCGCGACCGCCTGGTGGTGTCGTACTACGACAGTTTCGCCTTGAGCGCGCTGAAGTTCCGCCTGCGCAACCGGCTGCGGGGCGTCACGCCGACCGACCGTGTCCCGATTTCCTCGAAGATTTTTCGCCGCGACTACGAATCCTGCGGGCTGCGGATGGTTCGCAAGCTGCCGGTGCGCCGCGGCATCTCCCCCCAGACCTACCTGGTGCTGGCGAAGGCCTGACCGTCCCCGCCGCCGGCAACCCGGTTTACCGGAACATTTATTCATGCACACCGAGCAAGCCATACGCTTTGTCGACGAGATCTGGAACGACTCCATCGTCTCCACTCTCACCGAGTACATTCGCATCCCGAACAAGTCGCCGCTGTTCGACGCGAAGTGGGCCGAGCACGGTTACATGGAGGACGCGGTCACGCTGATGCGAGACTGGTACGCGGACCATGCCATTGCCGGCGCCGCGATGGAGGTCGTGAGGCTTCCCGGCCGCACGCCGACGCTGTTCATCGACGTGCCGGGCGAAGGTCAGCGGACGGTGCTGCTCTACGGGCATCTCGACAAGCAGCCGGAGATGAACGGCTGGCGCGACGGTCTCGGGCCGTGGCAGCCGGTTCGCGAGGGCGACAAGCTCTATGGACGCGGTGGCGCCGATGACGGCTACGCGCTGTTTTCCTTGGTGGCCGCCGTGCTGGCACTGAAGGCGCAGGGGCTGGCCCATGCCAACCTGAAGATCATCATCGAGGCGAGCGAGGAGAGCGGCAGTCCGGACCTGCCGGCCTACATGGAGGCGCTGGCCGACCGCATCGGCCAGCCGGACCTGGTGGTGTGCCTGGACTCGGGCTGCGGCAACTACGATCAGCTGTGGCTCACCACCTCGCTTCGCGGCCTGGTCGGCGGCACCCTCGACGTTCGCGTGCTGACCGAGGGCGTGCATTCCGGCGATGCCGGCGGCGTGGCCCCGTCCAGCTTTCGCATCATCCGCCAGCTGATCGATCGCATCGAGGACGCGGGGAGCGGCCGGATCCGTCCCGCTGCCTTTCATTGCGACACGCCGCAGGTGCGGCTCGACCAGGCGGCGCACGCGGCGTGCGTGCTGGGTCCGGACACCTTCGACCGGTTCGCCTTCGACGGCGCCACCCGTCCCATGGGCGAGGGCACCGCCGACGCGATCCTCAACCGCACCTGGCGGCCGGCGCTCGAGGTGACCGGCGCCGGTGGACTGCCCGCCCTCGACAGCGCCGGCAACGTACTCAGGCCCGGTACCGCGTTGAAACTCTCGCTGCGCCTGCCGCCACTGGTCGACGGTCGCGCCGCCGCCCGCGAGTTGAAGGCGCTGCTCGAAGCCGACCCGCCCCACGGCGCGAGCGTGCGATTCGATGCCGAGCAGGCCGCCAGCGGCTGGCATGCGCCGGCCATGGAGCCCTGGCTCGATGCCGCCGTCAACGCCGCCAGCGAGGCGAGCTTCGGCCGGCCCGCCGTGAGCATGGGCGAGGGCGGCTCGATCCCGTTCATGGCCATGCTCGGCGAGCAGTATCCCGATGCCCAGTTCCTGATCACCGGCGTGCTCGGACCGAAGTCGAACGCCCACGGGCCCAACGAGTTTCTTCACCTGCCCATGGCGCGAAAGCTCACCGCCTGCGTGGCGCGGGTCATCCACGAACACTACGTGAACTTCCATTCGTCATAGGCGGTTCGGCAAGCGGTGAAGCGCAGCGTGGACGAACCCGCGGACGGGCCGTCGGTTGACTGGGTTCCGGCGCATCGCCGTGATAGGGTGATCGAAACCATCACGCCGGAGGACCGATGAGCGCCGACACCCTGCCGTACCTTTCCCGCGAGGTATGCGAATCCCTCGGGATTACCACCGCCGACGTCATCGACATGATGCAGACGCTGATTCGCGGCGCGGCCGCGGGCCGCGTCTGGAACGCGCCCAAGTCCGTGGTCATGCCGGGCGACGGACGCTACCTGATGGCGACGTTGTGCGCCGCCGACGATCCGCCCTTCATGGCGGTCAAGTCGCTCGGCCTGAACCCGGACAACGGCGCGCGCAACCTGCCCCAGATCAATGCCGTGGTCGCCCTGCACGACGCGGTGACCGGGGTGCCGCTGGCCATGGTCGAGGGCAACTGGGTGACCGAGCTGCGTACCGCCGGTCTGAGCGCCGTGGCGGCGCGATATCTCGCGCGCGAGGATTCCAGGGTCGTCGCCTTCGTCGGCTGCGGCGCGCAGGCACGCAGCCATCTCGATGCCTTCCGGCAAATGTTCCCGGTCGAGGCGATACGCGCCATGGGCCGCGGCACCGCCAACCGGGACAGGTTCTGCGCCGAGGCCGAGGCGTCGGGCCTGTCCGCCACGCCCTGCGACGATGCGCGAAGCGTGGTCGACGGCGCCGATATCGTCGTTACCTCGGTCACGCTCTCCTACGAGACCGAGCCCTTCATCGACGCGCGCTGGCTCAAGCCCGGCGCCTTCGCCGCCATCACCGACCTCGGCATTCCCTGGCTCGACGCGGGCATGAGCGCCTTCGACCGCATCGTCATCGACGATCTCGAACAGGAGAAGAAGATGGAGAAGCCACTGGTGGCCACCGACCTGATCGACGGCGACATCACCGGCCTGGTGGACGCGAGCGTCGCCGGCCGACGCAGCGACGACGAGCGAACCGCCTTCGTCTTTCGCGGCCTGTCGCTGGGCGATCTCGCCCTGGCCGCGCTCGCCTGGCAGCGCTATCGCGGCGACTAGCGGCACGAAATCCGGCCACGTGATCGCTTGGCTCCGACGCGGCGCAAGGCGTCGATGCTCGGGGCTCGCCGGAATTCGCCCGCGACCATCTTGGGCTTCGCGTTACCCCGGCCTGAACCCGCGGTAATGGCGGGTCGCTTGCGACGATTCGTTGGCAGAACGAATGATCGCCTTCAGCGCGACGTGCGTTGCTGCAGCACGATTCCGCCGACGATCAACACCAGGCCCGCCCACGTGGAGACGCGGATGACCTCGCCGACCACCGCGGCGACCACCAGCAACGACAGAAACGGCGTCAGGTAGATCAGGTTGCCCACCTCCGCCGTGGTGCGCGACAGGCGCAGCGCCTTGAGCCAGAACACGAACGGCGCGGCCATCTCCATCAGCCCGATATAGGCGCTGCCGGCGATGGCCGCGGCGCCCGGTGCCTCGAGACGTCCGGTGGCCGCGCAGTAGAGCAGCACGTAGACGGCGCCGAAGGCGAAGTTCACCAGCAGCCGGTTGACGCCGTTACGCCGGTCGCGACTGCTGTACAGCCAGTACAGCGCCCAGATGACGGTGCTCGACAGCGCCAGCGTCACGCCCAGCGGGTCGCTCAGTCGAAAGGACAGCGGGTTGCCGTGGGTGGCGATGATGATCACGCCGGAGAAGCTCACCAGGAGTGCGGCGAGGGACGCGGCGCGAATCCGTTGCCTGAACAGCAGCGCCGAGAGCAGCACCAGCACCAGCGGCCAGGTGAAATTGAGCGGCTGAGCCTCCTGGGCGGGGAGCAGATCGTAGGCCCTGAACAAGACCACGTAATAGGCGAACGGATTGAGCGCGCCGAGCGTCGCCGAGCGGAGCACGTCGCGACGCGTCCACTGCGACAGCTCCTCGAGCGACCCGCTCGACCACGCGAACAGGAGGAGAAAGACGAGCGCGCAAACCGCGCTGTACACCACCAGCGAGTCGCTGCCCATGTGTCCCAGGCTGAGCTTGAACGCGGACGCCGCGGTGCTCCAACAGGCTACCGCCAGCAGGGCGTACACGTAGGCTGTTCGTTGTTCGGACAAGGCGGGACACGGATCGGGGCGGGTATTCGATTGTATCAGCGGGTGGCCGCCGGCTGCCTGTGCGACGTCGCCCGCTGGGGTACCATTGACCCACCGATTCCAATGACGCATCGAGGAGAATGGCAGCGGTGACTGCCCGATTGCCCCGCAAGCTCGCCGCGGTCCTGTACGCAGACGTCGCGGGATACTCGAAACTGACCGGGCTCGACGAGGAAGGCACCCACCGGCGCCTCGGTGAGTTTCTCGACATGTTCGATGCCGCCGTCGGACTGCACAACGGTCGCACCGTTCACTACGCCGGCGACGCCATCCTGGCGGCGTTCGACACCGCGTCCGATGCCCTGTCCTGCGCCGTATCGACGCAGCGCGAGTTCGCGCAGCGCAATGCCGTGGTCGCGGCCGACCGTCGGCTGCAATTCAGGATCGGACTGAACCTCGGCGAGGTGATCATCGACCGATCGCGGGTCATCACCAACAGTCAAAACGACCTTGGCGCGGCGAGCGCAACGGTGACCGTCGAAAGCGGCGGTCAATTGTATGCCGTCGGCGGTTCGTACAGCAGCAACATCGCAA
>JAUIDF010000036.1 GCA_030429125.1 Gammaproteobacteria bacterium | reverse complement strand
AGTTCTACATGAAACGAATTGGCGGATTGAAACAGCAGGATGGCGCCGGATATCGCGAGCTCACCGTCGACGGCAGAAGCCCCCGCGAACAGATCCGCATGTGCCGCGAGTTCATCGCGTCGCTCGAAGTAGACGTCGAAGAGAGCCTGTCCGAGATTCTCAAGCTGCTGCCCCGCTTCGGTGTCGAGTTATGCGACTACGACTCGCTGAGCGACAATGACCGGCAGACACTCAGACGATACTACCTGGAGAACATCTACCCGCTGATCACGCCACAGGCCGTTGATCCCGCACATCCGTTCCCGTTCGTGTCCAACCTCTCGCTAAACCTGCTGGTCACGCTGCACCATCCGGACAGCGAGTTCTCCTCTCTTGCGCGCGTCAAGGTGCCCGTGGGCGCCGGGACGAAACGATTCATTCCGATCGGCGACAGTCGCCGTTTCGTACGCATAGAACAGATCATGGCCGGCAACCTGGACCTGTTGTTCCCGGGCATGGTCATCGACCACTGCGAACACTTTCGCGTCATCCGCAACGCCAGCTCGGAACGAAACGAGGCTGCGGCGAACGATTTGCTGGAGATGATCGTCTCGGAACTGCGCGAGCGCAAGTTCGCGCCCATCGTGCAACTGATGGTGCAGCGTGACATGGATCCGGCGCGGCGCGGCATGCTGTCCGCCGAACTCGGGCTCAACGAGGGCCAGGACGTCTTCGAAACCACCGGGCTGATCGCCAAGCGCGATCTGTTCGAGATCTCATCGCTGATGATCCCGAACCTGCGCGACGTTCCCTACCGTCCATCTGACCATTTCAAGCTGGTGGATACGCGCAGCATATTTCACATCATTCGTGATCACGGCGACATGCTGCTGCAGCATCCTTACGAGTCTTTCGCGACATCCGTGCTGCGCTTCCTGGAGGAGGCCAGCCGCGACCCCAAGGTCCGCGCCATCAAGATGACGCTGTACCGCACCGGTGAGGCAAGCAAGATCGTCGACTGCCTGATCGAGGCGGCGCGCAACGGCAAGCAGGTCGCCGTGGCGGTGGAACTCAAGGCGAGATTCGACGAGGCCACCAACGTACGCTGGGCCAGCCACCTCGAGGAAGCGGGCGTGCATGTCACTTATGGCGTCGTGGGGCTGAAGACACACAGCAAGGTGGTGCTCGTGGTGCGCCAGGATTTCGACGGCATCAGGCGCTACGTGCACATCGGCACCGGCAACTACCACGAAGGCACCGCCCAGCTCTACTGCGATCTCGGTCTGCTGACGTCGAACCGGGAGATCGGCACCGACATTACCGAGTTCTTCAATTTCCTCACCACCGGCTATACGCCGAACCGGAACTACCACAAGATCCTGCCGGCGCCGCGAATCATGAAAACCAGCCTGATCAACAAGATTCGCCGGGAGATCAAGGCGCACAAGAACGACGCAAACGGCCACATACAACTCAAGTGCAATGCCCTCGAGGATCCGGACATCTGCAAGGAACTCTACCGCGCATCCATGGCGGGCGTAACCGTGGACCTGATCGTCCGTGACACCTGCCGGGTGAAGGTTGGCATCAGGGGCCTGTCCGAGAACATGCGCGTGATCAGCATCGTCGGCCGCTTTCTCGAGCACAGCCGAATCTACTACTTCCGAAACGGCGGCGGCGCCAACGAGGAGTACTACATCGGCTCGGCGGACCTCATGAAGCGCAACCTGGAAAGTCGCGTGGAAGTTCTGGTGCCCGTGGAGTCCGAGGACATCAAGCAGGACCTGCGGATGATCATCAACACCTGCATGAATGACCGCTACGGCGCCTGGGAAATGCAGGCCGACTGCAGCTATAGATCACTTCGCGAAGAAGGCGAGAAATCGAGCCAGGAAAAGTTCATGGAAATGGCCGCCAAACGATACCAGGCAGCGCGCAAGCAGAACCTGCGGAAACTCGAGAACCTGCGCAGGCGCAACATCCAGTAAACGATGTTCACCAACAGCAGATAACCTCGGGAGGGCATCGTCATGGCAGGTGGCTGGACACGCGATGGGGCGATACAGGATCAGATAGACGCGAGCGTCGCGGATGCCGTTGCGCTGGCGCGCAGTCGCCTGCCCGCCGGCGAGAGCCTTCGCGAATGCGAGGAATGCGGCGAGGCGATACCCGAACCGCGACGCCAGGCCGTGCCCGGCGTGCGTCTGTGCATCGGCTGCCAGGCCGAATGGGAGAAGCGACAACCGTCGACGTCCGCCTACAACCGTCGCGGCAGCAAGGACAGCCAATTGCGTTAGAGACCGCCTCGCAGCAGGTAACGGCATGAAGATCGCGGCTCCGGATTGATATCTGCCGAAGGGCGTCCGCGAGTGGTGTCGCTCCACGGGTCGACGGCACACGACGCCACCGGACCCGGCCGACAAGTCGCAGCACCCGACGCTGTCTTGCGAACGGGACGCGAGTTCCCCCGGACTTGCCGCGCCGCCCGGCACCACGCTAGCCGGCGCGTTGCGACTCCGTCTCGAACGCCAGTCTCAGGCCCAGTCCGACCAACACGGTGCCGACGAGGCGTTGCTGCCACTTCACGAATGCGGGATTTTCCGAAAGGCGCTCGCCCGCCCACCCGCAAAGCACGGCGACCGTCGCGTTCACGGCGAAGCCGCAGCATTTCATGGTCATTCCCAGCACGACGAATTGCAGCGCCACCGATCCCCGACCGGGATCGACGAACTGCGGCAGCAGGGCGAGCATGAACACCAGGACCTTGGGATTGAGCAGGTTGTTCCAGAATCCCTGCCGAAAGGCTTCGAACGCGGTCCCGGGTACCCGGGACTGTTCGTGGCCCCGGCGTGAGGACGAGAGGAGGCAGGCGATTCCGACGTAAACCAGGTAGATCGCCCCCAGCCATCGCAGTGCTTCGTAGGCAAATGGCGACGCCTGCAACACACCGGCAAGACCGAATGCCAGCGCGGGAATCTGCACGATACCGGCGCCAGCGAAGCCGAGCACACAGGCCAGGGCGATGCGGCGCCCCTGTCCAACCCCCCGGGCGATCACCAACATCATGTCCGGTCCGGGTATCGTCTGCATCGCGAGGACCGCGGTGACGAACGCAACCCAAACCAGGAATTCAGGCACGGATCGGTCTTGAGGCAGCCGGTTCCGCGCATCCGCACCGCGGTCGAATCGCCTCTTCCGGCTTCGGTCCGGCATTACGCCCCGGACCGGTATTCTCCGACTTGCAGTGACCGACGCGATTCGCCGACGACTTTCCCGTCACTGCCATTACTCCTGTTGCGCCGCCAACGATTGCCTGAACGCGCGTAGCCGCTCAGCCGCTCGCTCAACGGCTTCGCGAACGCCATCGAGGCACGTCGCCGTCGCTCTCGGCCACTGGAACTGCCGTGCATGGGCGACAGCTGCCTCGATCGCATGCTCGTTCTCGAGCCGATCGTCGAGGATCGTCAGTCGCTCATCGAGGGAGAGACTGGCCCTGAACCGGCTCACCAGTTGCTGCACCTGCTCCAGTTCGACATCGGGCTCGCGCGGCAGTCCGCCGAAATCGCGCACCTGCGCGGAGAGTTCGCGGGCGAACCGTTCGCGCTCCTCCACCAGCGCCCCGAACAGCGTCGCCAGGTCGGCATTCGACAGTCGGTCGATGTCGGCGTCGTACTGCCGGGCCGCGTCGCGGCAGGTGACGACGACGTCGTTGAGCGCAACGAGATGTTCGGGCATCAGCATGTCATTCACTCATGGACGGTAACCACTGCGACCGTGCGAATCGCTCGTTCTGGCGCGCCGACCCTCAACTCGACGAGACCCAGGGCACGAACACGCGAACCGCGCGTGGCTCGACGCGAAACCGGGCCGGCGTTCGGGTGGCGATCTCACCGTCCGCCGTCACGGCACGCGTCCGGCGGGTTCGAATCCGGATTCGGGCGCCGCGTCGAACATCGATGGTATCGCCATTTTCCCTGGGTCCGAAACGCAGTGCCGGTGCCAGCGAGATCAACGGCAGGAGACCCTGCGGCCGCAGGCTGTAGAGATCGAGGCGGCCGTCATCGATCGCGGCATCGTCGGCTATTGCCATTCCGCCACCGTAGTAACGGCCATTGCCGATCGTTACCTGGATAGAACGCAATCGTTCCGACTTTCCATCGCAGTCGATCTCTACGGTGAACGACCGCGTCGCCCGAAGGACATCATACACCGCGCGCGCATAGCCGAAAACGCCCCAACGTGCCTTGACGTCGCTGGTCAATCGGCGGGTGACCTCGACGCCGAGTCCGATGCTTGCAGCGTTGAAAAATGCGATGTCATTGACGAAGCCGACATCGATCGGCGTGGTGTTACCGTCGGCGACGATCCGGCAGGCCTCGACCAGGTCGAGGGGAATATCCAGCGTGCGTGCAAGGTCGTTGGCGGTACCCATCGGCAGGATGCCGAGCGGCAGCCCGGACTGAAGGATCGCGCCGACGGCACAGTTCATGGTGCCGTCGCCACCGCCCACGAGGACCGCGTCGACGGCGCGCCCATGCTCGAGGATCAGCGCGGGAATATCACCGGGTCTCGATGGGTAGTGCTCGTCAACGACGAGGCCGCGCTGTCGCAACAGTTCGAGTCCGCCCGACAGATCGGCACGGCCGTTTCGGCTCTTGCGATTCGCGACGAGGAGTATCCGGTGGGTCGCTCCCCCACGCTCGGGACGGTTGGTTGGCATCACGTTCCGGAGTCTTTGTTGGCGGCACACTGAGCCCAGGCGCGGGCGGAAGATACGGTACGCCAACCCGTGTCGGTTCACAACATTTGACCAGCGCGCCGCAGGCCCATCGCACCGCGGTACCGCGAACACCATGCACGCCGATTCGGCAGGCGCTACCGGGCGGGATTCGCGCTGGCGACATAGCGCGCCGGCCGCTATAGTTGTCGGCGACCGGGTCGGCGCCGTGGCTGGCCACCCCTGCCTCTGCGAGCCCCGGACCACCCAAATTCATCGATGCGATTCGGACAGGTAAGCACGTGCCAGGTGTCGGAACGAAAATGGTCTACGAGGACGAACGTGTCAGGGTCTGGCATCTCGATCTCGAACCGGGCGAACACGGCAATCGGCATACCCACGAACTGGACTACGCCGTTCGTGTCGTGTCGGGTTCGTCCCTCGAAGTGTACGGCCCCGACGGCGAGCTGCTCGACACGGTGGAGCTGGAATCGGGCGGCGCGGTGAGTTTTCGCGTGCAGGGCGATGTGATCGTGGCCGATCGTCCCGGCTATCCGGCCGTCCCCGTGACTCACAGCGCGAAGAACATCGGCACGAGTACGTTTCGCGAAGTGCTGGTCGAGTTCAAGTCGTAGTCAATGCCGACGCGCCAGGCGGTGCACACGGTCGGCGTCGGTGATTACCGCACGGCCGGGATCACGGTCGGCGCGAGGGAATCCGTGACGATCGAAGCCACCCGGTCATGCACCTTGCGTCGATCGATGCCCGGCGCATCGCGGCAAATCTCCGGCGCAACCTCGCGCCCCGACTCGGTGCCTTCGCACAGGAACACATAGTGTCCGACCTCGCGACCGAGGTCGTGCAGACGACTGTTCGGCAGGTGTCGGTGCAACCAACGCGCACAGGAATCCGGAGGCGCCTCGGTATCGGCGCCGCCGACCGCGATGGAAACGGGCGCGTCGATCAGCGCCAGGCTCGCGGGTGTAAAGGCGCGGACCGGCGGCGCGGGTGCAAGCGCCACCGCGGCCTTGATCCGTGAATCCGCTCGCGGCAGGGCATGCGATCTCCACGACTCACGGAACACCGCGCTTCGCTCGAGCAGCGGCGCGACCTCGTCGGCAAGATTCGGAAACTCGCGAGGACCCCGGCCTGCCGGCTGGTTCGCTGCCCAGCGGCGAAACCGGTCCATATCGGTCACCGCACCCAGCATCGACAACACCGTGTAACCGCCGAGGGAAAACCCCGCCGCATAGACATGGTCCGGATCCAGGCGACCGGCGAACGGTC
This sequence comes from Gammaproteobacteria bacterium, assembly GCA_030429125.1. Classification (GTDB taxonomy): domain Bacteria; phylum Pseudomonadota; class Gammaproteobacteria; order Arenicellales; family CAJQKF01; genus BQJD01. The sequence goes on along the minus strand of JAUIDF010000036.1, from coordinate 14,805 downwards.
CGGTCCGGTGCATGACATCGAGCAGCACACTCAGGTCCGTGGCGCGCTCCCACCAGCACAGGAATCCCTCGGCCCGGTACGGTTCGTTGATCGTGTTGCCGTGATGATCGACGCCGAGCACGACGAAACCGGACGCCGCGAGGCGACATCCCAGCCAGCCGAGGCTACTTGCCGAGCCGCCCGTACCGTGTGAAACCAGGACGACGGGGAACCTCGACGGTTCGGCGCGCAGTCCGGCATCGCGGGCGACGACGCCCATATAGAACAGCGCGGTTTGAGGCGAACCCAGGTACAGCGGCGCCGTTGACGCCCCATCGCCGGCCGGGTACCAGGCAGACCATTTCAACGGCCGGCGACCGTCTCCGGACCAGTTCGAACGATCGCCGTCGACCGCGTGCCCCTCGCGATAACCGACGTACCGTTTCTGTACTCGCTCACTCACCGTGACACGCCCCTGGAAGACGGTCAGCGCCCCAATCGCGCGTGTAAACGGTCCGCGTTCCGTGTCGATGGCAGCCGTGACTCGTGAATCGCCGAGCAGTGCCGCGAGGGTTGGAGTGGATGATCTGCCGCCGCACCATCACGGCAATGTCGATGGACGTCGATCTCGACAAGTCGTTGGCAGGACAGGACGCAAACGAAGCGACAAGGCAAGCGTCGCCATTCGGAGGCCGCGCAGGCGAAGCGTCCGATCGTCACACGCTTGAACGAGCAGACGCTTCGGCCGCCTCACTGCCCTACTCGCCCGCCACCGTCATCCGGTCGACGAGAATCGACCCGGTGTGGTAGTTGCCGCGCAGGTCGACGTCCGAGCCCACCGCCGCGATGCCCTTGAACATTTCCCGGAGATTGCCGGCAATCGTGATCTCCTCGACGGGGTAACTGATCTCGCCGTTCTCCACCCAGAAACCCGCGGCACCACGCGAATAGTCGCCGGTCACGTTGTTGACGCCGAAGCCCGCCATCTCCGTCACCAGCAAGCCGGTTCCCATTTCCCCGACGAGGCCGTCGAAGTCCTTCGCGCCGGGGTCGATGGCGAGATTGTGGACACCGCCCGCGTTGCCGGTGGTGGCGAGACCCAGTCGCCGCGCGGAATACGTGCCGAGCACGTAGCCGCGCAGGACGCCGTCGGTGACGATGTCGCGTTCGCGCGTGGCGACGCCCTCGTTATCGAAGGCGGCACTGCCCATGCCGCGAGGCATGAGCGGGCGCTCGTGGATACGAACGAACCCGGGGAAAATCTGCCGGCCGACGTGATCGAGGAGAAACGATGCCTTTCGGTACAGCGCACCGCCGCTGATGGCGCCGACCAGATGCGAAAGCAGGCTGGACGCCACCGGCGCCTCGAACAGGACCGGGACCTGGGCGGTTTTCAGACGGCGTGCGTCGAGGCGTCGCGCGGTGCGGCGTCCGGCCGCCGCGCCGACGGACTCTCCGGACTGAAGGTCGTCGAGGCAGCGGGCGGTGTGATACCAGTAGTCCCGCTGCATGCCGGCGTCGGTCTTGCCGATGACGGCGCAACTCACGGAGTAGCGCGTCTTGCGATTGACGCCGCGAAAACCGAGTGAATTGGCAAGAATGTCGACGCCGCGATCGGCGGACATGGAGGCGCCCTCGGAATTGACGATGCGCGAGTCCACCGCGCGCGCGGCCGCCTCGCAGGCGAGCGCACGGGCCTGGCAGTCGTCGACCGACAACGCTCGCGGATGGTACAGGTCGAGGTCGGGAATGGTGGTCGCGAGGGTGTCGGCGTCCGGCAGGCCGTTGGCCGTATCGTCCTCGGTCAGGGCGGCAATGCTGCAGGCCGCCTCCACCGCGCTGCGGATGGCGCCCGATGTAAAGTCGGACGTGCTGGCCGAGCCGGTCCGCGTGCCGAAGTACACGGTGATGACGAGACCGCGATCACGATTGTGCTCGATGGTCTCGAGATCCCCCAAGCGTACGTTCACACCGAGTCCATCGCCGGTGCTGGACACCGCCTCGGCACCGCTGGCGCCGCGCGCTTTCGCATGATCGAGAGCGATGTCGAGCACGTCGTGAAGCTGCTGCTCGTCGATGGGAGCGTTTTCCTTGCTTACTTGGCTGCTCATGTCGTTCTTTCCACTCATCTTCAGACCGCCACGCCGCCGACGGTGATGCCGTCAATCTTCAACGTCGGCTGACCGACGCCGACCGGCACGCTCTGCCCTTCCTTGCCGCAGGTGCCGACACCGCTGTCGAGTTCCAGGTCGTTTCCCACCATCGACACGCGCGTCAGCACGTCCGGCCCGTTGCCGATCAGCGTCGCGCCCCGCACCGGCGTCGTGACCTTGCCGTTCTCGATGAGATAGGCCTCGTTGGCGGAGAAGACGAACTTGCCGGAGGTGATGTCCACCTGCCCGCCGCCAAAGCTTACCGCGTACAGGCCCCGGTTCACGGAGGAGAGGATCTCGCCGGGATCGCGTTCGCCGGCCAGCATGTAGGTGTTGGTCATGCGCGGCATCGGCAGGTGGGCATAGGACTCGCGACGCCCGTTGCCGGTGGGCGCGACACCCATCAGGCGGGCATTCATGGTGTCCTGCATGTAGCCCTTGAGAATGCCGTTCTCGATGAGTACGGTCTGCTGCGTGGGCGTACCCTCGTCGTCGATGTTGAGCGAGCCGCGCCGGTCGGCGAGCGTCCCGTCGTCGACGACGGTACACTCCGATGACGCCACGCGCTCACCGATGCGTCCGGAGAACGCGGAACTGCCCTTGCGATTGAAGTCGCCCTCGAGTCCGTGTCCGATTGCCTCGTGAAGGATGATGCCGGGCCAGCCGGGGCCGAGGACGACCGTCATCGTGCCGGCTGGTGCGTCCACCGCCTCGAGGTTGACCAGCGCCTGGCGCACGGCCTCGCGGGCATAGTGCTCGGCGCGGCCTTCCTTCAGAAAGTACTCGTAACCGACCCGTCCGCCGCCGCCGTGGGAACCCTGCTCCCGGCGACCGTTCTGCTCGGCGATGACGGTGACGCTCAGGCGAACCAGCGGCCGCACGTCCGCCGACAGGGCGCCGTCGTGGCGCACGACGAGATTGGTCTGGCGCACGGCGGCCAGCGACGCCATCACCTGGGTGACGCGGGCGTCGGCATCGCGGGCGACCTTCTCGACCTTCTTGAGCAGGGCCACCTTGTCGGCGTCCGCCAGGCTGGCGACGGGGTCCAGGGGTTGGTAGAGAGCGCTATCGACGCCGCGCGCAGCGACGTTGCCGGCGCTGGCGGACCCCGGAGCGCCGCTCGCGGCGATCTCGCGCGCGGCGCGGGCGGCGCGCGTGAGCGCCGGCAGGTCGATCTCGTCGGAGTAGGCAAACCCCGTCTTCTCGCCGCTGATCGCCCGAATTCCCACACCCTGGTCGATGTTGCGGCTGCCGGACTTGATGCGCCCGTCCTCCAGCGACCAGCCCTCGTGACTCGTGTACTGGAAGTACAGGTCGCCGTAGTCGATCTGGCGCGAGGTCAGGGCGCCGAGCAACTGGCCGATGTGGCTGTCGGTGAGACCCGCGGGCTCCAGCAGCTGGGTCTGTGCGGTCTTGACGATGTCTGTCATGAGGACGGGACGGCCTAGTGATGGGTACAGAGAGGTACTATGGCGATTCGCCCGGTCGGACTCAAGCGCCGCCGCCAACGGGCGACCACAGTGCCTGGGCAAGACCCACCACGGTAATGGCGAGCAGTGCGATGCCGATCACGCGCAGGAACTTCTGCGGCGCCATGCGCCCGAGGCGTGCGTGAAACTTGAGCCCCAGCACGTGACCCACCAGCGCGGCGGGAAACAGCCACAGCTGATGCACGAGCTGCATGTCGGTGCCGGTGGCGACGAATGCCGCGATCTTGATTGCCACCAGCACGATCCACAGCACGAACAACGTCTCCCGCAGGTGCGTTCGCGCCACGTACTTGACATAGACGGCGATGATCAACGGCGCGCCGATGAGCGAGGTGCCGCTGATGTATCCGCCCGCGGCGAGCAGCGCATAGTCCATCGTCCGGCTCTTGCTCGCGAACTGCACGCCGAGAATGTAGGACACCGCATAGAAGGCGGTGATGACGTACACCATGGCGGTGAGCACGCCGGCGGGAAGATTGAGCAGGCCGATGACGCCGGCAAGCTTGAACGGCAGAATCGCCAGCAGGCTGCGCCCGAGATAGCGCCAGTCGACGCGGTCGACGTGCATTCCGACGGTGGCGAAGGCAAAGATGATGAGCTGAACGGCGATGACCGGCAGGAACACCACCGGGTCGTTCACCACCAGCAGGAGCAGGGGCAACGTCAGCGCGGCACCGCCGAAGCCGAGACCCGAGCGGACGAATCCGCCCCAGACGAACATGAGGGCGATGGCGGCGTACTGCCACGCGGCAAGCGCTTCCATGGCTCAGGTTCGATCCGGCTGCGCCGGCTGTCGCAGGGCATCGACCAGGTCGCGCACCTCGGCGCCGTCCTGGCGTCGCGCGCGGTGCGATGCGTGGCTCGCGCGGCCGTCGGGATCGATGACGAGCGTCGTCGGCAGACCATGCACCGGCCCGCTCCGCGGCGTACGCTCGTCGCGATCCGGGAGAGCCTCAAAGGTCGGCTTCACCGTCAGGCTGCCGAAGAACGCCTCGATGTCGGCACGGCGTTGGTCCAGGTTGACGGCGACGTCCCGAAACGGGCGGCCATCGACCTGGCGACGGAGCCGGTCGAGAGAGGACATCGGCGCGCGACACGGCGCGCAGCGGCTGGTCCGGAAGTTCACGAGAACCACGCGCGGGCGCTCCTCGGCGAGCCGGCGACGCTCAACGGACAGGTCCGCCAGGACCGGCGCCCGCCGGGGCGAAACGCCGACCAACGCCGCGCCGAGAGCGGTCCGCAGAACGCCGCGACGGACGAGCGGACAATCGTCGACGCGCGACGCGATGCCGGTGCCAGTCGCCCGGACTCAGCACCCATGGAAGGGGATCTTCGCTTCCGGATACCGCTTCGGTACCCGCAGCGAATCAACCGGCGCGTCGATTGTCGCCGGCCCCTTCGCCAGGCAAGCGTGCCCGCCGTCATCCGTGGCCACGATCGGCACCTCCCCGAGCGGGGTGCCCGCCATGGCCAGCGGCGTGAGATCGAAGCCGAACTCGCCGGGACCCGCCGGTTCGGGCCGCGTCGGGGTCGCGGGAAAAGGCACCACGAGCGCGGCCTCGGCGACGTGCCGCCCGATGTCGCTCGCGGTCGTGAGACACACGACGCGCGTCCGGCGATGGTTGACCTGCCGGCCATTCAAGCCGTTGCAGGAGGACGCCCGGTGCCGATATTCGACCACCGGCCCACGCCGAGAACCGGCGCCTGCCAGCGGCAGGATGTCGACCGGCGGCTCGATGGCGGCCGCCGATGTGCTCCCGCCATCGGCCAACCCGTGCAGGCGCACCCGAGTGGCTTGTGCCACCTCTCGGACGGACGCGGCGGCCGCCTGGATCCAGGCCGCGGAGATGACGGTGTACACGCCGCGATCGTGCTTGACGAAGACCACCTCGTCGTCGTCTCGTCGATAGGGCGTGGCGGCGCCTTTCGCAGCAGCCGCTTCCGTCGCCGCGACCTCGCCTTCGCCGCTGACCACCGTGAACCACCCGCGTTCCGCGATCGCACCCGCCTCGACCATGGCAATGTCGAGGCGAACGGCATCGGCGTACACCGTTGCGGAACAGGCAAGGGCAATCGGCAAGAGGCAGGCCGGCAGTCGTCGGCGCATGATTCTGATGGCAGTCGGTGGCTTGAAGGACGCTTGCGCATTGTAGCCCATGCACTCAGCCGCACTCGTCGATCCGCCTGGCCTGTTTGCGGCGGGATCCGGCAATCGAAAAAAAAACGCCCCTTGACGGGGCGTTTTCTGCCGGACAGATCCGGATCGAATCAGGCGTCGGGATTGTAGACCGGTCCGCTGCCTGCCTGTTCCGCGGACTGCTTCAGACCCAGTTCCGAATACTTGATGACCGCATCGGCAAGACGTCGCGCCTCGTCCATCTCGCCGGCCTCGGCCTTTTCCTTGGCGACAGAGAGAATCTTGGAGAGGTCGACGGCCGAGCCACCGGTCGCCTTGTCGATGATCCGCCACTCGGCATTCGCTTCCTGTGCCATGGCGAGCTTTTTCTCGGCCGTCTGGATGGCGACATTCAACTCCGCCGCCGGATCGCCATACGTCATGGGGGTCTGGGCACAGCCGGCGAGCATCAGCGTGCCGATACCCATGATGAACAGGTTTCGCATGATTTCCTCCTGTGGATCGTTGTTGCCGTTCGGCCCTGGCACCGTCGCAGGCGCCGGGCGCTGGTTATATCGTGTTTGTACCGAAGGTCGCGGCCGGGCCGCGCGTCATCCCTGCCCGGGAAAAAATTGACACATCCGTGCCCGGCATCTTATCAGCTAATCGAATCGGTTGATAAGCCCCGCCACGAATCGCGGCAATCCGCCGCCTCGTCACCCGCCCGAGGTCAACCGCCGAATCGCGCCGTCGACCAGTCCCTCGAGGCTAATGGCCAGCGGCGTGCCGGGAAACGCGATCACGACGACCAGGTAGGCGGCAACCAGCAGCACGCCGAGGATCACCACGTTGCGAACGAAGCGACCGAACCCGGAGGGCGAACGCTCAGTGCGACGGCGCGACCGCGACCCCCCGCTGGAGCCGCCGGATTCCTCGCGCACCATTTTCTGCACCGCCGAACGAAGCTGCTTGTCGTTATAGAGGTTGTCGACCCGTCGCTGCAAGGCGGCCAGCTGGTCGGCGTCCGCGCCGGGGGCGGTGGGCGTGGCGCCGGCGGAGACGCCGGCAACCGCCTTGCGCGCCGCTGCCTCGGCCACCTGGATGACCTGTTCCTCGAGTCCCGGCAGCTGGCCGGTAAAGTACTCCTCGGATGCGCGTCGGGCCGCATTGATGGCCTGGTCGCGAATCATGGCAAGGGTCTGCTCGTCGAGCTCCGCGCGGGTGGAGGCCATGGCGGGTTCTCTCTTCGGTTGGGGTTCCGGGCCCGGACGCACGACCGAATCGAGCACGTTGTCGAGCTCCCGGTCTTCCAGTCCCTTGGAGAGGAAACCGCGCGCACCGCTGGCCACGCCACGCTTGCGAAACTCGGGCGTGTCGTTGCTGGTGGTCATGATGACCGGAATCGCGGACGTCGCGGAATTGCGGGCGATCGCCTGGCAGGCTTCGAGGCCGTCCATTTCCGGCATCATGTAGTCCATGAAGATGACGTCGGGACGCGTGTCCTGCAGCTTTCGCAATGCGTCCGCGCCGGAAGCGACCGAGATGACGTCGATGCCGCGTGCGCCAAGCCGTCGCGCAAGGGCCAATCGGGCGACGCGCGAGTCGTCGACGATCAGTGCGGTCTTGACAGAAATGACTCCACCCTCGCTGCGTTTGTTAGTGTCCCCTGCGCACGATCCGTCAATGCGGCCGCCAGCAGCGTCTCTTCCCGAATATTGCGCAATAGTAAATAGAACGCATGACAAGATGTCAAGACGGGAACAGCCGGCACGATCCGGCGCCTTCGAGACGATGATCGATGCCGCGACGCGACGGCTAGGGACCTTCCTCGGGTCGGCCGGCGCCCTGCTTCAATCCGTCTTGCGAGACGTCGTCGAAGTCGTCGAATTCCTCGTCGCCCTCCTCCGCTTCCCGCGCCCTTTTCCTGCGCATCATGCGGCGGGAGAAGAAAAGCCCCACTTCGAACAGGAGCCATACCGGCAGTGCCAGCATGGTTTGCGAGAAGATGTCCGGCGGCGTCAGCAACATGCCTACGACGAACGCGGTGACGATGATGTACGGACGCTTCTCCGCCAGGACTTCCGGCGTGGTCACACCCATTCGCACCATCAGCACGGTGGCCACCGGGACTTCGAAGGCAATGCCGAAGGCGAAGAACAACTTCAGAACGAAGCCGAGGTAGGCGTTGATGTCGGTCATCACCGCCACGCCCTCGGGCGCGGTGGACGTGAAGAACAGGAAGATGATCGGAAAGACGACGAAATACGAGAACGCGATGCCGAGGTAGAACAGCAGCGTGCTCGACACCACGAGCGGCAGCGCGAGGCGCTTCTCGTTGTCGTACAGGCCGGGCGCCACGAAGGCCCACAACTGGTAGAGCAGGAAGGGCATCGCCAGCGCCACCGCCACCGCGAATGCCAGCTTGAACGGCACGAAGAAAGGTCCGTGCGGCTCGGTGGAGATCATCGTGTTGCCTTCCGGCAACGCGCTCATCAGCGGGTCGGCCAGGTACACGTACAGCTGGTTGGCAAACGGTGCACAGACGATAAAGATCGCGAGCACCGCCAGCACGCTCCTCAAGAGCCGGTCGCGCAGCTCGAGGAGGTGTGAGATGAATGGTGCCTCGGCGTCCTTGGGGGTACTACTTTTTGGCATCAGATTCTGGCTTGTCGGAGGCGGGCGCGTCCTTGCCGATGCTGTTCGCGGTGTCCTGGATGGCTTCGCTCAGGTCGAACTCGTCCTTGATCTTCTTCTCGACGCCGGAAGATTTTCCCGACAGACCGCCTGACATTTCGCGGCCGGTTTTCTCGATGTCCTTCTTCAGGGATTCCATCTCCTTGAGTTCGGAGTTGCGAATCTCCCGATCGATATCGGCCTTTACCTCGCCGACCATGCGACGGGCACGGCCGATCCAGTGGCCCGCGGTGCGCGCCAGCGATGGAAGCCTTTCGGGCCCGAGGACCACGAGCGCGATCAGCGCGATCAGGCTCATCTCCCAGAAACCGATATCGAACACGATCTACTCCGCTAGCAGTGCGAATCCAGCCCTTGCGCGATCAGGCCTGGCGTTTTTCCTTTTCGTCCTCGGTGTCCGCTGTGGACTCTGAACGTGCCTGGTCTGCCGGCGGGTCGGCCTCGAGCGCAACCTTGTCTTCGCCCTCGTCCGCCTCGCCATCCTTCTTTGCGCCGTCATCCTCCTTGACCGCCTTTTTGAAACTCTTGATCGCCGATCCGAGATCGCCGCCCATGCCGCGCAACTTCTTGGTACCGAAAATCAGGACCACGATCACCAGGATGATCAGGAGTTGCCATATGCTGATGCCGCCAAAACCCATGTCGATGTCTCTCCAGTCGAGTATGAATGTCCGGGTGGGAGTCCGACACCCCGCCAGTCCCGGTAAATTTCAACCGTTTATTCTATGCCGAATGAGGCCGCTTCGCACTAGGAAAACCATGCCGCACACGCACCGTTACAACTCGCGCGACGCCTTCTCCTCGAGCCCCGAACGTGCGAACCGGCGCTCGAGCTCGGCGATGACGTCGCCCGCGTCGACGCCGCGACGCGCCAGCGCGACGAGGGTGTGAAACCACAGGTCCGCCGCTTCGTGGACCATGGCCCCGCGATCGCCGTCACGGACCGCGATCACCAGCTCGACGGCCTCCTCGCCGATTTTCTTCAGCAGCCTCGGTTCCGCCCCCGCCAACAGCGAGGCCACGTACGACGAGTCCGGATCGGCGTCGCGACGCGACTCGATGGTCAGCGCGAGCCTTGCCAGCACGTCGCCGGTCTTTTTCTCGTTCCGCTCAGTCATTGACCTCGATTCCGCGCCCTGCCATGTATGCCTTGGCCTCACCGATGCTGTACTCGCCGAAATGAAAAATGCTGGCGGCCAGCACCGCGTCGGCGCCCCCCGCGGTGACACCCTCCGCCAGGTGTTCCAGGTTGCCCACCCCGCCCGAGGCGATCACCGGCACGGCAACGGCCTCGCATACGCGGCGGGTGAGGGCGAGATCGAACCCGTCGCGCGTGCCGTCGCGGTCCATGCTCGTGAGCAGGATCTCGCCAGCGCCGCTGTCGGCCATGCGCCGCGCCCACTCGACGGCGTCGAGGCCCGTTCCACGACGGCCGCCGTGGGTGAACACCTCCCATGCCGGCGCCGGGTCGCCGGACACCTGCTTGGCGTCGATGGCCACGACGATGCACTGGGCGCCGAAATGCCGGCTGGCCTCGGCCACGAACTCGGGCCGGGATACGGCGGCGGTGTTGATCGACACCTTGTCGGCGCCCGATGCCAGCATGTGGTGGATATCATCGAGCCGGCGAATGCCGCCACCGACCGTGAGCGGAATGAACACCTGGCCGGCAACCGACTCGACCACTTCCGCCATGGTGGCGCGCTCGTCGGAACTCGCGGTGATGTCGAGGAAGGTGATCTCGTCCGCGCCCTGCTCGTCGTAGCGCCGCGCCACCTCCACCGGGTCGCCGGCATCGCGGATGTCGACGAAGTTCACGCCCTTGACCACGCGACCCGCGTCGACGTCGAGGCAGGGGATGATGCGCTTCGCCAGGGCCACGGAGGTCGCTACTTGCCGAACACTGGCGCGGCGCGACTGTCCGCGAGCGCTTGCGCGTCCTTGAGCTCGAGGGTGCCCTCGTAGAGCGCGCGACCCAGGATCACCCCGTAGATACCGCTCTCGGACACGTCGCACAGGTGGCGAATGTCGTCAATGCCGGATACGCCCCCCGACGCGATGACGGGGATGTTGATCGCCTCGGCGAGCTTGGCCGTGGCGTCGGCGTTGACGCCGCTCAGCATGCCGTCTCGCTGAATGTCCGTATAAATGATGGCCTCGACGCCGTCGTTCTCGAAATGTCGCGCCATGTCGACGGCGTCGTGGCGAGACAGTTTCGACCAGCCGTCGGTGGCGACACGCCCGTCCCTGGCGTCGAGCCCGACGATGACGCGACCGGGAAACTCGGCACACAGGTCGGAAATGAAATGCGGTTCGTTGACGGCCTTGGTGCCGATGATGACGAAACGCGCGCCGGTCTCGAGGTAGGCCTCGACGGTTTCCTCGTCACGGATGCCGCCGCCGACCTGTACCGGCAGGTCCGGATGCGCCTCCATGATGCGCCGGACCACGGCGGCATTGACCGGCTCCCCGGCCACGGCGCCGTCGAGATCCACGACGTGCAGGCGTCGTGCGCCCTGTTCGACCCATCGCGTCGCGACCTCAACGGGATCGTCGGCGAATACCGTGAAATCGTCCATGCGGCCCTGCCGCAGCCGAACACACTTGCCTTCCCTGATGTCGATTGCCGGTATCAACAGCATTTATCCTTCCTCGCTATGACTCGTGAACGCCATCCCAGCGGACGAAGTTGCCCAGCAGGGCGAGTCCCTGTGCATGGCTTTTCTCGGGATGAAACTGGACCGCGAACAGGTTGCCGCGGGCAACGGCCGAGGCGAAGTCGACTATGTAGTCGGTGGTGCCGGCGACATCGCCGGATTCGCGTGGCTCGGCAAAGTAACTGTGCACGAAGTAGAAGCGGCTACCGTCGGCAATGCCCTGCCACAGCGGATGTCGCACCGCCTGGCGCACCCGGTTCCAGCCCATGTGCGGAATCTTGAACGACTCGGTGGCATCGGGATTGCGTACGAATCGGCGCACGCGACCGCCCACCACGCCGAGCCCGTCGATGCCGCCGTCTTCGTCGCTGCGCTCGAGCAGCGCCTGCATACCGAGACAGATACCGAGCACCGGTACGCGGGCGAGCGCCTCGCGAACCGCGTTGGAGAGACCACGTTCGCGCATGGCGGCGAACCAGCTCCCCATGGCGCCCTGACCGGGCAGGATGACGCGGTCGGCGCGACCAATGTCGGCCGCGTCCCGCGTCACCATGACGTTCGCATCCGGCGCCACGTGTTCCACCGCCTTGCTGACCGAACGCAGGTTGCCGGTGCCGAAGTCGACCACCGCGATGCGCTGCATCACAGCGCGCCCTTGGTCGAGGGAATCACGCCGGTCATGGCCGGATCACGGGAGACGGCGGCACGCAACGCGCGACCGAAGGCCTTGAACATCGTCTCCGCCACGTGATGAGCGTTGTCGCCGCGCAGGTTGTCGATGTGCAGGGTCATCGCGGCGTGGTTGACCAGCCCCTGGAAGAATTCACGGAACAGGTCGACGTCGAACGCGGCGATTCGGGCACGCGGAAAATCCACGCGGTACACGAGCCCCGGCCGCCCGGAGAAATCCATGACCACGCGGGACAGCGCCTCGTCCAGCGGTACGTAGGCATGCCCGTATCGCACGATACCGCGCTTGTCACCGAGCGCCTCGCGAAGCGCCTGTCCGAGCGTGATGCCGATGTCCTCGACGGTGTGGTGATCGTCGATATGCAGGTCGCCGTCGGCGCGCACGTCGAGGTCGACCATGCCGTGACGGCACACCTGGTCCAGCATGTGCTCGAGGAAGGGGATGCCGGTATCCAGGCGGGCCTGCCCGGCGCCGTCGAGGTTGAGCGTGACCGAGATGCGCGTCTCGGCGGTATTGCGCTCGACCGTGGCTATGCGATCGGCCATGAGAATCGGATTTCCTGCTGAATCGTGCGGGACGGGTCGGGTAAGGAGGGCGGGTGGCGCGTTTGAAACGTCTGTATGGGTTCGGTCCGTTGCCAAAATAGTAACAGACTATCCGCGGCGTTTGCAGTGTGCTAGGGCAGTGGAATCGTCATTTCCCGCCATTGCCCCGAAACGCCGCCGAACGTGCGTGGGCGGTCAGCGCCTCGGCGTGCGCCAGAATCGACGCGGTCTCGGCGAGGCGCCCGGCGCCGTCGGGCGAGCACTGGATCAGGCTGGTGCGTTTCACGAAGTCGTATACGCCCAGCGGCGAACTGAACCGCGCCGTACCGGCAGTCGGCAGCACGTGGTTAGGACCGGCACAGTAGTCGCCCAGGGATTCGGCACTGTAGTAACCGGCGAATACCGCGCCCGCATGCCTCACCGCGGGCAGCAGTCGCCCGGGTTCGGCCACCAGCAGTTCCAGGTGCTCGGGAGCGATCCGGTTGGCCAGCCGTACCGCCGCATCGAGGTCCTCGACGACGATCGCGGCGCCCTGCTTCGCCAGCGACGCGGCGATGATGTCGCGTCGCTCCATGCCGGGCAGCAGGTCGTCCACCGCGGCGAGCACCGCGTCGCGCACCGTCGCCGAGGGACAGATAACGATGGACTGCGCCATCTCGTCGTGTTCGGCCTGGGCAAACAGGTCCATCGCCACCCAGCGCGGGTCGGCGCCCTCGTCGCAGATCACCACCACCTCGGAGGGCCCGGCGATCATGTCGATGCCGACGCGACCGAAAACCTGTCGCTTGGCCGCGGCGACGTAGGCATTGCCGGGGCCGACGATCTTGTCGACGGCAGGCACGGTGGCGGTTCCGTAGGCCAGCGCGGCGACCGCCTGGGCGCCGCCGATCGCGAACACCCGGTCGACGCCGGCAATGGCGGCCGCGGCCATGACGGCATTGTTTACCACGCCGTCGGGGGTCGGCACCGTCATGACGATCTGCGCCACGCCGGCAACGCGCGCCGGCACCACGTTCATGATCACCGACGACGGATAGGCCGCCTTCCCGCCCGGCACGTAAACGCCCACGCGCTCCAGCGGCGTGATCAATTGACCGTAACGGCTGCCGTCCGGCTCTTGGAAACTCCACGAGGATTCGACCTGGCGACGATGAAACGCCTCCACCCGGTCGCGGGCGTGCTCGAGGGCCCGGCGCTGATCCGCTCCCAGCGCATCGAGCGACCGCTGCAGCTCACTCGACTCGATGCAGAGATCGTTCGCTCCGGCGACCTCGCGACGATCGAACCGCCGCGTGTACTCCATCACGGCATCGTCGCCGCGGTCCCGCACGTGGGCGATGATGCGCGCCACCGCATCGTCGATGTCGCGAAAATCTCCGTCGTCGCGCGACAGCAACCGATCGAGGCGTTCAGGGAAATCGCCGTCGCCTTCGTCGAGGAGCGCGATACCCGCGTGCGTCATGACAAACCTTCGTCTCGATCAGGCCGCGCTGGCGGCGGCGACCGCCGCTTTCAGGTCGGCGATCATCGTGCCGAGCGGCGACGACTTGAGCTTCATCGACGCGCGGTTCACCACCAGCCGCGCCGTGATGTCGGCGATGAGCTCGATTTCCACGAGGCCATTGGCGCGCAGCGTGCTGCCGGTATCGACCAGGTCGACAATGCGGTCCGACAAGTGCACCAGCGGCGCCAGCTCCATCGAACCGTACAATTTGATGATCTCGGTCTGGACGCCCTTGGCCGCGAAGTGGTCCCGCGTGATGTTGGGATACTTCGTCGCGATTCGCAACCGGGTCCAGCGCGAGGGATCGTCGCCGGCGGCCAATTCGGCCGGCTCGGCGACGACCATGCGACAGCGCGATATGCCAAGATCGAGCAACTCGTACAGTCCTTCGCCGCCATTTTCCATGAGCAGGTCCTTGCCGACGACGCCAGCGTCGGCGGCACCGTACTGCACGTAGGTGGCCACGTCCGCCGGGCGCACCACCAGGAACCTGAGGTCGTGGTGATTGGAGTCGAGAATGAGCTTGCGGCTGGCAGCGGGATCGGCCGCCGGTTCAATGCCGGCGGCGGCGAACAATGGCAGGGTCTGATCGAGGATACGCCCCTTCGACAGCGCGACGGTCAGCATGGGTTGGCAGCGAATGCGAGCGGTCAGGCGACGGCGGTGCGGCGCCCCACCAGGTGCCCGGGCACCCGCCGGATCTGCGCGCCGATCTGCGCCAGTTTCTCCTCGATGCAGTCGTAGCCGCGATCGATGTGATAAATGCGGTCGATGATCGTCTCGCCCCGCGCGACCAGTCCGGCGAGCACGAGGCAGGCGGACGCGCGAAGGTCGGTGGCCATGACCGGGGCGCCGGTGAGATGTTCGATGCCGTGCACCACGGCGGTATTGCCTTCCATGCGGATATCGGCGCCCATGCGCTGCAATTCGTGTACGTGCATGAAGCGCTTCTCGAAAACCGTCTCGGTGACGGTGC
>JAUIDF010000336.1 GCA_030429125.1 Gammaproteobacteria bacterium | reverse complement strand
CGCCTGATCGAATTCCCCACCGTCTCGGTGGACTCCAATCTCGACCTGATCGGCTACGCCGGGGAAGTCCTCGAGGGGCTCGGCGCGCGCACCGAGCTGAGCTACGATGCCGACGGCCGCAAGGCCAACCTGTTTGCCACCATCGGGCCCGAGACCGACGGCGGTTTCATCCTGTCCGGACATACCGACGTGGTCCCGGTCGAGGGCCAGCCGTGGACCGTGGATCCCTTCAAGGCCACCACCCGCGGCGAACGCGTCTACGGACGCGGCGCCTGCGACATGAAGGCGTTCATCGCCTGCGCGCTGGCCATGGCGCCGAAGTTCGACCAGTCCGACCTGGTCAAGCCGGTGCACTTCGCCTTCACCTTCGACGAGGAAATCGGCTGTCTCGGTGCGCCGATCATGCTGGACAGGTTGAAGGCGCAGGGGATTCGGCCGTCGGTCTGCATCATCGGCGAACCGACCGACATGGGTGTGATCGAAGGGCACAAGGGCTGCTACGAGTACCAGACGGTGTTCACCGGACTGGAGGGACACTGCTCGGTTCCGGCGCGCGGCGTGAACGCCGTGGAGTACGCCGTGCGCTTCATCTCCCGCCTCATGGAAGTGGCCGAGGAGCTGAAAGGCCGGGCGCCGGCGGGCAGTCCCTTCGATCCGCCCTACAGCACCATCCAGACGGGACGAATTCACGGCGGCATCGCGCGCAACGTCATCGCCCGGCACTGCGAGGTGGACTGGGAGATGCGGCCCGTCAATCGCGAAGACGCCGACTATGCGCTCGAGAGGATTAGACGCTTTGCCGAGGAGGAACTCGCACCGGCGATGCGCGCCGTGCATGCCGATGCCCGAGTGATCACCGAGGTCATCGGCGAAGTGGCGGGACTCGAGCCGGTGCCGGACTCGGAGGCGATTCGCATCGCGCGCGAACTCACCGGCAACGACACTGCCGTGGTGTCGTTCGGTACCGAGGCCGGCCTGTTCCAGGAAATGGGTATCTCCACCGTGGTATGCGGCCCGGGTTCGATCAACCAGGCCCACAAGCCCGACGAGTACGTCAGTGCCGGGCAGTTGCAGCGTTGCATGGACATGCTGGACGGGTTGATTCCGAAACTCTGCCATGATGCGGCCTGAAGCCCGGCCGGGCCCGATGTCGGGCCGGGTCTACCAACTGCCGATCAGGAACCGACCGTAGCGAAGGGCGCCGCCCCACAGGTGCAGCAGCAGCAGTCCCGTTGCGACCGCAAGCAGCGCGCGCGGCCGCACGAGGCTGAGCAACTTGACGACGAGCGGCAGCGTCGCGAGGTAGGCGGACTGGAAGGCCCAGGTAAAATTGCCGTGGAACATCCTGCGGTTGTTCTCGACGAACAGGATGGCTTGTGCCGTTCCGAGGACGAACAGGAGGAGAATCGGCAATGCCTCGCGCAGCCAGGGCATGTCCTCTCGCCACGAACCGGGTCGAAAACGCGCCACCGCGATGGATGCCGCGAACAGAGGCAGGGCGAAAGACAGAATCAGCGTGACGGCGGCGTGCAACAACGGGTAGCGCAGGACGACTTCCGGCAGGTAGCGGCTGCTGTAGTGGAACAGCACGGCGAAGGGACGGACGAGGAGATCGGTCTCGAGTTTGCCGATATCGAATATCAGCGGGTACGCCCACCAGGACACGGCGACGGCCACGAGGATGGCATAACCGATCAATCGATCGAGGTTCAATCGCCGCCTGTCGAGCAAGCCCATCAACATCATGACGGGCGCCAGGACGGTAAAAAAGGACGGCTTGAAAAAGAAGCTGGTGGCCGCGAGGAACGCGGCCAAGGTATAGGTGTAGGCCGCGCCGGTTCGTGAGATGAGCAGGCAAACGAGCGCCGACAACCCGATCACGGTGGCCGTCAACTGGGGCTGGTTGTGAAAATATCCGCTGAAGTTGAACAGACCGAGATACGAGGCGTGGTCGAGCGCGAAGAGCGGGTAGTTAATGGCGCCGAAAAAGGCGGTGGACAGGACCAGGACCGCCACCCACGGACCGTGCAGGGCCAGGAAGCGCTTTCCGAGGTATGCCACGAGGAAGAACTGGCAGGCGAGGAAGGAGAAGCCGACCCACCCGTAGCCGCTGAATGACCATTCGCCGTTCGTCCGGCCCAGCGTGCAATCGATCGCCGCCAGGAATATCTGCAGGCCGAGGTGGATGAGAGACGCGGGCGGGAGCCAATTGCGGGTCAGCTCGGTGACCATGGCGCCGAGGTGATGATTGAGGTCGCCGCGCTGGCCCCAGTCTGGGTTGTACAGCGTCGTGATCGCCATCAGCGTGGCGAGCAACAGGCACAGCGTCATCTCCGGGGTTGTCAGGACGTTGCGATGGTCGCTGCGTGGGCGCGATTGCCGTGCGCCCGATCGCCACCACGCAAACAGCGCGTGCACCGCCGCGGTGGTCAACACGGCGATGTTGACCAGCCGGATTGCCCGCGGATGCTCGAAATGGAACAGGAGAAAGTTGCAGGCGACGAACACCCCGGCCCCGGTGACGAAAGACAGTACGACGAGCAACTGACGGTCGAACACACGGTCGATGCGCGCCGACGCGAGCACGCCATGACCGAGGCAGGTCACGCCGAGCAGGAGCAGGGCAACCTGCGCCTGTGCGACCGGCCCGATGCCGAACACGGCCAGGGCGACGGCATTGGCGAGAATGATGCCGCCGGCGACCCGCCCGGGGGTTGCGGCGCGGCGTGGCGAATCCGGTCTCGGGTGTCCTGGGGCGGGCTGGGCCCGTCGTGCACGAATCATTTGCCTGGCATCACACTGCGGCAGCCGCCGCGCTGAAGGCCCGTTCGCCGGGTCGGTCGTTGCGCCGACGATCTCCGGCGGGCGCGTGCGTGGGGGATTCTAGCAGCTGCGGTTGCCGTTCGGGTTTCGACCGTCCCCGAAGTGCCGTCATCGCGCGATGCGGTCCGCGTCGCGCGATGACGGCGACGCCGCGTGGACGCGCCGAGCAGCGAGCGTATATCCTTGCGTCCTTTTTACGCTGTGAGTTGATCAATGTCTGCCATTCTCCAATCCCTGCCCGTCGGCGAGAAAGTCGGCATCGCCTTTTCCGGCGGCCTCGATACCAGCGCCGCCCTGTTGTGGATGAAGGACAAGGGAGCGCGCCCGTTCGCCTACACCGCGCACCTGGGCCAGCCGGACGAGGACGATTACGATGCGATCGGGCGCAAGGCGACCGACTACGGCGCGGAACTCGCGCGTCTCGTCGATTGCCGTCAGCAGCTCGTCAACGAGGGGATCGGCGCCATCCAGGCCGGCGCGTTTCACGTGCTCACCGGCGGCATGCCGTACTTCAACACCACGCCGCTGGGCCGCGCCGTGACAGGCAGTATGCTGGTGGCCGCGATGAGGGAGGACGACGTTCACATCTGGGGCGACGGCAGCACCTACAAGGGCAACGACATCGAGCGCTTCTATCGCTACGGCCTGTTGGTGAACCCGGCGCTGAAGGTCTACAAGCCGTGGCTCGACGACGACTTCA
>JAUIDF010000335.1 GCA_030429125.1 Gammaproteobacteria bacterium | reverse complement strand
TCGATGCGACGCGCCCGCGGATCGTCGTGCTGGCGGAGCTGTATTCGGTGGGCCACGCCATGCATCGTATCTACGGTGCGAGTATCGAATCGCTCCGGCACCGCTTCGAGACCATACTCATGACCGGCGGCGCCGCCATCGGCGAGGGCCTCGGCGAGACGTTCGACGCGGTCGACGAAACGCCCTTCGACCCGTTGGATCCGGACGCCTTCTGCGCCGCGGTGCGTGGCCATCGGCCTGACGTGCTCTACCTGCCGAGCGTGGGCATGCGATTCGTTTCCATCCTTGTCTCGAACCTGCGACTGGCGCCCATCCAGGTCATGACGTTCGGACACCCGGCGACGACGCATTCACCGTATATCGACTATGCCATCGCCCACGACGGCGTGGTGGCGGACCCGACGACGATTGCCGAGACGGTGATCGTTCGCGATCCCGCGGTCAGATTTCTCGACCACCCGCAGGGCGGCGGCATGACGGCCGTTGTCCGCGAACGGCCCCGGACCGTGCGACTCGCCGTGCCGGCGTGGATTCGCAAGGTCACGCCGGCCTTTCTCGCGGCTTGCGCCGTGATCGCCGAGCGGGCACGACGCCCATTGTGCTTCGTGTTTTTCCCCAACACCGCGAATACCGCCTACCAGGCGTTTCGCCGGCGCATCGAGCGCCTGTTGCCGGCCGAGGTGCATGCCACGACGTCTTACGCGGACTACCTCGATCGTCTGAATGGCTGCGACCTGTTCCTGAGCACCTTTCCCTTCGGCGCCGCCAACGGCATCGTCGATGCGGCGCGGTGCGCCCTGCCCATCGTCAACCTGCGCGGCCGCGAGATGCACTCGAATACCGATGCCGTGATGTCGGCCCGCCTCGGCCTGCCCGGGTGGCTGAGCACGGACAGCGTCGAGGCCTATATCGAGGCGGTGCTGACGCTGGTGCACGACGACGCGTCGCGTGTAACCATCAGCCGCGACCTGGCGGCAGCCGATGTCGAATCCGTTTTCCTGCACGATCGACCGGTCGACGACTTCGCGCAGATATTCGACGGACTGTACCGGCACCACGAGTCGATCCAGGCCGCGGGCCGACATACCTGGTCACACGCGGAACTGGTGGCGCTCGACGGCGAGCGGGAAAACACCATTGGCGGCCAGGCGTGACCGGGGCCGGCGCGTGACGGCGGGCGAAGGTGACAACCGGTTCGTGATCGCCTCGGCGCGCAACGACGTCCTGATCGACGCCGCCGGCCGGCAGCTCATCGATCTCTTCGCCGGCACCGGCGCCGCCGCGCTGGGACACGCCGACGCCCACGTCACGCGTGCCGTCGCCGACCAGCTCGAACGATTGTCGACCACCAGCCAGCTGGCATGCGCGGTACAGGCTGAGGCACGCTCGGCGGTCGAGTCGTTGATTCCCGGCTCGCTTGCCCTGTACCACTTCTTCTCCAATGGCATGGAGGCGCTGGAGACGGTCCTGCGCCTGGCCCGCCTGCTCACCGGTCGCGCCGGCGCCGCCGGATTCGCGCGCGCCATGCACGGCAAGTCGCTGGCGGCGACGTGCCTCGCCTGGAACAATCCCGACGACGCCCGGATCGACGACTACCATCGCCTGCCGTTCGTTGCCACGCACGACGAGTCCGACATACTGGAGCTGGTGCAGGCGCGACTCGAGTCGCGCTCCATCGCCGCGCTGGTGGTGGAGCCGGTGCAGGGCGTCGGCGGCGGTTACCGCGCCAGCGACGACTTCTACCGGCGCCTGCGCGAGTTGACGCGGCATACCGGCACGCTGCTGGTATTCGACGAGGTGCTCACCGGCTTTTACCGCACCGGTCCCGTGTTCTGCTTCGATGCGCTCGGGTTCGCGCCCGCCCTCGTCATGATCGG
The DNA here is from genome assembly GCA_030429125.1 of Gammaproteobacteria bacterium. Taxonomy (GTDB): domain Bacteria; phylum Pseudomonadota; class Gammaproteobacteria; order Arenicellales; family CAJQKF01; genus BQJD01. The sequence goes on along the minus strand of JAUIDF010000335.1, from coordinate 1,650 downwards.
CAAGGCCATGGGCAATGGCTTCCCGGTGTCCGCCGTGCTCCTGAATCGTGCGCTCGGACCGGTGGACCCGCCGTACGGATTGACCAGCACGTTTTCGAACAACCCGCTCGCCTGCGCGGCGGTGGTGGCCACGCTGCAGCGAATGCGGCGGATCGAGGCGCCGGCCCGGGTGGCGCGGATCGAGTCGGTGTTGCGCGAGAATTTCGAGCCGTTGCGCGGGGTGGCGGTTCGGCTCCACGGCGCCTTCTGCGTGCTCGAGGCGCCGAGTGCCTCGATCGCGGCGACGGTTCGCCGGCGCGCCTTCGAAGCCGGCGTGCACCTGAGCGCGGCCGGCTCGTACATTCGCCTGCTGCCGCCGTACACCATCGATCCGGGCCGCCTTCGCGCAGCGGTCCAGGTGGTGGCCGGTGCGCTCTCGGACGAGTTGAACAGTCCTGCCGCGAGGCGGGGCTGAGCCGGTCATGTTCCAGAGCATCGAGTTCGTCCCGTTCACCGCGCGCGATAGCCGCACGTTGTGGGAGATTCGCAATCATCAGGCGGTGCGGCCGTTCATGAGCCGGCCGGCGCCCATCGATTACGCCAGTCACGAGGACTGGGTCCGGCGACACCTGCTGCGTAACAGGACCGTCGACGTGCACTTCATTCGGTTCAATGGCTCGGTCCGCGGATTCGTGTTGCTTCGCGATTACACGGCCCGGGGAGCGGAGTTCGGCGTCATGATGGATCCGCGGGCGCCGCGAGGGCTGGGCGTGGTCTGCACCGCGCTGGTTCTCGACCGACTCTTCCAGACCACGGACATCGTCGAAGTGCGCGCAAAAATCGTTCGGCACAACCGCAACAGTATCGGTAGTACGCTCGGTATCGGCGGTCGCGAGGTCGACGCAACCGATGCCCGTCATCGTTACTTCGTATTCGCGAAAGACCGGTTCCGCTTGGCTCGACGAGCGACGCGGCTGGTCGAGAAGTATCGCTCACGTTGCCGTTTCCTCGGCCCTTTCATGACGACGGATGGCATGACCGGTCCGCGCTAGTGTGTGACTTTTTCGGAACGTGTGCGCTTGCGTGAGAAAAGTTGATTCGCATTGTCATTTCTATCGACTTTTGTTAACTTTCGTCGGATTGCCTGCAGTTCAATAATCAACAATAAGCATCCGCCGCAGAATCGGCGGTGGGGTATAAAAACCATGAAGAAGCATGAAAATGCCGGTCGTGTAGCCCGCGGGAGCGGCTGCCCGACGGTGGGTCTCCCCGTGTCCGTTCGCACTTTCCGATTGAATCCCGTGTTCGCGGCCTTGCTGGCAGCCGGCGTCATCGGCCACCTCGGGATTCACGGCCCGGCGCACGCAGCCGACAACGATCTCACCGGGGAAAACGACCTCCAGGGTCTGAACGGCGGTACCGACAACGCCGCCGCCGGCGACGACAATACGGTCGAGTCCGGCAGCGACAACTTCGTCACCGGCAACGACAACCAGTTGCTGGACGGGTCCGAGGGCAATGTCGACGACGATCCGAGCGATCGGAACATCGTCGGTGGCAACGGCAACCAGCTGGAAGGCGGTGACGACAACATCGTCTCGGGCGACAACAACGTGCTCGGCGCCGACGAACTGAACAACGACGATGTCGATTCGAGCGACCGGAACCTCG
>JAUIDF010000334.1 GCA_030429125.1 Gammaproteobacteria bacterium | reverse complement strand
GACTGGTCCGTGGTGTAGACGTCGCAACGGCCTGCGTCGTAGGCCGCGACCACCTCGTCAGCCTTCTCGAAGGCGACCACGGTGTATTCCATGCCGTTGGAACGGAAGTAGTCGGCCACGTTCAGCTCGGTGGTGGTGCCGGTGTTGGTGCAAACGGCGGCGCCGGCGAGTTCCTTGGCGCTGCTTACGCCGAGGTCCTTGCGGACCAGGAAGCCCTGGCCGTCATAGTAGTTGATGCCGACGAAGTTGCCGTGCTGCGCGTCGCGACTCAGCGTCTCGGTCGTGTTGCGGGGCAGCATGTCGATTTCGCCGGAGGTCAGCGCGGTGAAGCGCGTCTTGGCGGACAGCGGCTTGAACTCCGCGGCGCTGGCGTCGCCGAAGACCGCGGCGGCCACGGCGCGGCAGGAGTCCACGTCCAGACCGCTCCAGTTGCCCTCGGAGTCCGGATTGGAGAAGCCGGGCAGGCCCTGGCTTACGCCGCAGGTGACGGCGCCCTTGGCCTTGACGTCGTCAAGGGTCGCGGCATGGGTCGCCGAAGCGAACGATGCCGTGACGAGGGCAGTGGAACAAGCTGCTAGGGTCAGCAGTTTCATAGGGTACTCTCCTATTCGCATTTGAATTTAGTATGAACACCTCTTTGCGAATCCCGGGTACGACGTCAGCGAATTATGGTCTTGTCGATCCTTCCCCGGGACCTAGAAGCGTGAAGGATTATAGATCAAAACGATCCGGGGTTGGAGGATGATGTTTTCGAATCCGCGGGTCAAATGAAAATACGAACCGGGTTCGCCCGAAAATGGTGCGGTGCATTATAAACGTCCCGTTATGGGTCATGCCTTGCACGCATGGCGTGCAGCATTCAATCGATAAAATCGAGGGCGGGCGGATGCAATGGACCATCACCTCGATGATGCGGCGGTGCGTTCAGAATATCGACGATTCGAGAGCGCCGGCGCGTTCGGCCAGCACATCGGCGCCCTGGGTTTCGAATAGCGAACGCGCCTGGTCGATATAACGCCGCGCATTCGCCATGGCGAAATTGGAGTTATAAAGAATCGCCATGACATCCGGTTGCCGGTAATACATGGCGCGACTGGATGTTTGTGCCAATGCCTGTGCCGCCTGGACGCGAAAACTCCATGCGCGCTCGTCTTGTCCGCTATTGCGATACTGGTAATAGAGCGTTCGGTAGTCGCGTGCCTGGACAACCTGTCGCGTGTCGGCCTGGAATTGCGCCAGTGCCGTGTCGACGGCGTCGCGATGTCGATCGACGATATATGGATCGACGCCCGCGGCGTGCAGCTCGTCGAGGATGCCGTTGGCGATCAGGTCGCGTCCGGACGCGGCGTGGAGTTCGGCGGCCCTGAATAGCGCCTGCTCCGCGTCCTGTGTGCGGCCGGTACTGCGAAATGCGCGTGCGAGGCTCGTCAAGGCACTGGCCGCCGTGCCGAACCGGTCGATGGCAAGGCTTGCCTCGACAACGCGCTGCAGGTTCGTCACGGCCGCGTCGTACTGGAAGTGAGACAGTTGATATCGCGCCAGCAGCATCAGGTTGTACGCCTCGGCTGCGTGACGCGCAACGGAGCGTGACTTGATGTGCATGCGGCCTAGTTGCATGTAGGCATACGCTTCGCCGATGGGGTCACCCGAGTCGATGAAGTGTCGCAGCGACTCGTCGAGGTAAATCCTGGCGGCGGCGAAATCGCGGGCCTCGAAGGATATCTCCCCGATCAGCGCGAGAATGTAGCCGAGAGATTTCCGGTCGCCCTCGGCATTGGCGCGGGCGGCATGTCGGGTGAGCAAGGTGCGCGCTTCGAGGTCCTCGCCGGACTCGATCAGCGATTCGATCTCCAGGCGATAGCGGTCGACGGCATCGTTGCGCAACATGCGTGCCGGCGACAGGGTCCGGCGGATGGCTTGAAGGTCGACCTCGACGATGGGCTGCGTCGTTGCGGCAATCGATTCGGGGTTGATCCCGGGGGTGGCCGGTTCGTCCGTCCCGGCCAGGTTGACCAGGTAGTTGACCAGGAAGGTGGCCAGGATGATGAAAGTGACGCCCGGCAACGCATCGCGAGACTGCATGTACCGCCCCCGCATCGCGTGTTACGAGTGGGTCATCATGCCCGAGTGCCGGCAGGTTGTCCAATCGGCGCAGGCGCGCCGCCGCCGACCGGTGGCGCGCGCGGCGGCCGCCGCTAGAGGTCGCCGGCCTGTCGGTCGGCGTGATAGGAGGATCGCACCATGGGACCCGACGCCGTGTGTCGAAACCCCATCGCGTCGCCGATGCGTCCGAACGCCTCGAACTCTTCGGGCGTCCAGTATTTCTCGACCGGGAGGTGGTGAAGGCTCGGCTGCAGGTACTGGCCGAGGGTGACCATGTCGACCTCGTGGGCGCGCAGGTCTTCGAGCACCGCCAGGACTTCGTCGTGCGTTTCGCCGAGTCCGAGCATCAGCCCGGACTTGGTCGGCACGGCCGGACAACGCTCGCCGAACGAGCGGAGCAGCGCCAGCGACTGCCCGTAATCCGCGCCCGGCCGCGCGACCGGGTATAGCCGCGGCGCGGTTTCGAGGTTGTGATTGAACACGTCCGGCGGCTCCGTGGCGAGAATGTCGAGTGCGCGGTCGGCGCGTCCACGAAAGTCCGGCGTCAGGATTTCCACGCGAATGCCGGGTACGGCGTCGCGCACGGCGCGGATGCATCGAACGAAGTGGCCGGCGCCGCCGTCGCGCAGATCGTCCCGGTCGACCGAGGTAATGACGACGTAGTTCAGCGCCATGTCGCGCACGGTGCGCGCGAGCCGGTCCGGTTCGTCTTCGTCCAGGGCGAGCGGGCGTCCGTGGGCGACGTCGCAGAACGGGCAACGTCGCGTGCACACGTCGCCCATGATCATGAAGGTCGCGGTGCCGGCATTGAAGCACTCGCCGAGGTTGGGGCAGTTGGCCTCCTCGCACACGGTGTGCAGGCCGTTGGCACGCAATCGACGCTTCAGCTCGACGACTTTCGGCGCACCCGGAAAGCGGGCGCGAATCCACGGCGGTTTACGGAGTTGTTCGCCCCGGCGCGTGGGCTCGAAACGAACCGGGACGCGGGACATCTTCTCGCCCGCACGCAGCTTCTCTCCGGCAATGACCTTGCGCGGCGGGGATGTCATCGATAGGCCTCGACCGGCGGACAGGTGCAGACGAGATTCTTGTCGCCGTAGACGTTGTCGACGCGGCCGACCGGCGGCCAGAACTTGTCGGCGCGCGTGGCCTCGGTGGGAAAGAAGGCCGCCTCCCGACTGTACTTGTGATGCCATTCATCGCCGACCAGCAGGTGATAGGCGTGGGGGGCGTTGACCAGCGGATTGTCGTCGCGATCGTATTCGCCGGACTCGATCCGCCCGATCTCCTCGCGAATGCTGATCATGGCATCGCAGAACCGGTCGATTTCCTGCTTGCTCTCGCTCTCGGTGGGTTCGATCATCAGGCTGTCGTGCACCGGCCACGACATGGTCGGCGCGTGAAAGCCGTAGTCCACGAGACGCTTGGCCAC
>JAUIDF010000333.1 GCA_030429125.1 Gammaproteobacteria bacterium | reverse complement strand
GACGAGGTGCTCGGCCAGCAGATTCGCCAGCTGCCGTATTTTCAAACCGACGGCAACTTCGACCAGCAGCGGTACCAGGACCTCGTTGCCAATGCCGGCATGAGCGTGGCGCGATTCGAACAGCAACAACGCCAGCAGTTAATCAGCGAGCAGATAGAAAGCGCGTTTACCGACTCGGCATTCGTTGCCCGCGCCGACGTCGACCGGGCGCTGGTTTTACTCGAGCAGACGCGCACGGCCGACTATGCCGTGCTTTCATCGAGCAATCCCGATATCGAGGTGAACGTAGACGAGGACGAGATTCGGAGTTTCTACGAACAGAACCAGGGTTCGTTCTTCGCGCCCGAGCAGATGCAAGTGAACTACGTGGTCCTTTCCGTCGACAAGATTGCCGAAGGCGTCGAGATCGACGAGGAGGAAGCCCGCCGTTACTATGACGACAATCCCGGTCGCTTCGGTCGGCCCGAGGAACGGCGCGTCAGCCATATCCTGATCGAGTTGCCCGCGGACGCCGGCGAGGAGGCCGTCGACGCGGCGCGCGAAGAAGCTGCCGCGCTGGTTGAACAGGCGCGCGGCGGCGCCGATTTTGCCGAATTGGCGAAGATGCATTCGGACGACTCGGGGTCCGCCGCGAACGGAGGCGACCTTGGCGTGCTCAGTAGCGGGGCGATGGTCAAGCCCTTCGAGGATGCCGCGTTCGCCCTGGAGTCGGCGGGTGACGTGTCGGAACCGGTGCGCAGCCGTTTCGGTTTCCACGTGATCAAGCTGACGGAACTGCGCGAACCGAGCATTTCCCCGTTCGAGGAGGTCCGCGAGGTGATCGAAGCGCAACTGAGGCGCCAGTTGGCCGAAAGCCAGTATCTGGAGAGGGTCGAGACGTTCAGCAACATCGTATACGAACAGCCCGAGAGTCTCGCCCCTGCCGCCGATGACCTGGGACTCGAAATCGAGTCCACCGACTGGTTCAGCGCCGGACAGGGTGATGGCGTCGCGGCGAATCCGCGATTTCGCACGATCGCGTTTTCCGATGAAGTGCGGATCGATGGTCTCAACAGCGAGGCCTTCGAGATCGACGCTGATACCACCGTCGCGGTTCACCGTATCGACGTGCGCGAAAGACGCCTCCAGTCCCTCGACGAGGTGAGAGACGAGATTCTCGCTACCCTGGAGAGTCGTGCCCGCGCCGATGCCGTGAAAGCGGAAGGTGAATCCCTTGTGGCCGAATTGAACGCGGGAAAGGCGTGGAGCGAGTTGGTCGAGGCGCATCGTCTCGACAGCGCGGAATTCATTGGCACGCGCCAGGAGGGCTTCGATACGGTGTCGCGCGAACTCGCGCAGGAAATATTCTCGCTCGATGCACCGGGCGAAGGCGAGATCGTGAGCGGCGGATTCGCAACCAGCGATGGCAACTACGTGATCTACCGGCTCACCGACGTCACCGACGGAGACCCCGCCCAGGTCAGCGAGGCGCGGCGCGAAGAGGTTCGCGCCGTCTTGCGCTCGCGACACGCCGACGGCGTCTACCTCGGTTTTCAGCAGGCGTTGCGCGACGGCGCGCAAGTGCAGGTGTTCGAGGATCAGTTAGCCGAAGACTCGCTTTTCTCCCAGTAGCATTGCCGGCGGTCCGGCCTCAGTCGTCGATGAAACGCTGACTGATTCCCACCGAGTGGAAGCCGGCATCCACGTAGGTGATCTCGGCCGTGATGCCCGAGGCGAGATCCGAGCACAGGAACGCGGCCGTGTTGCCGACCTCGTCTATGGTGACGCCGCGGCCCAACGGCGCGGATTTCTCGCAGAAATCCTGCATGATCTTGAGCCCCTTGATGCCGGACGCGGCCAGCGTCTTGATCGGACCGGCGGATATCGCGTTGACCCGGATGCCTTCGGGCCCGAGGGATTGGGCCAGGTAGCGTACGTTCGCTTCGAGGGATGCCTTTGCCAGGCCCATGACGTTGTAGCCGGGCATCGAGCGAACCGAACCGATGTACGACAGAGTAATCAGGGCGCCGTTTCGACCCGCCATCATGTCGCGTCCGGAGCGGGCGAGGGCGGCAAAACTGTACGAGCTGATCTCGTGAGCCATGAGAAACCCTTGCCGTGTTACAGAGTCCAGGTACATGCCTTCGAGTTCTTCGCGGGGAGCGAAGGCGACCGAGTGCACGAGGATGTCGTAGCCGTCCCAGTAGTCGGCGAGCTGCGTGAACACCGCTTCGATCTGCTCATCGCTGTGCACGTCGCACGGTAACACGATTTCGGAACCGAGCTGGTGGGCGAATTTCTCCACCCTCGGGCGCAGTTTGTCGTTCTGGTACGTAAAGGCGAGTTCGGCACCTTCCCGGTGCATGGCGTTGGCGATGCCCCAGGCGATGGAGCGATTGCTGGCCACACCTACGATAAGTGCCTTTTTGCCTGTTAGAAATCCCATGGTATCGTTCGTCCGGTATATCTCAATGGCCAAGATGCGCGCCGGCCGCCGACGGGACGGCCTGCGCGCCGGGTAACACGAATGTCGACGTGATCGAGCGGATTCTAGCACCTTCGCCGCCGTCGGTCGGGCGATCGGCCGCATTGCCGGCATGAGCGTCACTTCGCCCAATGCGGCGGGCGATCGGGTTGGCGGCGAGACGGTCGCCGTCGTCGATTTCAGCGCCTCCGCTCCCGCCACTTTCTCACGACTGCTGGAACGGACGCCGCTGCCGGTCGCATCAGCGTCGGACGGCGGATATCGATATATCCTGGAATACCTGGACGACCGCCTGTGCCTTGTCGACAAATGCTCGCCGGCGAACCGGCCGTTTTTCGTCGACCTCAATCGTCGTCGCCGCAGCGTGTCGAGCCGTGACCCGCTGCGCCGTGCCGTGGGCCGGTCGAGCCGCACGGTCATCGACGCCACCGCGGGGTTTGGCACGGACACGATACACCTGGCGCGCAGCGGGTTGCGGGTCGTTGCCGTGGAACGATGCGCGGTCATCGCGGCCCTGCTGTACGACGCGCTGGATCGCCTGTCTGATCCCGTGCTCAGGCAGCGCATCGAACTGGTGTACGGCGACGCCGGTCTCGTACTGGACCAGCGCCGGGCCGACGCGGTATATCTCGATCCGATGTTCGACGCGCCGGAGCGCGTCAAGTCGTTGCCGCGCCGCGCCATGATGCTGGCTCGGGCGATCGCGGGAAACGATGTCGATGCGGCCGACCTGCTGGCGAAGGCGCGTACGCGATATCGCCGCGTGATCGTGAAGCGGCCAGACAAGGCGCCGCCGCTGGCGGACGGTGTTCACCACCATCATGCGGGCACGACGGTTCGCTACGACGTGTACATGAAAGCCTCGGCAGATGCCGAGATCTGTTGACCGAACGGACGATGCTCAAGGGCGCACGCTGCGAGTGAAACGTCACGACCGATTCTATCTGCCCAACCTGGCGGAACGTGCGCCGGGCGACATCGTCGATCTGGATGCGCGCGAGAGTGGTCACGCGGTACGGGTCAAGCGCCATGTTGCAGGCGACACCGTCGAATTGTTCGACGGCGCCGGTCGCCGGG
>JAUIDF010000035.1 GCA_030429125.1 Gammaproteobacteria bacterium | reverse complement strand
CAACGCCATCTGCAGATTGATCAGCATCAATACGCCGTACCATATCGGATCCAGGCCCAGCGCGTTGATTACCGGGATGTAGATCGGCAGCATGATCAGCATGATGGCGACCTGCTCCATGAACATGCCGAGAACCAGCACCACCGCCTGCATCAGGATGACGACCACCAGCGGCTCGATCGCCAGTGTCAACACGTACTCGAGCATCTCCCGGCTCGCGCCCGAATAGGCGAGCACCTGGCTGAAGGCCAGCGCGCTGGCCAGGATCGTCAGCATCATCACCGAAATCTGCACCGTACCGGTCACCGCCTTGCGAAGGCTTTCCATCGTCAGGCCGCCGTAGGCGGCTGCCATGACCATGGAGCCGAAGCAACCGAGCGCCGCCGCCTCGGTCGGCGTCGCCACGCCGATGACGATGACACCCGTCACCAGGAACACGATGACGCCGAGTGGCAGCAGGTACTTGACGATACCGATCAGCTTCTCGCGGAGCGGAACGGACTCGAGATCGTAGGGCGGTGTCAGGTGCGGCTGCATTCGACAACGCACGATGATGTAGCCGAGGTACAGCACGGCCATGATCAGGCCGGGAATCAACGCACCGATGAGAATCTTGCCGATCGACAGCTTGGCGACCGCCGCCAGGATGACCGCGAGAGAACTCGGTGGAATCATCATGGCGAGACCGCCGCTGCCGATGATCGGCCCGATGGACATCGGCGACTTGTAGCCTCGGCGCTGCATCTCGGGCAGCAGCATGGTGCCGAGCAGGGCGGTGTTGGCCATGGTCGATCCGCTCAGGCTGGAGAACATCGTGCCGGTGGCCACGGTGAGAATACTCAGCCTGCCTGTAAGCCGGCCGAGCAGCTTGTCGAGAACGTCCAGCGCCTTGAACGCGAGATTCGAGTGCCAGAGGATCTCGCCCATGAGCACGAACAGTGCGATCGGCAGCAGGGTGAAGCTGCTGACGGCATCGTACATGCTGAGCACGAGCGAGTGAAACGCGCGGCCGCCGCCCTGCAAGATGAATATTGCACCCAGGTTGACGCCGAGGAAGGCGAAGGCGACCGGCATGCCGATGACGATCAGTACGCCCAGGGCGGAGAAAATCACCAGCAGAATCATCCACCATTCCATGTCAGGATGCCTCCCGGTTGGCCTTGAGCGCCGCCAGTGTCTGCCTGAGGAACTCGATGGTGGTGAGGCCGAGACCGAATGCCACCACGGCGATCAACAGGAACTTCGGCATCGGGTAGATTCCATACGTCACGATGCCGCGGGTGAAGTGATCCAGCGTCGCGGCAACGGCGTAGTAGGTGGCGGTGGCGCATACCAGGGTCGACAGCAGGTTCGCGAGGATGTCGGCGCGGCGACTCCAGCGCGGCGGCAGCATCTGCACGACGATCTCGATACGTACGTGCTCACCGCGGCGCGCCAGCCATGCCATGCCGAGGAAGGGCACGCAGACGAGGATGTGCTCGGTCACTTCGAACACCCATCCGATCGGCGCCGCGAAGAAGTACCGGCCGACCACGTCGGAGGTCACGAGCACCACGGTTAGCAGGATGAAGATACCGACGACGACGGCGCACGCCGTGACGAGGCCGTCGTAGGTGGCGCTAAGCCAGGCTGTTCGTCTCACGTTCTTGAACCGGGATCAGGCAATCGACGAAAAGGGGCCGCTCCCGCGTCCGCAATCGACGAGATAGCGGCCCCGTTCAGTAGTCGCCGTGCGTGGCCGGACCCGTTGCAGTCCGGCCACGCGGCGCATGCAGGGCTCAGCCGCCCAGCTTCTGAAGCTCGTCGGCGTGCTCGGGACTCTTTTCCCTGAGATCCTCCCAGCGTTTCTCGTAGGCGGCATCGAGATAGGTCTCGGTCTGTGCCTCGTTGAATTCGATGAACTCGAGTCCCGCGTCCTTGAGCAGCTTGTCCTCGTCGGCGACCTTCTTCTCGACAAACTTCGTCATCTCGTCCTCGACGTCGCGGGCGATCTGTTCGAGCTCGGCGCGAATGTCGTCGGGAAGACCGTCCCAGACCTCGGCGTTCATGAGCAACGCGTTGTCCTTCGAATAAAATGGCACGTTGACAACGTACTTGGTCACTTCATGCAGCGCGAAGTCCATGATGCCGACGTAGGTCGATCCGAAACCGTCGACCACGCCTCGCTCGATCGCGGTGTAGATCTCGGTGGTGGGCATGTTCACGGGTGTTCCGCCGAGACCGTTGACGAGGGGTACGTAGACCGGAGACACGCGGATCTTCAGTCCGCTGAGGTCCGGCTCCTCGATCTTCTTGTTCACGTAGAGACGAAAGCCGACGTTGGGCACACCGGTCAGGTTGGAGAGGTAGATGACACCGCCCTTGTCGCGATGAATCTTGCGCATCAGGTCGTAGTACCCGCTTTCGCGCTGTGCCTGCGGCGACTTCCTCGCCAACAGCATGGCCGACGCTTCGGGAACCTGCGCCGTGTAGTAGGCCGCGGCGCCCAGGATGACGTCGGCGACGCCGTTTCTGAGCGCCTCGAACTGCTCGAACGCGGGCACGACTTCCGGGCCGCCGAGGTAGGTCAGCTTGAGTTTGCCGGCGAGACGCTCTTCGATCATCTGCTGGAACATGAAGAACGGTTCGCTGGACGCATAGTCCTTGGTCCACGGCGTCATACCCTTGAGTTCGATGACGTCGGCGGCGACGGTGGTCGTACCGAGCGCGATGAAGGCGCCGGCGGCGGCGCCGACGATCAGCTTTCGTAGTCTGGACTGGTTCACGTTGATATCCTCCGAGTCTTGATTAATGTCACGTTGATCTTCGTCGTCGACTGCATCCGTTCCCATGTCGTCATCGACATGCAAGATAATCGTAGTTTGCCCACATGGCGCGTACAATTTCTAAAATACGATAGCGCCATAGGTGGCACCTATATCGCCCCATTTTCGCGCGCATCGATCGATCCCGCCCCATCTCGGTGCTATCGCACCGGTGCCTGGGAGGTGCCGTTGTCGAACAAGGCGCGGTACCGCTCCCTGAGCAGGTTCTTCTGCACCTTGCCCATGGTGTTTCTCGGCAATTCATCGACAACGATGTACTTCTTGGGGCGCTTGAAGGCCGCCAGCCGTCCCGCGACCGACGCCTCGACGCGGTCGACATCGATGACCCGACCGGCTTGCGCGACGAGCACGCCCACCACGCCTTCTCCGAAATCGGGATGGGACACGCCGATCACCGCGCTTTCCGCAACCGCGTCCTGCTCGTCGAGTACCTGCTCGACTTCCTTCGGATAGACGTTGAAGCCACCCGAAATGACGAGGTCCTTGCTGCGCCCGACGATCTGCAGGTATCCGTCCGCGTCGAACACGCCGAGATCGCCGGTGACGAAGAAGCCGTCATCGGTGAAGTCCTCCCGACGTCGCTCGGGCATGTTCCAGTAGCCCGGGAACACGTTGGGCCCGCGTACCAGGATCGCACCGACCTCGCCCGGATCGACGTCCCTGCCGGACTCGAGGTCTCGCACGGTCACTTCCACGCCCGGCAAGGCGAACCCGACGGTGCCGGCACGCCGTTCGCCGTCGAAGGGGTTGGAGGCAATCATGTTGGTCTCCGTCATGCCATAGCGCTCCAGGATCCGGTGACCGGTTCGGTGCTCGAAGCGCACATGGGTCTCGGCAAGCAACGGCGCGCTGCCGGAGACGAACAGGCGAATACCGGACGCGGTTTCGCGGTCGAACCGCGAGTCGGCAAGCAGCCGCGTATAGAACGTCGGCACGCCCATCATGACGGTCGCATCACCGAGCCGCGCCATGACTTCGTCGACATCGAAGCGGGGAAGAAAGATCATGGCACTGCCGGCGAGAAGCGTGACGTTGGTCGCCACGAACAGGCCGTGCGTGTGAAAGATCGGCAGGGCATGCAGCAGCACGTCGTCCGCTGAAAATCGCCACGCCTCGGCGAGTACCCGCGCATTGCTGAGCAGGTTCGCCTGCGTCAGCATGGCGCCCTTGGAGCGACCGGTGGTGCCCGACGTGTAGAGCAGGGCGACGAGGTCGTCCGCTTCGCGATCAACCGTCTCGAACGTCGCATCCCGGCTTTGCGCCAGTGTCGACAGCGTACCGGAACCGTCACCGTTCAACGTGTGCAGTTTCGCGCCGTGGGCGTCGGCAACCGGCGTCAGCGCCGCGCGCTGCGCCTCGTCGCACACCAGGAGCGCGGCACCCGAGTTGTCGACGAAGTAGTCCAGCTCCCCGGCCGTGTAGGCGGTGTTGAGCGGCAGGAACACGACGCCCGCCTGCACGCAGGCGGCGTAGACCGCGAGCGCGGCGGCCGACTTCTGCGCCTGCAGCGCGAGGCGGTCGCCCGGGGCGAGGCCGAGTTCGCCGAGGGCGGCGGCATAGCGCGCGACGAGTCCGATGAAGTCGGCGTAGGAAACCGATTCGCCGTCCGGCGAGCGGATGAATGGCGCCCGGCTGTGCGCGTGGCGGCCGAGCAGGGCATCGTACAGTGGGTTAGCCATTGGCAGCGTGCTCTTCGGAGTGCTCGATGATCGTGCGAACGGATTTGGCCAGGTCCCTGGCTTCGCGCGATGCGACGACCTGCCTCAGGTTGGCGTAACTCTCGTGGTTGTCCTCGAGCCGGCCGAGGTCGTAGAGATAGTTGACCATGGCGCCGCCGGACTGCGACATGCCCTTCTCGGAAAGATCGCCGCGCGCGTGAACGCGGTGCACGATGGCGCCGTTGTTGAGGTGAAACCGCGCGACGGGATCGAGCGGCCTGCCGTCGTCGGACTTGGCGTGCAGCAGGTAGCCGGCTGCCAGTGCCGCGAGCCGGCCGCTGTCATGGATGTCGTCGACGAGGTCGTTGTCGGTCAACCATTTCACCAGCCCCGGTATCGGCGACAGGGTGACGAAAGTCGCCAGGCCCGGCAGTTCGCGCGACAGGTCGGCGACGACCTGCTTGATGAGCGAGTTGCCGAAGGACACGCCGGCGAGGCCCGACTGACAGTTGGATATCGAGTAGAACACGGCGGTGTTGGCCTGCGTGGGCTCGATGATCTCGCGCGATTCGGCCAGCACGTCCTGGATCGAATCCGGCACGCCCCGCGTCAGGGCCACTTCCACGAAGATCAGCGGCTCGTCGGGCATCACGGGGTGGAAAAAGGCGAAGCAGCGCCGGTCCGCCGGCTGCAAGCGCGATCTCAGGTCGTCCCAACTCTGGATGGCGTGAACGGATTCGTAGGCGATGATCTTTTCGAGAATATTCGCCGGGCTCGACCAGCTGATCTGGCGCAGTACCAGGAATCCCCGGTTGAACCAGGAACTGAACAGGTGACGGAAGTCGAGATCGACCACGCCGAGCATCGGGTTCTCGCGAGAGAACCGCAGCAGATCCTCGCGCATTCTCACCAGTTCGCCGGTGGCGCCGGGCACCTGGTTGAGCCGGCGCGCCAGCTCCTGGCGACCCGGCTCCACGGCCCGCCCGAGTTGTCGGTAGGTACCCCGGCCGGGCGCGGCGGCGTAGGCCTTCAGCGCCGACTGCACCGCGGGCACGTCGATATCCATCTCGACCAGCAGGTACTCGAACACTTCGCGGCGGCCTGCATCGTCCAGCGATGCGTAGCGATCGAGGATCTTGCGCGCCAGCTGGACGCCGGACACCTCGCCGCGACTGGTGAGCAACTCGTGGAACAACTCGGGCAACGGACGATCGTCCCCGTTGCGATCGGTCGCGTAGCGACGCTCGAACAGCGTCATCAACAGGTCTGCCAGAATACTCATCGCGTATCCCTCACGGGCGAACCGCTCATTATGGACGATTCGTATCGGCCGGGCTCGCGCCGCCTCAGGTCCGCAGCAGCGACGCGTGACGCTCGGCGAATCTCGCCAGCGCATTCTCGAAGCAGCGCGCCGGCGGATCGACGAGGCCGGCGCCCACCTGCCCCACGCCCGCCTCGCGCCCGGCGATACCCGTATTGACCACCGGCAGCGTGTTTCGTCTCACCACCAGGGCGACATCGATGCCGACCGGGGTGCCCCTGAAATCGAGCGCCGGCAGCCGGAACAGGGGATGCTCGCCGAGGGTGATCGCGTACATGCGGCGCGAGCTGTCGAGCGCGAGGTCGCTGCTGCCGCCGACGAACTTGACGATGGCCGGCGCCGAGGCCATGGCGAAGCCGCCCACGCCGACGGTTTCAGTGATCGTGGAATCGCCGATGTCGGGGTTGGCATCCTCGGGGCCGTAGCCCGGGAACAGCAATCCCTGCGGCACGCCGCTGGGTCCGGTAAACCATTCGTTTCCGGTGCCGCTGAGCTGAATGCCGAACTCGGTGCCGTTGCGCGCCATGGCGACGACCATCGTCGAACCCTCGATGTCGCGGGCGGTGTCGGCGGCCGCCTTGGCGGCGGGCATCATCAGGTTCAGGAAGAAATGATCGTTGCCGGTGATGAAGCGAAAGCACTCGGCCGCATCCGACGACGAACGCGGCGCCTCGATCAGGTGCGGTCCGATGGCGCGCAGGAACAGCGACGTACCGGCGCGATTGCGATTGTGACACTCGTCGCCCATCTGCAGCGCCTCGCCGGCCATGGCGTACAGGTCGAGGGGACCGGCAGCGCGCAGCACGTCGCCGAGGACCGGCGCGAGCACCCGCTCGATCCAGCGCAGGCGGTCGATGACCTCTGCCGAGAACGCGCCGTAGCGAAGCACCTTGCCGAGCCCCTCGTTGATGGTGCAGAACGCCTTCCCGCCGCCCGCCTCGTTCTCGATCACCAGCATCGGCATCGACGGGCTGACGACGCCCGCCATGGGGCCGACGGCGGCACGGTGGTGGCACGGTTCGAGCCGGAATTCCCCGCGTGCGAAGCGGGCAGTCGCATCGTCCGGCGAGGACGCCACGCCTTCGAGCAGCGCCGCGCCGGTCAGCGCACCGCGCAGGGGGCCGGAGGCGCCGGCCCAGTCGATGGGCGGCCCGGCATGCAGGAAGGTGCCCGGCTCGAGGCCGACCGCCTCCGATGCCGGCCGCACGCCGACCAGGTGCGGTCGGGCGCCGGTCAGGCGCTCGAGGGCCGTGCGGTTGGCGGTGCGAACGCCGTCGCACAGGGCGATGGACGACAGCACGGGGGCGAGACCGGACGCGGACGGCGGCTGCCATCGCGTCGGCGCGACATCGACATCCTGCCTGGCGAGCGCGTCGTCGATCAGGTCGATGCCGGCGGTGGCCACGCGCGGGCCGCTGGACAGTACGTCTTCATTCCACATGTCGATTCTCCTCACCCGTCAATGATGGACGACACCGCGGCCGCCGCGTCGGCATTCGATTCGTAGACATCGCAGCCGATGTCGACGAGGGCGCGCCACCCGGCCTCGTAGCCCTGGGGATCGCGCGGCGTGCCGACGAACGACGCCACCACCCGCGTGTTTTCGTGGGATCCGAGGAAGGCCCCGAGCGACGCGGCAATCGCGCCCACGGGATCGTCGTTGGCGCCGTAGCCGAGCACGATGTCGATGAACAGCACGCGCGCCGCGGGACGATGTGCCAGCGCCTCGATCATCTCCCGGCGCAGGGTCGGGTCGATCATCGGGTGGGGGCGCCCGGCAGTCATCGCGTCGTCGCCGAGATCGAGGATCACGTGACGATCGAAGGCCGCGACGGCTGCCGGGGTCGGCGTGTCGAACGCCGACAGCCCCGCCACCTCGCCGATACCCGCACCGACGAGGGTCGCCGCCTCGGTCGCCAGCGTGCCGCCACTGAACAGTCCCACCAGTTGACCGCCGCGCGCCGTACGACCGGCGAGTTCGGCGCGCGGCCCCTCGAAAACGGTTCCGCGCGCCGCCGCCACGTCCCGCGCCACCTGCGTCAGGTGCGGCCGCCCCGGGCCGAGCAGTCCGAAGGTGACCGGCGTGTGCATGCCGCCCGTGAGCGACTCGAGCTTCGCCGCGGTCTGCGGGCCCGGCTGCTTGGAGACGACGACGATGTGCGTCGTGCCGGGATCCGCTTCGAGCACGCGCAGGGCGCGCAACGTCGACACGCCGCCGATGTCGTCGGACATGTCGCGACCGCCGACGCCGATGATGTGCCCGACGCCGACGCCCCGAGCATCGAGCAGGCAGGCGAGATGCTGCGCCCCGGTGCCGGACGCGGCGACGATTCCGACGTTGCCCGGCTCCAGCGCGTTGCAGAAGCCGAGACCGATGCCGCCGATCCGCGCGGTGCCGCAATCAGGACCCATGACGAGCCGGTCGCGCGACTCGGCGATGGCCTTGAGGCGGCGCTCCTCGTCGATCGTGATGCCGTCGGAGAACAGCATCACGCTGGCGCCGGCGAGCAGCGCGTCGACGGCCTCGGGCACGGCGTAGGCACCCGGCGTGGAGATCACCGCGATATCGGCGTCGGACGAGAGCACGGCCTCGGCCAGCGTGGCATGGGCGCGCATCGCGCCGGCCGCTTCGTCACCGCGCCGCGAGGCGGCGAGCACCTCGTCGAGCTGTCCGAGCGCGGCGTCGATCGCCTCGTCGCCGGGCGCGCGCAGCGCCACGACCAGGTCCGATGTCGAGGCACCGGCGACTTCACCGGCATCGAAGCCGAGGTCGTCGAGCAACGAACGGTTGAGCGGCGTCGCCATGGCCACCAGGCATTCCTCGATGCCGGCGATACGGCGCAGCTGGCTGGTCGCGCGCATCAACACCACGGAATCGTGGTAGACGCCGCGGCGAAGTTCGATACGGTCGGGCATGCTCAGTTCTCCAGGCGGGGTGGCGTCGCGGCGCACAGTGCGGCCGCGGCACCCATGGCAAGAAAATGACCCGAGTCGTGGCCGACCCGGCGTAGTTCGTCGAAGGCTCGAGCGGGACGATGACCGGCGACGGCTTCATCGATGCAACGCCACAGCCGCGGCAGCATGTCGCCGTGCGCGGCGCACTCGAGCAGCGTCGCCGACAGCGGCGTGGTGTCGTCGATCCTGGCGGGCAGGGCACGGCACAACTCGTTGGCCAGGCGGGCGCAACGCCCGCCGGCCGCGCCGCGCCCGCGCGCCAGCGCATTGAGGGTGGCGATGGCGCCGGCCACGGCATCGTCGCCCGCCGGGGTCGAACCCGCGCCGAGACCGATCAGTTGATCGAGGCATGACACGGGGTCGGCTGAAGGCCAGCGACGCAGTGCCTGCGCGAACCGGCTCACCGCCCGACCGAGGACGGGCTCGACGCCGGCACCGCGGGTCGCCTGCAGCGCCCGCGCCAGCGCCTGACCGGCCGTTCGGGCCATGCCGGGGGCGACGTCTATCACCGGGCGGTTGCGCCTGAAGTGGCGCAGGTGAAGCACGCCGCCGTCGAAGACCACGCGCCCGCCACCGAACGTCACCCGCGACGACCGGTTCAGGCGAAGCACGACCGCGGACGGCGCGGTGACGGCATTGGGCAGTTCGTAGCCGCCCGGCGACTCGATCGCCACGACGCGGCGGCCCGCCGGCAGCAGGTAGTAGGCATAGCGGTCGCCCTTGCCCGACACGCGCCGCAGCGATACCGGCGGCGCGGCGGCGAGCGGTTCGAGCCAGGCACCCGCCGCCGACGCCAGCGCCCGGGGAAACGGATCGCCCACCTCGTGAGCGGCCGATGACAGGGGCGTCATGAATCCGCCACCACGCAGGTTCCCGCCTTGCCCTCGATGACGCGCAGGGCCTGGCCCAGGTTACCGATGGTCGCCGGCTCGCCGGTACGGCGCACGAAGTCAGTCGCCGCGCTCACCTTTGCGTCCATGCTGCCACTGCCGAACTGGCCGGCGGCCAGGTGGCGTTCCATCTCCGAGACCGTGGCCCGTTCGAGAAAGCGCTCCTGCGCCGATCCGAAATCCAGTGCGACGCCGTCGACATCGGTCAGGATGACCAGGCGGCTTGCCCGAACCAGCGCGGCCAACAGCACCGCGGTGCGATCCTTGTCGATCACCGCGTCGGCGCCGACCAGTCGGCCGTCCCGTTCGACCACCGGGATACCGCCGCCGCCGCAGGCAATGACGACGCCGCCGGCCTCGATGACCATGGCGATGGTGTCGGCGTCGACGATCTCCACCGGTCGCGGCGACGGCACCACCCGCTGCCAGCGACCCGGGCCCGTCGACCGCCACGCGTGCCGCGGCGGCAATGGCACGTCGGGCGGTCCCTCGGCGTGAATCACGAGGCCGATCGGCTTGCCGGGATTTTCAAAGGCGTCGTCGTCGCTTTCGACGCGCACCCGCGTCAACGCCGGTACCACCGGTATCGTCAGGCCATGCCCCTGGAGTTCGCGCTTCAACGCGGCAACGAGCTCCATGCCGATGGTCGCCTGCGTCTGCGCCACGCACCAGTACAGCGGCACGGCCGGCACGACATCGCGTGCGATCTCGTTCTTCACCAGCAGGTTGCCCACCTGGGGCCCGTTGCCGTGAATGAGCACGAGCGGGTGGCCCGATGCGATGACCCGGGCGAGCACGGTGCTGGTGCGCTCGATCTGCGCCACCTGGTGAGCAGCGGTATAGCCGGACGGGTCCTTGGCGGACGCGAGCGCATTGCCGCCGAGGGCGACGACGATGGGAGACTTCGGCATGGGATACTGACCGCCTGGATTGCGCCGGGCCGGCCGTGCCACGGCCCGGCCGCGCGGGGCCCGGCAGGGCGTTGGATAGCCGCCGGGCCCGCCGTCGCTGGTTGTCCCGGACTACTCGCCCAGGTCGACGATGGCAATGGTTGGCCCACCACCCTGGGGACCCTGGTGCATGGCGTCGACGGACACGAACACCGCCGGGTCGCCGATGGCAAGCGCGGCGATGCCGCCGACCGCCGCCTTGATGTGCCGGTGCCACGAGACATCCGAATCGTCGAGCATGACCTGGCGGCGCCCCCTGAGCTGGGCGTTGCGATCGGCCTCGCACTTCATGAAGCAGTTCACCACGCGGTCACCGAGATCCGACGCCCGCGGCCGATCGGGCAGTTCCAGGCCCGCGTTGACGATCGATTCGTAGATGCCGTCGATGTCGAGCGCGTCCTTCATCACGCTGTGACCGATGCGGTAGCGCCCGCCGGCGCCGTCGCGGTTACCCATGAGAACGATCTGCGCGCGATCCAGTTCGACACCGGAGGAACACGACGCCACCGAGGAATACAGGTCGAGATCGCGGCAGATCGCCTCCGCCGGCGGCATCTCGATTTCACCGAGGGCGACGGCAATGCCAAGGCCCGTGGTGCCGTTGGACACGCCCATCGATTCGTGCACCTCGCAGGCCACGCGCTGGCCCCGGGACTCGGCGTCGCGCACGGCATCGACGGTCAGCAGCGGCGTCTTGGTCTGCACGTAGTGCACGTCGCGCGGATCGGTGATGCCCGCATTCTCCATGGCCGCGCGCACGCCGGCGGCGACCTTCTCGACCATGGCCGGCCGGCCGATGTCCTCCGGCAGGATCTTCGGACTCATCGCCTGCCCGATCACGAGTCGGGACTTGCCCGCGGTGCCCGGCTTGTCGTTACGCGCGAATATGGTCGCATGCGGCGTGATCACGCCGTCGCAACCACCGGACCACACCAATGGCACTTCGCGCACCTCGTCCTCGGAACGCGTACCGTGCTTGAGCAGCATGCCGCGAAATGCCTGGTCGGCCAGGATCCGCGTAAAGTCGTTGACGCCGCCGTTGCCCTCGGTCTTGCCGATCACGGCGACCACCTCGTCGGCGCTGAATTGCTTTTCCTGGATGCAACGCTCGAGCCCGGAGGCATCGGCCACGCTGTTCAGGACGACTTTCGCTACTTCGACTGCCATTTTCATTTCCCGTGGTTTGACGAGTTGGTCGACCGCCGGACCACTCGTAGTGTTGACTTTGCATTGTCTGCCTCGAGCCGATTGGCGACGATCCTGTCGAATCGAATGACCGGCTGAAAAACAGTCTTGCCGATGTGCCCGGCGGCGTCCAATAGTATCGGGAGATAGAACTATCTCCTTTTCCGATATCGCTACCGCGGCGCCGTGAGGATGCCGGCGACGGCCCCGTGCGCACGCGGGCGCGGCACGGCCGCGCTATCCGCGTTGCATCGCCTCGGCCACGGCATGCGCGAACGCGGAGGTCGACGAGTCGCCGCCGATGTCATAGGTCCTGATCTTTCCGGCCTCGAGCACCGACTCGATGCCGGCCTGCAGCCTGGCGGCGATGTCGGGGCGCCCGAGGTAATCGAACATCATGCGAACGGCCATGAGCGTCGCGGTCGGATTGACCACGTCCTTGTCGGCGTACTTGGGCGCGGAGCCGTGCACGGGCTCGAACATGGCAAGATCGTTGCCGATGTTCGCGCTCGGCGTGAAGCCGAGGCCGCCGATGATGCCGCCGCCGACGTCGCTGAGAATGTCGCCGTTGGCGTTCTCGGCGATGATCACGTCCAGTGTCCGGGGCTTCATGACCACGCGCATCGCGCAGGCGTCGATCTCCATGTCCTCCGCCTCGATACCGGCATACTCGGGCGCGATGTCGTAGAAGAGATCCTTCATGCGCGCGTCGGTATGCCTGAGAATGCTTTCCTTGTGCGTGAAGGTGACCTTGCGACGACCATTGTCCGCGGCCCACCTGAAGGCGAAGCGGATGACCCGCTCCATGCCCTCGTCGGTGAATATCCGCAGGTTGACGTGGCGGTCCCCGTCGTCGTATCCCACACCCCGGTACAGTCCCTCGGTGTTCTCACGGATCACCACGAGATCCGCATCCGGCTGCAACGCCGGCACGCCTTTCAATGCCTTGACGGGCCGGACATTCGCGTAGAGATGGAAGCCATAGCGAATGCCGGACAGGACGACAAAATCGTGGGGCGAACCGATGGCACCGAACAGCACGGCATCACACCCGGCGATACCCTCGCGGGTCTCGTCCGGGAACGCAGAGCCGCAGCGTTCGAACGGGCGCTCGCCGACCTCCATGTCGCGGTACTCCAGCGACAGGTCGTCGCAGGAGGCGTCCACCGCGTCCAGAACGATTCGCGCGGCGCGGGTCACGTCGCGGCCGATGCCGTCGCCGGGAATGATGCCGATGATTTTCTTCGAGTTCATTGTGTCAAGCAGTCGGTGCGCGGTTACAACGAGAAAAGTTTTTTCGGTGTCTTGTGAATGCACTCGCTGACGCCGGTTTCCGTGACGATGTAGTTGTCGGTAAGGATTGCCGATGCCCGCTCGCCGTTCGCCGCGGGGTGCACGGCGATGTTCATGTTGGCCGCGATCTTCATGGTCTCGCCGGGCTGAAACGACGGCCGCTCGACCATGTCATAGCCCTGGCCGTGCGCGTAGACACGCGTCTCGCCCGGCAGGCCGTGATCGGCGAGAAACTCGTTGTTGGCTTTCAGTATCTCCACCGGGTCGGCGCCCGGCTTGACCAGGTCGAGGCTGTGCTGCTGTGCCGCCAGGGCGATTTCGTGCTGTCGCCCGAGTTCGTCCGGGATGTCACCGAGACAGGCGATGCGCGACAGGTGCGTCCAGAACCCCGAGGCGTCGTTCACCTCGACCAGGATGCCGACCTGGTCGCCCTTGCCGATGCGCCGGTTCATGGCGTGGGGCAGGTTGAACGGCAGCGGCGCGCCGGGCGGCGCGCTGCCGACGAATACGATGTGCTGCTCGCTGCCGAGCTGCATGGCCCGGTTTCGTCCTGCCGCCGCCACTTCGAAGTCGCGCACGCCAGGCGCAATGGCGTCGAAGCAGGCCTTCAGCGCCTCGTCGTGCAACAGGGCGTTCTCCCGAATGCGCGCGATTTCCTCGTCGCTCTTGATCGCCTTGATCAGGTCGATGTCGTCGGTAATGTCGACGAACTCGGCCGAGGTGAGCCGGTTGCGGAAAGTCCTGACGAAGCCGGCCGTCATGCCGTCCTCGTTCAGCATGCAGATTCGCGCGTTACGGTGGCCCGCGAGCTCGGCCGCGAGAAGCTCCGCGTCCTGGGCGGCGGCATAGTTGAGCGAATGCATGACCGGCGTGCTCATTCGCTTCTTCACGCCGCGCATGGCCCAGGCCGGCGGCGCCGCCAGCTTCGGGTCGCTCGAACCGTGGCAGATGGTCGTCATGTCGTCGTCGACAGGAAAGATCAGCGACACCGGATAGCAATGCATGGCCGGCTCGTCGGTGAACCACTTGACGTACCCACCGAGATAGTCGTTGTGGTTGTTCACCACCACGAAATCCACCTTGTTTGCCTTCATGCACTCGCGCACGGCGGTCCAGCGCCGTTCGAGCTCCGCCGTGGAGATCGGCGCGATGACTTTTTCCTTCAACATTTTCTCCGACATGCAATACCTTCCCGGCCTGTTTGAATGAGCGAAAAAAGCTTATGGGGGGACCTGGCGACTGACAAGTCGTAAAAAGCGATAGCGTTATCGCACCCGCCTATACCGGTCCGGGCGACGCAAGCCGACATCGACGACGAGAGAGCGCGGCGATGGCGGTGAGCGAACCGGCACCGGATGCCGGCACCCGGGACCACCCGTTCGCCGGACAGGTCACGGCGACGGATCGCATCCGGGTACGGGGAAACCGGGTTCCGCGTCCGGCGAGGACGCCACCGGTGCGGACCCGGGCCCGACGGCCGTCCCGGCGGCAGGGCGGAATCGCGTGGCGCGAAAAACACCTCTTGCAACGTACGTTTCATAATATGTAATATTCGTTTCATGACTGCATCATCGCCCACATCCCGATGGCTGTTGTTCCTCGCCAACCTCGCGGGCCGGTCGGCCAGTACACCGCGTGTGCGACTGTGGCGGACGATGAAGGAACTCGGCGCCGGCACGCTGCGTGACGGGGTTGCCGTGCTGCCCGCGTCAGCGGCGGCTCGCGACCGGTTGCAATCGGCCCGCCGACAGGTCGAGGCGGACGGTGGCAGCGCCTGGCTGCTCGAACTCGGGCAACAGTCGGCCGAGGTCGAAAAGGGCATTCGCGAACTGTTCGACCGGCGCGCGGCCTACGGGGAAATCGACGACTCGGCGAAGACGCTGCGACGCGGACTGGCGGACCTCGACGAGGCCGCCGCGCGCCGGCGCTATCGTCAGCTGGAGCGCGAATTCGAATCGGTGCGCGCCACGGACTTCTTCCCCGGTCCGGCATCGACCGGGGTTCGGGGGCATCTCGACGAACTCGCCCGGCACCTCGACCGGCACTACTCGCCCGGCGAGCCGGCGCCAGGCGGTGGCGCCCCCAGGCGCCTCGACCGCTCGCTCTACCAGGGCCGCACCTGGGCAACCCGCCGCCGGCCGTGGGTCGACCGCGTGGCCAGCGCCTGGCTGATTCGCCGCTTCGTCGATGCGCGGGCGCGCTTCCTGTGGCTGGCCGCGCCGGGCGACTGTCCCGCCGACGCGCTCGGCTTCGACTTCGACGGCGCGGCCTTCACCCACGTCGGCGAACGCGTCACCTTCGAAGTCCTGGTGGCGAGTTTCGCGCTTGATTCGGAACCGGGACTCGACGGCATCGCGCGCCTGGTGCACTACCTCGACGTCGGCGGCGAACCGGTCGAGGAGGCGGCGGGATTCGAGGCCATCCTGGCCGGCCTGCGCGATCAGTGCGACGACGACGCCCTGCTCGATGCCATGACGCCGGTGCTGGACGCACTGTGCCGGCGTTACGCGACATCGGGCGTCTCGGCGTGAACGACGTGCTCCGCGAGGCCACGGCGCATGCGCCGCACGGCCCCGGCTCGACCGCCACCCACCACGACGACGCCGCTCGCGTGCCCTTCGGCGAGGCACTGACTTACTGGCTGAAGCTCGGCTTCATCAGCTTCGGTGGCCCGGCCGGCCAGATCGCGATGATGCACGCCGAGCTGGTGGAACGGCGCCGCTGGATCAGCGAGCGCCGCTTCCTGCACGCGCTGAACTACACCATGTTGCTGCCGGGACCCGAGGCGCAGCAGCTGGCGACGTACATCGGCTGGCTCATGCACGGCACCGTCGGCGGCCTGCTGGCCGGCGCCTTGTTCGTGCTGCCGTCGCTCGCGATCCTGGTCACGCTCAGCTGGATCTATCTCGTGTTCGGCGACACGCCGGCCGTCGCCGGCGTGCTCGACGGCATCAAGCCGGCGGTGACCGCCATCGTGGTGTTCGCCGCCTGGCGCATCGGCGCGCGGGCGCTGACGAACCCCTTCCTGCGCGCCATGGCGGCGGCGGCGTTCATCGCCGTGTTCGCCTTCGACGTCCCGTTTCCCTGGATCGTGCTGAGTGCCGCCTTGACCGGACTCGTCGGCGGCTGGTTCTCGCCGGACACGTTTCGGGGCGGCGGCGGCCACGGCGCGACGGGCATTACACAGGGCGCCGCGATCATCGACGACGATACCCCGCCGCCCGCCTGGGCGCGGTTCCGCTGGCGCTCGGTCTTCGTCCACGTGGGAACGGGTGTCGCGCTATGGCTCGCGGTCGAGGCGTGGCTCGCGTGGCGGCTCGGCTGGCATGGTCCGCTCGCCCAGATGGGCTGGTTCTTCACCAAGGCGGCGCTGCTGACATTCGGCGGCGCCTACGCGGTGCTGCCCTACGTCTACCAGGGCGGCGTGGAACACTACGGCTGGCTCACCGGCACGCAGATGATCGACGGCCTCGCCCTCGGCGAGACGACACCGGGGCCGCTCATCATGATCGTCGCGTTCGTCGGCTTCGTCGGCGGCTGGACGCAGGCCGTCTTCGGTCCGGACCACCTCGTTCTCGCCGGTCTCGCCGGGGCGTCGGTGGCGACGCTGTTCACCTTCCTGCCTTCGTTCCTGTTCATCCTCGTCGGCGCTCCCGCGGTCGAGGCGACGCGCGGCAACCTCCGGTTCACGGCCCCGCTGACCGGCATCACCGCCGCCGTCGTCGGGGTGATCCTCAACCTCGCCGCGTTCTTCGCATGGCACGTGCTGTGGCCCGACGCCACCGCCGACGCGCCTTTCTCAGGCGGGTTCCAATGGATGTCGCTGTCGATCGTGCTTGCGTCCTTCATCGCGCTCGCGCGATTCAGGATCGGCGTCATTCCGGTGATCGGCGCCTGCGCCGTTGCCGGTCTCGTCATTTCGTCATTCACTTGAGGATTCGTCATGCACCGCACGCTATCCCCGGCCGCGCTGAACGCCATGCTCGCCGAAGACGCCCCGATGGTCCTGATCGACGTGCGCCGCGAGGCGGCGCGCCGCGAAGACGCCGTCGCCATCGACGGCGCGTCGTGGCACGATCCGGCGCACATGGACGAATGGATCGCGTCGTTCGACGGCGGTTCGGAAATCGTTCTCTACTGCGCGCACGGCGAGTCGATCAGCAACGCCGTCGTCGATGCCCTGCACGCAAGGGGCCTCGCGGCGCGGTTCGTCGAGGGCGGCCTCGACGCCTGGCGGGCGGCCGGCGGCGCCGTCGTTCCCATCGACTCATGACATCGCACGGGAGGCACGTGATTCGCATCGGCCGATACGACCGCTCACGACGCGCCGCGTCGCCGTTCGCGCTGCTGGCATGCGTACTCGGTTTCGCGACGACGATCGACGCCGACGCCGGCGACTTGCCGCCGCCGCGCGGGATCGCTGCGCACAGCTACGCCTGGATCGGTCCCTATGGTCCGCCGACACGTGAAAACGCGGGCTTTCGCATGAATCTCGGCTTCGTTGCCGGCGACGACGCCGTGGCCGTGATCGACAGTGGTTACGGATCCGACATGGCCGAGGCGATGCTCGAGCATATCGGGCGCGTGTCGGATGCGCCGGTACGCTACGTGATCAACACCAATTCCCAACCGCACCGGGTGCTCGGCAACGCCGTGTTCGAGGCGCACGGTGCTCGCGCCATCGCCGCGCGGGACGCCCTCGCCCGCCTGCGAGACGACGGCCCGGCGATGGCCGCCGTCGCGGCGCGCACCCTGGGCGTCGACGACGCGCGGGTGGTGCCGCCGGGCGTGCCCGGGCTGGTCGTGGACGAGCGGCTCGACCTGGATCTCGGCGGCGTGACCCTGCGCATCGTACCGGTCGGCACCGCGCATACCGCGGGCAGCCTCGTGGTCGAGGCCGAGGGGGACGACGTCGTCTTCGCCGGCGACGTGTTGTACGGCGGCCGCCTGCTCGCCGTACTGCCGGTCGGCCGCCTCGACGGCTGGGTCGAGGCGTACGAACGCCTGCGGTCCTTCGACGGCGCGCTGTTCGTTCCCGGGCACGGCCAGCCCGGACCGCTGTCGGCGTTCGAGCATTCGACCCGCGACTATCTCGGCGCGCTGCTCGGCTACATGGACGAGGCCGTCGACGAGGGCGTGCCCATCGCCGAGGCCGTCGACGGCTTCGACCAGCGCTCGTGGTCGGACCTCGCCGATTTCGAGGCACTGGCCCGGCGCAACGCCTACCAGGCCTACCTCGAGCGCGAAGCCGCGTCATTCGAGTGAGCGGTGCTTTACACGACAGCCGCGACCCGACCCACCCTCTTGTCCGAAACGCCCGAACCGGCCTCAATCGACCGGCACGGCATCGCTCGCGCCAGGTGGGTCGAATAGATGTCGCAACCGGTCGAACAGGAACTCGCCGATCTTGCGCGCGCCGTCGGCGGTGGTATGCGTGGGATCGTAGAAATCGGCCGGTTCGAAGGCGAGGTCCGCGGCGAGGTCGATACAGATTCCGTTGTGGCGACGACACTGGTCCAGCGACACCGCGTTGAACGCGGACAGCATCAGGTAGTAGTCCATGCCGTTGGCGGTGCCGGGCATCAGGCGTCCCATGGCGCTGTCCAGGTGCAGGACGCGCGCCGTCGGCTGCGTGTCGACGAGCCCTTCGACCCGTCCGTCGACGAGGCGGTAGTCGCCTCTCGGCTGGGTGACCACGATGGGCACGGCGCCCATGGCCTCGATATGCTCGAGCAGCGTGTCGAGGCGTGCGCGATAGCCGTCGACCCTCGACGCCAGTCGTTCGCGGTGATCGTCCAGCAGCGGCTCGCCGGTCCAGGCCGCGCCGGGATCGGACGCGGACCGGCGACGGATCGAACGGTCGCGCCTGGTAAGCCGATGGGACGCCGCCCGGTAGAGGCGGTACAAGACGCTCCGTTCGGCGATGAAGCGGGCGAAGGACCGATCGCCGAGCGGCGCCTCGTCCCAGCGGTAATGGGGACGGTCGGCGAACATGTCGTTGATGCCGACGTATAGCAGGACGTAGGCCGGCGCCAGTCCCGGTATGAGCGCAAACCACTGTTCGAAGTCGTGCAGGTGACCGTATGTCGTGCGTCCGTTGAGACCGGCGTTGGCGATGCGGACGTCGCGACCGGTTTCCCGAAAGCGCCGCGCGAGCACGTCCTGCCAGGTGCGCCCGTCGGTAATGTAGCGCTGGTCCGTGGTGCTGCCGCCCACGGTGAGCACATCGATGTTCGCGGGCCTGCCGTAATCGCCACGCAGTCCGAACCCGTCGCGGGTGTAGGTCACCGCGCGCGCGTCGTCCCTGATTCCGGGATAGTCGAGCTCGAACTGCCAGGCGACGTGGCGGGGTATGTCGAGTCCTCGCAGGGGGTCGTGGACGAACCACTCGCCGAACAGGAGTTCGAAGCCCGCCAGCGCGACGACGGCGAGACCGACGTTCCACGACGCGACGCGGCCGGCGTTGTTCACGCGTCGCGCCCTCGTGCGCCGGCGTCGACCGGCGCGTGGGCAGTCGCCGCGGCACGACCGGCGAGTCGGGAAGGGGCCTGTACCGGAATCACCATGGCGGAAACTGGCGGCGAAGTGGAAACGTCGGGCGATGCATACCTCGTGCCGATGGTGACCGAACCGGGCGGGCGATGGCAACGCATCCGCGACCGTGCGCGGTGCCGCGCGGCGCCGCGAACTACTGTCCGTCCCGTCTCAGGTAGTCGCCGATGGTCTTGCCGGGCTCGGGGTGAAAGGTATCGTCGAGGTGCACGAGATCGACGATGCGATCGAGCCGGAAGGCCCTGAAGTCCTCGCGCAGTTCGCACCAGGACGCGAGCAGCCACACCGGACCATAGAATGCCAGGCCCAACGGCCGCACGGTACGGTGGGTGGCATTGCCGGCGCCGTCCAGGTATCCGAAGCGCAGCTTGCGTCGCAGGCGCACGGCCTCGCGCA
Source organism: Gammaproteobacteria bacterium (assembly GCA_030429125.1). GTDB lineage: Bacteria > Pseudomonadota > Gammaproteobacteria > Arenicellales > CAJQKF01 > BQJD01. The sequence continues at coordinate 1,103 of JAUIDF010000035.1, read as the reverse complement.
GGGCGGCAAGATCGACGCGAATGGGCTCGGCGAAGTGATTGGTGGGCGCGAGCAGCGCGGTCTGCGCCATGTGCTCGCGCAGTCGTTCCGGGATCACCGCCTCGACCTTGGCGATGACGTTGGCGGCCGCTTCGGCGAGACGCGGGTCCGCCCACGACTCGACGATGCGCGCGCCGAGTACCAGTGCCTCGATTTCCTGTTCGTCGAACATCAACGGTGGCAGGTCGAACCCCTTGCGAAGCACGTAGCCGATGCCGGCCTCGCCCTCGATGGGCACGCCGCCGGACACCAGGTCGCGCATGTCACGGTAGATGGTGCGCTCGGACACCTCCAGTTTCTCGGCGAGGTCGCGTGCGCGCACGAGCTTGCGTCGGCGCAGGATCTGGATGATTTCGAACAACCGGTCGGCCCGGCGCATGGCGTTCCCCGTCGATGAGCCAGGAGACTACGTCACGCCTCCTGACAAGGCCTGTCATGGGCCTCGATTGTAGCCCCGGCCTGCTGACAGCACCCTGTCAGCAATGGCCTGCGAAGATCACGTTCGACCGATAACGCCGTCGCACGCCGGAGGGTACGACCATGATCACCGTGTTCATCAATCGCCTGCTTGAAGCCGCCCGTCGCCGTCGCGACCGGCGCAACACGATCCGGGCGCTGTCAGCGCTCAGCGACCACCACCTGGACGATGTCGGCATCTCGCGAGTCGACATCGTGCGACTGGCTCATGACGGCGTTTGCGGCAGCGACGCATCGCCGGCCAGGCGTGTCCAGGCGAGGCGAGTCAAGCACCCGGGCCAGTCCGCGCGCACGCCGTCAGCGCCTCGCCGGATACCGCCCGGCGCCCCGGCTCGCTATTGAACGGCGAGCGGTGCGCAGGATAGCCGGTGCCCGCGTCCTGAACCCGCGATGGAACCGGCTGCCCGGTACGTGACCACAGTGGCGCGCGGCAAGGCCGGTCGACGAGGGCCTGTTCACACGACGCGTTCGCGGCGATCTTTCGGCCCTTTTTCGCCCCGACGGCGTTGCATCTCGTCGCCATGGAACCACCATGACGCCTCGATGCGCCTTGTCGGATGCGAGACGGGTCGTTTTCTCGGGGCACG
>JAUIDF010000034.1 GCA_030429125.1 Gammaproteobacteria bacterium | reverse complement strand
GTGGAGCGAGGCGGCGGCTCGACACTCGAGATCTTCCGGGACATTCGTGATTCGGTCGATGGCGCCGATCGAATCGTCACCTACAGTGAAGTGGTCAAATGGGAGACGCTCGTCGGCCGCTTGCAGGTTCCACCGCAGAAAGTATCCGTCGTGCGCCATGCCCCCAGTGTGCTGAATTCATGGGTCGACGTATCCGGCTTTGAAGACAATGACGCCGTGTCAGTTGCCTATTGCCGAAAGTTGCTGTTGTCCGCATTGTATCGTTCCGGTGTACCGGAACTTCAGGACTTTGCCAATGGAGAAGTCCGGTACCTGTTCTATGCGAGTCAGTTTCGACCGAACAAGAACGTGATTGGCCTCTTGAAAGCCTACGAGTACCTGCTTCGCGACCGGCTCATTCAGCACAAACTGGTACTGACGGGCGATGCGGAGATTAACTCGGAGATCGGGCAGTTCATCGAGGCGCACGGATTGATGCTCGACGTGGTGTGCGCAAGCGGACTGACCATGGAAGAGCTCGCCGCGTGTTACAAACTGGCGGATCTCGCCGTCTGTCCCACGCTCAGCGAGGGAGGGTGTCCCTTTACCTTCACCGAGGCGCTATCGGTCGGCACGCCGGTGATCATGTCGAGGATTCCCGTGGCACTGGAGATCCTGGAGATGGACTCGCTCGAGCACGCGATGTTCTTCGATCCCTACGACTGGCGTGACATGGCGGACAAGATCGAGTGGGCGCTGGAGCACCGGGAAGGCCTGTTGTCGCTGCAATTGCCGGTGTACGGTGAATTGTGTCGACGGACGTGGTCGGATGTCGTGGACGACCACGTCGAGATTCTCGCGACGCTTGGTCGCGACCGGCCGTCGGTCGGAAATTGAGGAGATCGACGAGAATGCCGAGCCGAACGAGCGCTTTTGCGGACACCCGGTTCTGAGGGCGCCACGGGACGGGATTCCCGCGGGTTGGTCGGTCTTTCCGGCATCGGGGGATTGCGGCGCGAGACGCGACCAGCTGGTCGAAGCGAAACGGCGCCGATGGAATCTCTGCTCGCTTCTGGCCCCGACCGCCACCGTGGGCGCCGGCGCCGGGATCGGGATCGGTAGCGTGGTGGCGCACCATGCCCATGTTGGACCATTGGTTCGTATTGGCGACGGCTGCATCGTGAACACGGCAGCCGTGGTGGAGCACGACTGCGAGGTGGGGGAGTTCACCCATGTTTCGGTGAACTCGACCATTGCTGGCGGCAGCACAGTCGGCGGCGATTGCTTCATCGGAGCGGGCGCCACGGTCATCGACGGAATCAGCATCTGCAACGGCGTAACCGTCGGAGCCGGTTCGGTGGTCGTGTCCCCGATATCCGAACCCGGCATCTATGCCGGTTGTCCCGCGAAGCGGCTTCGCTGACGTCTGATGTTTTCAGGCCGAAGGCGCGCCCTGCCGGGGAGATCCGATCCGGCGCATGAGCCCGATTCGATCAGGGCTTGTCCAGGGCGGGATCGAAACGCCGCTTGCTGCACGCGTCGATCGTAAATTGACCGGTTCGGGCAGACCGATGTCGGCCAAGCGCCTGGACATTGAAGGTATGCGGGCGCTTGCGGTCATTGCGGTGATCGTCGCCCATTTCAATGATTCGCTACTTGCCGGCGGTAGTCTCGGCGTGGACATCTTCTACGTCATTTCAGGTTACGTCATCACTTCATCGCTGTTGCGCAGGAGAGCGTCCCGACTGCGGGACTTCGTCGTCGAATTCTATTCGAGACGGATTAGGCGGATTGTCCCGGCGATGCTGTTGTGCATCGTCGTCACCGGCGCGTTCACGGTGTACCTCGAGCCTGACCCCGGGCACTCCCTGCGGGCCGGCATCGCGGCGGCTCTCGGTTTGTCGAATATCTACCTTTACTGGGTGGATACGGACTACTACGCGCCGTCTGCCGAGTTGAACGCATTCATGCAGACGTGGTCCCTGGGCGTGGAGGAGCAGTTTTACCTGCTGTTCCCGTTCGTCGCCTGGTTCGCGTATTTCAAGGTGTCGCACCGTCGAGCCGCGAACCTGTTCAACGTCGTGCTGGTCGCCTGTATCGTCTCGTTGCTCGCCTTTGTCTGGACGTCGTACTCCAATCGCGAGGGCGCTTTCTTCCTGGTCCAATACCGCATCTGGGAGATCGGCGCAGGCTGCCTGGCCTGCCTCATGCGCCTGGAAGGACGGCGCGTTTCTCGAGCGGGCAGCGATACCTGGTCGAAGTTTGCATTGTCGTGCCTGTTACTTTCCCTGTTTGTGCCGGTGGATTTTTCGCCCTGGCTGAACCTCGCCGTGGTGCTGCTGACTGCCCTGTTGCTCGTCGAGGTGCGCGAAGAGAACAAGGTTTACGGCCTGTTGTCGCACGCCACCCTGGTGAGTATCGGGAAAATCTCCTACCCGCTGTACCTGTGGCATTGGAGTGTCCTGTACGTCAGCTGGTGGACCGTCGGCGTGCACTGGTGGACGATCCCCGTGCAGCTGGGTGCCATGTTCGGGCTGGCCGCCGCGACCTTCCGGTACGTGGAGTCCCCGCTTCGACGGATCGAGTGGACCCCGACGCCATCGGGTTCTGTGGCCCTCGGCCTGGTGGCCAACCTGCTGGTGGCCGGCGCCTGCCTTGCCGTGGCGTCGGTTAACTGGACGTTTGGCGGCGCCGCGCGGGGGGAGATCGAGTTCCCCCCGTTGTTCGCGCCGATGCCGCAGTCGGATCTGCCCTTCAATCCGACCTGCGTCGTGGACCGACAGAACAGGCCTTACGATCCTGCCAACTTCGATCACTGCACCATCGAGCCCCGGGAGTCGGGCGGCAACACCCTCTGGGCGCTCGGCGACAGCCATGCCAACCACCTGCAAGCCATGCTCTACAAGGTGCGCGACGCGACCGGTCTCGGCATTCACCTGATCGGCACGCCCGGCATTCCGTTCCCGGTGCGCACGGACGCGCCCTTCGAGAGTCGTGGTCGGATCTACGAGCAGATCATGTCCCGCGCCAGGCCAGGCGACATCTTTCTCATTGCGCGGCTATTCGTCAATCCGGTCGGTCTCGGGCTGATCGAGCCGCCCGGGTGGGACGACGACGTACGATCGCTCGCGCAAACGCTGGGCGACAGGGGCATTGACCTGGTCGTCGTGGCGCAGCTGCCCCTGTTTACCTTCGAGGATATTCGTACCTGCGAGGTATCCGGAGCGGGTCGCAGCACCTGCGACGTCGAACGCGCCGCCATCGCGCCGGTCATCGACCGGGTGCGCAGCGGGTTGAAGGGCATCGAGTCCGCATACGACAACGTCCACGTATTCGAGCCGTTCGACATACTTTGTCCCCCCGACAGCCGCCATTGCACGCCATTCAATGACAGGGTCGCCGTCTTTTGGGACAAACACCACGTCAATTCGGAAGGTTCGGCCGGACTGGCACCGCATTTCGTATCGTTCCTGCGAGAGCGGGGGATCGTGAACCGCGATGCGGCGGTTTCGCCGATGCCGGGCCGGGAGCCGGATTCGTAGCGGCGCCGGGCCACGGGCGTTGCCTCGACGGGGACCCGGGACGTGCTGCGCGCCGTTTGTCGGCACTCCCCCGCTGCGCGGGGTCGGTGGCGCGGAACGCGCCCCGGGCCCGGAATTCGATGGCGCGCCAGCGCAGTTCCGTCGCGTTTACAAATCGGACGAGGGCGTATATGCTCCGCGCTCCTGATGGCCCATGCCCGCCCCGAGAGGCTCCTCCTGCGCCTGGCTGCGGGCAGGGTGGTCCGGCGAACGACCCGGTGTCAGGGTCGCCCCGCGTCGCCCGTACACGGATAGTCTGCAAACGCTTGAAAATCAAAGATTTGCGCTGCGTTTCTATTGGCGGGTGGAAGATTCGGGTCCACCACGGCTGCTTTGGATCCACAGACCCCGCGAAAGTGGCGGAACTGGTAGACGCGCTGGTTTTAGGTACCAGTGGGGTAACCCGTGGGAGTTCGAGTCTCCCCTTTCGCACCAGGATCGCGCCACCGGGGTGAACCCCGGTTTGGCTCGCGCGAATCAATCCGAATACCGAAGTCCCAACTGTCGAAGTCAGAGGCGAATTGATGCAGGTTTCATTGGAAAACACCGGCGCCATCGGGCGCAGGATGACGGTGACCATCCCCGCCGAGCGCATGGAGGAGAGCGTGGTCAAACGGCTGTCCAGCATGGGCCGCAATCTTCGCCTGCCGGGTTTCAGGCCGGGCAAGGCGCCGCGCAAGCTGATCGAATCCAAGTACGGCAGCCAGGTGGTCATGGAAGTGGCGGAGCAACTCATCAACGAGGGATATCGCAACGCTCTCGGCGAGGAGAAGGTCATTCCGGCCGGCTCGCCGAAAATCGAGGCCAAGACCATCGAGCGCGGCAAGGACCTGGAATTCGTCGCCGAATTCGAGGTGTTCCCGGAAGTTTCGCGCGTCGACCTGTCGGGCGAGTCCATCACGCGGCCGGCGTGCGAGGTGGGCGAGGCGGACATCGACCGGACCATCGAATCGCTGCGCAGTCGGGCCGTCGAGTGGGATCCGACCGAGGACGCGGCCTCCGACGGCGACCAGTTGACCATCGACTTCGCCGGCACCATCGACGGCGAGCCGTTCGAGGGCGGGCAGGGCAGCGACTATCCGATGGAACTCGGCAAGGGTGCCATGCTGCCGGAGTTCGAGTCCGCGCTGGCCGGCGTGCGCGCCGGCGAGGAGCGCACCGCGACGGTGAACTTTCCCGAGGACTACCCCGGCCAGGCGGTCGCCGGCAAGCAGGCCGAGTTCAGGATTACCGTGAAGGCGGTGGCGCATCCGCGACTGCCCGAGGTCGACGAGGCGTTCATCAAGGGACTCGGCGTCGAGGACGGCACCGAGGCGGCGCTGCGTGAAGAAGTGCGCAAGAACCTCGAGCGGGAGCTGAAGGATCGCATCCGCGCCAACGTCAAGAACCAGGTCATGGAAAAGCTGGTCGAACTCAATCCCATCGAGATCCCGGCGCAACTCGCGCAGGAAGAGGCCGATCGTGTCATCGAGTCGACCCGTGCCCGTTTCGCCCAGCAGGGGCTCAAGGACGTGCCGGTCGATCGCGACAAGGTCATGCCCGAGGCGCGCCGGCGCGTGGCGCTGGGCCTGGTGATTCACGAGGTAGTGCGGGCCAACGAGATCAAGACCGACGACGCCAAGGTACGCGAACGCGTGGAGGAACTGGCGTCGAGCTACGAACACCCCGAGGAGTTCGTACAGTGGCACTACGCCGATCGCTCTCGCCTGGCCAACGTCGAGGCGGTCGTACTCGAGGACCAGGTCGTCGAGTTCCTGCTCGATTCCGCCGAGGTGACCGACAAGACGGTGTCCTTCGAAGAATTCGTCAATTCGGGCGCCAGCTGAAGCGCTGCCCGCCCACGCATTCCCTGAAGGGGTACGACATGACAGCCTACGACGAGTCGCACGGGAAAACGCCGGCGAAGAGCCTCGGCCTGGTGCCGATGGTGATCGAGACCACGGGCCGCGGCGAGCGCGCCTACGATATCTATTCCCGCATGCTCAAGGAGCGGGTGATCTTCCTCGTCGGACAGGTCGAGGATCACATGGCAAACCTGATCGTCGCGCAGCTCCTGTTCCTGGAATCGGAAAACCCGGACAAGGACATTCACCTGTACGTGAACAGCCCGGGCGGCGTGGTCAACGCGGGCCTGGCCATCTACGACACGATGCAGTTCGTGCGGCCGGACGTGAGCACGGTGTGCATCGGCCAGGCGGCGTCGATGGGTGCCGTCATCCTGGCCGGCGGCGCCGCCGGAAAGCGTCATGCGCTGCCCAACTCCCAGGTCATGGTGCACCAGCCCTGGGGCGGCTACCAGGGGCAGGCGACGGACATCGACATTCACGCCAAGGAAATCCTGAAAATGCGTGAACGTCTCAACAATATCCTGGCGTCCCACACCGGCAAGGACGTCGACACCATCGCCCGCGACACCGACCGGGATCGCTTCATGAGCGCCGACACGGCGGTGGAATACGGCCTGATCGATTCGGTCATCGTCAATCGCCCGAAACAGTAGTTCCGGCGGGCGGATCGGCACGGTCACCGGCGTCCGCGGCGCCCGCCGCGGCGGCGGACAGCGCTGCGCCCACCCAGGCCGGATCGCCCCGGGTGTGACTTGCTTTTTTCGGCCAAAATCTGCATCTTAGGTGTACTCCGGATGCCGCTTGCGCACCCCGCTCCGCCGTTTTCGGGCGGAGACTGAACCAATTCCAACGACGTACTCGAGAGCGACATGGCTGACGACAGCAACGACCGGAAGGGTGACAAGCTCCTGTATTGTTCCTTCTGCGGCAAGAGCCAGCACGAGGTGCGCAAGCTCATTGCCGGCCCCTCGGTATTCATCTGCGACGAATGCGTCGAGCTCTGCAACGAGATCATTCGCGAAGAGGCCGCCGAGGCCACCGAATCGCAGAAGAAGGAGGCCGGCTACCCGACGCCCCGCGAAATTTGCCAACGCCTTGACGAATACGTCATCGGGCAGGACGACGCGAAGAAGATTCTCTCCGTGGCGGTGTACAACCACTACAAGCGGATAGACAACGAGGATACCGCCGGCGACGTCGACATATCCAAGAGCAACATCCTCATGATCGGCCCCACCGGGTCGGGAAAGACGCTGCTCGCCGAGACACTGGCGCGCCAGCTCAACGTGCCGTTCACCATCGCGGACGCCACCACCCTCACCGAGGCGGGCTACGTCGGCGAGGACGTGGAGAACATCATCCAGAAGCTGCTCCAGAAGTGCGACTACGAAGTCGAGAAGGCCCAGATGGGCATCGTCTACATCGACGAGATCGACAAGATTTCGCGCAAGTCGGACAACCCGTCGATTACCCGTGACGTGTCGGGCGAGGGCGTACAGCAGGCGCTGCTCAAGTTGATCGAGGGCACCGTCGCCTCGGTGCCGCCGCAGGGTGGCCGCAAGCACCCGCAGCAGGAATTCCTCCAGGTGGACACCCGCAACGTGCTGTTCATTTGCGGCGGCGCGTTCGCCGGGCTGGAGAAGGTCATCGAGTCCCGCACGGAGAAATCCGGTATCGGTTTCGGCGCCGATATCAAGAGCAAGAACACTGCCAGCCGCGCGGAGAAGCTGCTCACCGAACTCGAGCCCGAAGATCTCATCAAGTTCGGTCTCATCCCCGAGTTCGTCGGTCGCCTGCCGGTGGTCGCGACCCTGCGCGAGCTCGACGAGGCGGCGCTGATCAGCATACTCACCGAACCGAAGAATGCCCTCGTCAAGCAGTACCAGAAGCTCTTCGATCTCGAGGGTGTTTCCCTTGAGATCCGACCGGACGCGCTGCGGGCCATCGCCAAGAAGGCCATGGAGCGCAAGACCGGCGCCCGGGGGCTTCGCTCGATCCTCGAAAACGCGCTGCTCGACACCATGTACGAGCTGCCCTCGATGAAGAACGTGAAGATGGTGAGCGTCGACGCCAGCGTCATCGAGGAAGGCTCGCGTCCTCTCTACGTGTTCGAGGAAGACCAGAAGAGCGGCACCGGCGACTAGCGCCGTCGCGATCGTTGCCGGCGACCCCGCCCGCCCGGTTCCGGGGCGGGCGCCTCCAGTTGAATTCCGCGGCCATTGTCGTCATATTAAACCGGTCATCTCGGTCAGGGGGCGCCGTCTGACGACGCGGCCACCGCCTGCCCGGATCCGAAGCATTACGCCAGATTCTGGGAGCCTCAAGCTTGTCCGTGATCGAAGAAACCCGCTTCCCGATGTTGCCACTGCGAGACGTGGTGATCTTTCCGCACATGGTCATCCCGCTGTTCGTCGGCAGGAAGAAGTCCATCCAGGCGCTGGAGGAGGCCATGGACGCGGGCAAGAATATCTTTCTTGCCGCGCAAAAGGATGCGGCTGACGACGATCCCGGTCCCGAACAGATCTACGAAACGGGCACGGTCGCCAACATCCTGCAGCTGCTCAAGTTGCCCGACGGCACCGTCAAGGTGCTGGTCGAAGGCATTCGGCGGGCTTCGATCGTTCGCTACGTCGATACCGACGCCTGCTTCGTCGTCGACACCGTTCCGCTCAAGGACCAGGACGTCAGCGAGCGCGAGGCCGAAGTCCTGCAACGCACCGTACTCTCCGAGTTCGAGCAGTACGTCAAGCTCAACTCGAAGATTCCGCCGGAAATCCTGACGTCGCTCAACGGCATCGAGGATCTCGGCCGCCTCGCCGACACCATCGCGGCTCACCTCAGCCTGCGCAACGAAGACAAGCAGACCATCCTCGAGCTCGGCAGCGTGCGCGAACGACTCGAGCACATCCTCGGCGTGATGGAATCGGAGATCGACCTGCTGCAGGTGGAGAAGCGCATTCGCGGCCGCGTCAAGAAGCAGATGGAGAAGAGCCAGCGCGAGTACTACCTCAACGAGCAGATGAAGGCGATCCAGAAGGAGCTTGGAGACCTCGACGACGCGCCCAACGAGCTTGAGGAGCTGACCGAGAAGATCAAGGACTCGGGCATGTCGAAGGAAGCTCGCGAGAAAGCCGAGGCCGAGCTGAAAAAGCTTCGGATGATGTCCCCGATGTCGGCCGAGGCGACGGTGGTTCGCAATTACATCGACTGGCTTGTCTCGGTACCGTGGAAGAAGCGAACGCGCGTGTCCAAGGACATCGCGAAGGCGGAGAAGATTCTCGACGCGGATCACTACGGTCTCGAGCGCGTCAAGGAGCGCATCGTGGAGTTCCTCGCCGTGCAGCAGCGGATCAAGAAGATCAAGGGGCCGATCCTGTGTCTCGTGGGCCCGCCGGGCGTCGGCAAGACGTCGCTTGGCGAATCCATCGCGCGCGCGACCAACCGCAAGTTCATCCGCATGTCGCTTGGCGGCGTGCGCGACGAGGCCGAGATTCGCGGCCATCGCCGGACCTATATCGGCTCGATGCCCGGCAAGATCATTCAGAACATGTCGAAGATCAAGTCGAGGAACCCGCTGTTCATGCTCGACGAAGTCGACAAGATGTCCATGGACTTTCGCGGCGATCCTTCATCGGCCCTGCTGGAAGTGCTCGACCCGGAACAGAACCACGTCTTCGGCGACCACTACCTCGAGGTCGACTACGACCTGTCGGAGGTCATGTTCATCGCCACGGCCAACACGCTGAACATTCCCTCGCCGCTCCTCGACCGGATGGAGGTGATCCGCATCTCCGGCTATACCGAGGACGAGAAGATCAACATCGCCACGCGCTATCTCGTACCCAAGCAGGTCAAGAACAACGGCCTGAAGGAGAGCGAGATCAGCATCGGCAAATCCGTGCTCTACGACATCGTCCGGCATTACACCCGGGAGGCGGGCGTGCGCTCCCTGGAACGGGAGATTTCCAAGATCTGCCGCAAGGTGGCGCGCGAACTGCTGATCGATGAGAAAAAGCAGAAGGTCACGGTCAATCGGCGCAACCTCGAGAAATACCTCGGCGTGAAGCAGTACCGCTTTGGCAAGGCCGAGGAGATGAACCGCATCGGCCACGTCACCGGACTGGCATGGACCGAGGTCGGTGGCGACCTGCTCACCATCGAGGCGGTCACGATCGAGGGCAAGGGCAAGCAGATGTACACCGGCAAGCTGGGTGACGTGATGCAGGAGTCCATTCAGACGGCGGTCAGCGTGGTTCGCAGTCGCGCCAGGAATTACGGCATCAATCCCGGTTTTTACCAGGATCGCGACGTGCACATCCACGTGCCCGAGGGCGCCACCCCGAAAGACGGGCCGAGCGCGGGCACCGCCATGTGCACCGCGTTGCTCTCCGCCCTGACCGGCGTTCCCGTGCGCGCGGATGTCGCCATGACCGGCGAGATTACGCTGCGCGGCGAGGTGCTGCCGATCGGCGGGCTCAAGGAAAAGCTGCTGGCGGCTCGCCGCGGCGGTATCAAGACGGTCGTTTATCCCACGGAGAATCAGAAGGACCTCGCCGAGATACCGTCGAACGTCATCGAGGGCCTGGAACTCAAGGCGGTTCAATGGATTGACGAGGTTTTCGAGATTGCACTGGAACACATGCCCACGCCCGCCGCCGACCAGGCCCAAAAGACGTCGGAATCGTCAACCGTTGCCGACAACGTCGGTAACGACTCCGTTCGCGCCCACTAGGGTTCGTGGCGACGTCGCGGTCCGCACGAGTCGTGGACCGCGGCGCGCGTCATGCGCCTCGAGCCGCGGCGAATGGTTTACCTTGACACTTAATTTCACTGCTTGGTATAACCCAAGCCGACCCCGGGTCCGCACTGATTTTCGCGCCCGTTCAGGCAACACCCGCCACCACGCATGGGAGCCGCACCTGGACGACCTTCTCGTTCCCGACTCAAAACAAACTGAAATTTCAGGAGAGAATACGTGAATAAATCCGAACTGATCGACGCGCTTGCCAGCTCTGCAGACATGTCCAAGACCGAATCGGCCGATGTCATCGAAAATCTCGTGAAGATCATCACCGGCACCTTGCAGAGTGGCGACAGCGTCTCCATCAGCGGCTTTGGAACGTTTTCGATTTCCAACCGCGCCGCGCGCACCGGACGCAACCCGCAGACGGGTGCGGCCATCGATATTCCCGCCGCCCGAATTCCGAAGTTCAAGGCTGGCAAAGCACTGAAGGATGCCGTAAACTAGCGCGCCCCCGGGTGCTTAGCTCAGCTGGGAGAGCATCGCCCTTACAAGGCGAGGGTCGCAGGTTCAAGTCCTGCAGCACCCACCACCGAAGCCAGGTTTACGTCGAAGCCTGAAACGGAGCGGTAGTTCAGTTGGTTAGAATACCGGCCTGTCACGCCGGGGGTCGCGGGTTCGAGTCCCGTCCGCTCCGCCACTCGTTTTTTGCCCGCCCTTTCGCCGCCGCGAACACCGCGATGCGCGACATTCATCGAGTCGTTCCCGACCGGCTCCTCGCCGGCCGAGGGGTCATGCGTTCCTGACGGTTTTCGAGAGATGCTTACCAAGATCAGAGAAAAGGCCACTGGCATCATCGCCTACATCATCGTCGGTATCATCTCGATTCCGTTCGCGCTGTGGGGCATCAACTCCTACTTCGAGGGCGGCGGCGAGGCGGTCGTTGCCACGGTCGAGGACGTCGAGGTCGACCTGAACACGTTTCAGCAGGCACTTGCCGAGCGTCGTCGGGTAGTGACCCAGGTACTGCAGGGCAGTCCTGGTGCGGAGTACTTCGAATCCGCGGCGTTCAGAAACCAGGTGCTGGAGGGGCTGATACAGAATACGGTACAGACGACCTGGGCCGATGAGGCAGGCTATCGCGTAAGCGACGAAGTGCTGGGTCGGTGGATTCGGGACCTCCCGTACTTCCAGTCCGACGGGGCATTCGACCAGCAGCGCTACCAGGACCTGCTCGCGAACGCCGGCATGAGTGTGTCGCGATTCGAGCAGCAACAGCGACAGGAGCTGATCACCGACCAGGTTCGCAGCGCGTTTTCCGATTCCGCCTTTGTTGCCCCGGCCGAGGTCGATCGCGTGCTGGTGCTGCTTGAACAGACACGCACTGCCGACTACGCCGTTCTCTCGGCAAACGACCCCGCCATCGATGTGAACGTGAGCGAGGACGAGATCCGGGCGCACTTCGAGTCGAATCGCGAAGCCTATTACGCGCCCGAGCAGATGCGCGTGAACTATGTCGTGCTATCGGTCGACGCCGTGGCCGAAACGATCGAGGTGAGCGAAGAGGAAGCTCGTCGCTACTACGACAGCAACGAGGGCCGCTTCGGTCGGCCCGAGGAGCGCCGCGTCAGCCACGTCCTGATTCAGCTGCCGGCGGACGCCGACGAAGACGCCGTGCAGGCAGCGCGGACGCGGGCGGAGGAACTGGCGTCCGAGGCGCGCGGCGGCGCGGACTTCGCCGAGCTCGCCAGGGCGCATTCGGACGACTCGGGCTCTGCGTCGAACGGTGGCGACCTCGGTGTCATCAGTCGCGGCGCCATGGTCAAGCCGTTCGAGGATGCAGCGTACGCCCTGCAGTCGGTCGGTGAAGTCACCGATCCCGTACGCAGCCGCTTCGGCTTCCACGTCATCAAGTTGACCGAGCTGCGCGAGTCGCGAATCGCCCCGTTCGAGGCGGTGCGTGACGAGATACAGGCGGAGCTCGGGCAGCAGCTCGCGGAGAGCCAGTATCTCGAAAGCGTCGAGACGTTCAGCGCCCTGGTCTACGAGCAGCCCGAGAGCCTCGGTCCGGCCGCCGACGAGTTGGGGCTCGAGATCCAGGCAAGCGACTGGTTCAGCGCCGACAATGGCGAGGGAATGGCGGCGAATGCGCGATTTCGCAACGTCGCGTTCTCCGAAGATGTGCGCATTGACGATCTCAACAGCGAGGCGTTCGAGCTCGATCCGCAGACCACGGTATCGATCCATCGGCTCGAGACCCGCGAGCGTCGCCCGCTCGAGCTGGAGGAGGTTACCGATCGCATTCGCCGGACTCTCGAGTCCCGCGCCCGTGCCGAGGCCGTGCGCGAGAAAGGCGAGGCGCTGCTTTCCGCGCTCGAACAGGACAAGGCGTGGGACACCGTCGTCGAGGAAAACGGACTCGACGTCGTCGAATTTCACGGTACCCGCGACGAGGGCGGCGACGCGACAACACGGGCGCTGGCGAACGAACTCTTTACCCTGGCGCGTCCCGGGCAGGGCGGTGTCGTGACAGGCGGTCTTGCCACCGACGACGGCAACTTCCTGATCTACCGGTTGACCGAGGTCGTCGACGGCGACCCCGCGAACGTCAGCGAGTCGCGACGAGAAGAGGTGAGGGGGCTGTTGCTGTCAAGACAGAGCGAAGGAATGTACCGCAATTTCCAGCAGGCTCTGCGACAGAACGCGCAAGTGCAGGTGTTCGAGGAACAGCTTGCCGGTGACGCACCGCTGTCGTTCTAGCGCGGGCATCGCGTCGGGGTTCTACAACCCGATGGGGTCGGACGGTGCGTGCTCCCAATCCCGGGATGATGGATTCCCGACCACGCCAGCGTGACGAGCCGCCCACCGTCCCGGTTGCGGCCGGTGCCGCCTACTCGACGAATCGCTGGCTGATACCTACCGAGTTGAAGCCGGCGTCCACGTAGGTGATCTCGGCGGTAATCCCCGAGGCCAGGTCCGAACACAGGAATGCGGCCGTGTTTCCGACCTCGTCGATGGTCACGCCTCGTCCCAGCGGCGCCGATTTTTCGCAAAAATCCTGCATCACCTTCAGACCCTTGATGCCGGAAGCCGCCAGCGTCTTGATCGGACCGGCGGAGATGGCGTTTACGCGAATGCCTTCCGGGCCGAGGGACTGTGCCAGGTAGCGCACGTTGGCCTCGAGCGATGCCTTGGCGAGCCCCATGACGTTGTAACCGGGCATCGACCGCACCGAGCCGATGTACGACAAGGTGATCAGCGCACCATTGCGTCCCGCCATCATGTCACGGCCGGCCCGGGCCAGTGCCGCGAAACTGTATGAACTGATCTCGTGAGCCGTCAGGAATCCCTCGCGGGTAACCGAGTCCAGGTACATGCCTTCCAGTTCCTCGCGCGGCGCAAACGCGACCGAGTGAACCAGGATGTCATAGCCTTCCCAGAAATTGGAAAGCGATCCGAACAGGGCGTCGATTTCCTCGTCGCTGTGCACGTCGCACGGCAGGACGATCTCGGAGTCGAGCTGAGCCGCGAATTTTTCCACGCGCGGCTTGAGCTTGTCGTTCTGGTAGGTGAAGGCGAGTTCGGCGCCCTCCCGTCGCATGGCGTTGGCGATGCCCCAGGCGATGGAGCGATTGCTGGCGACGCCTACGATGAGCGCCTTCTTGCCTGCTAGAAATCCCATGGTATCGTGCGTCCGGTATCTTGAGGTTGGACAGGTTTCGCACCGGCGGCCGTCAGTGCCGCGCCATACCCGCGCAAAACCCGGGAGTCAGTGTTGACCGCACGAATTCTAGCACCTTCGCTTCGCCGGTTTGAGGCGCCGGCCGGGAACCCTTGGTGATGGTGGTCCCGGCGCATGGGACGTCGAACGCCGCGCTGCCGTTGGTGTCCATCGCCAACTTCGAAGCGAGGGCGCCGGATCTGTTTGATCGCCTGCGCCGTGACACCAGCCTCGCCGTGGCCGGCGCGGGCCCGGCAACGCGCTTCGTGCTCGACTACCATGCCGCTCGCCTGTGCCTGGTCGATCGGGAGGCGCCGCGCACCCGACCGTTTCACGTCGATCTCGATCGACGCGCGGACGTCGGCGGTCCTGACCTGCTGCGCCGGGCCATTGGCCGCGGCGCCCGCCGGGTGATCGATGCCACCGCGGGTTTCGGTACCGATGCCGTCCATCTCGCGCGTCGTGGTCTTGACGTGCTGGCGATCGAGCGATGCGAAGCGATTGCCGCGTTGCTGGCCGATGGCCTGTCGCGCATGGCAGACGTGTCGGTTCGGCGCCGTATCGAACTCGTCTGCGCCGACGCCACGAACCTGCTCGGTAGCCGCGACGCCGACGTCGCGTATCTCGATCCCATGTACGATTCGCCGCAGCGGCTCAAATCGAAACCGAGGCGCGCCATGGTCCTCGCGCGCGAACTGGCGGGCGAGGACGCCGATGCGGCTGACCTGCTCGCGCTGGCGCGGCAACGATATCGCCGCGTCGTGGTCAAGCGCGCGGACAAGTCCCCACCATTGGCGGGTGACGTTCACCACGCCCACCGGGGACGTACGGTCCGCTACGACGTCTACATCGACCGCGGCGGGATCCCGGCGTGAAGCGCCCGGACAGATTCTTCCTGTCCACGCTTGGTGGTCACGAAGTCGGGGACCTGGTCTGCGTCGGCGGACGCGAGGGTGGGCATGCCGTGCGGGTCAAGCGGCAACGCTCCGGCGGTGTCGTCGAGTTGTTCGACGGCGCCGGTCGTCGCGCGCGCGCCGTGGTGACGACGGTGGACCGCCGTGGCGGCATGACCGTGCGCATCGAGGCGGCCTCGGACGAGCCGCCGCCGGCGGGCGCGATCCATCTCGCCTGCGCGGTGCCCAAGGGCGATCGCATGGAAACCCTGCTCGACATGGTGACCCAACTGGGTGCAACGCGAATCACGCCGATCGTGTTTGCCCATAGCGTTGCCTCCGACGCGCGGCACGAACGCTGGCGGCGCGTACTGGTCGAGGCGTGCAAGCAGTCGGGGCGCAATCACCTGCCGCGCCTCGATGGCGCGAACCGGTTCGACGAATGGCTGTCGACCGGGATCGATGCCGGGTGGGATTGCTGGCTTGCGGATCCGCATGGCCGATTGCCGCCGCGCGGTCGCGATGTCGCAGGTTGCGTCATCGTCGTCGGCCCCGAAGGCGGACTCTCCGACGAGGAACGACGAGCGGCCATCGCGTCGGGATTCACGCCCGTCGCGTTCGGCGGCAACGTCCTTCGCGTCGAAACGGCAGCCGTCGCCGCCGTCGTCGCGGCGGTGAGCAGGTATGGCTGATACGGGTTGCGCTTTCGCGGCGGCAGGGAAACCACGAATCCCCCCGCGCGCAAGCGGTGTTGAACGGCCCTAGGCCGGCTCATCCGGAATGAGCGCGTTTTCGAGGTAGGTGATCATGTCCTTGAGCATCAGCTTTCGCTTCTTCATGCGGCGAACCTGGATCTGGTCGACGTAGGCGCTTTCCTGCATCAAATCGAGGGCCCGATCGAGGTCTCGATGCTCCATGCGCAGCTCGGCAAGCTGACGCCTCATCTCCGCGATTCGGGATTCCGTGTAGTGCATCGGGTTACCGCATAACTATTCGAAGGGGGGCCGCACGGAGGTGCTGTCGGATCGACGTCCAACTATAACCGACATTGCCGATCCGGGCGCGACGCCGTGCCGGTACAAGTGGACGTCGAGCTCAGGCGTCGGTCGACAGCGCCCGTATGCGCTCCAGTTGGCGCCCGAGGTGATTGACGCTCTCGTCGATGCGCCCCAGCTTCTCCCGTTCCCCGGCGACCACGTCGGCCGGCGCCCGTTCCACGAACTTTGGATTCGACAGCTTGCCCGCGGTCTTTTTTCGCTCCGACGCGAGCTTGTCGATCTCGCGCGAAAGCCGCTTGATTTCGGCCTCCCTGTCGATGAGGCCGGCCAGTGGAATGAGAACCTGCATGGAGCCGACCAGGGTGGTCGCGGACTCGGGTCCCGCTTCGCCCGAAGGCAGCACGTCGATCGAGCCGGTGCGTGCGAGGAAGTCCAGGTACATTCGATTGTTCTCGACTCGTCGCAGATCGTCGCCGCCGGCGCCGGAAAGCAGCACGGTGACGGGCTGGGACGGCTTGATGTTCATCTCCGCCTTGATCTTGCGGATGCCGAGAATGAACTGTTGCACCCACTGCATCTCTGATTCGGCATCGGCATCGATGCGCTCTTCGTTGGCGACGGGATAGGGCTGGGTCATGACGCTGTCGCCCGTTGCACCCGCGAGCGACGCCACCCGGCGCCAGATGGCATCGGTGATGTAGGGCATTACCGGATGCGCCAGGCGCATGATCGTCTCCAGCACGCGCACGAGGGTGCGGCGCGTGCCGCGGCGCGCGGCCGGTGAGGCGGCGGCATCGTTAAGTACCGGCTTGGACAGTTCCAGGTACCAGTCGCAGTAATCATTCCACACGAAGTTGTAGATGTGCTGCGCGGCCAGGTCGAAACGGTAGGCGTCGATGGCCTCGGCCGTATCCCGCTCGGCTGCCTGCAGCCGCGAAACGATCCAGCGGTCGGCGAGCGAGAGCTCGACCGGCTCGTCGCCGGCGCCGCAATCCTGGCCCTCGGTATTGAGCAGTACGTAGCGCGCCGCATTCCACAGCTTGTTGCAAAAGTTCCGGTAGCCCGAAATGCGACCGATGTCGAAGTTGATGTCGCGGCCTGTCGAGGCCAGTGAGGCGAACGTGAATCGCAGCGCGTCCGTGCCGTAGCTGGCAATGCCGTCGGGAAAGTCTTCGCGGGTATTCTTCTCGATGCGCTCGACGAGATGCGTCTGCATGAGCCCGCTGGTGCGTTTTGCCACCAGCGATTCGAGCTCGATGCCGTCGATGAGGTCGATGGGATCGAGCACGTTGCCCTTGGACTTCGACATCTTGTTGCCGTGTGCGTCGCGAACCAGCCCGTGGATGTAGACCTCGTGGAAGGGCACCTGGTCCATGAACTTCAGGCCGAACATGATCATGCGCGCGACCCAGAAGAAGATGATGTCGAAGCCGGTAACCAGGACCGAGGTGGGGTAGAAGGTCTTCAGTCGCTCGGTGTTTTCGGGCCAGCCCAGCGTGGAAAACGGCCACAGGGCGGAACTGAACCAGGTGTCGAGCACGTCCTCGTCGCGGATCAGTTCGATCGACGTATCGATGCCGTGCCGCTTGCGGATCTCGTCCTCGGAGCGACCGACGTAGATGGCGCCGTCGGCGTCGTACCAGGCCGGGATGCGGTGCCCCCACCAGATCTGGCGACTGATGCACCAGTCCTCGATGTTGCGCATCCACTCGAAATAGGTGTTCTTCCAATTGTCCGGCACGAAGCGGATGCGCCCGCTTTCCACCGCCTCGATGGCAGGACGCGCCAGCGGTTCGGCGCGCACGTACCACTGGTCGGTGAGATAGGGCTCGACCACGGCGCCGCTGCGGTCGCCGCGGGGCACCATCAGGCGATGGGCGTCGGTGCGCTCGAGCAGTCCGGCGGACTCGAGGTCCGCGACGACGCGTTTTCGCGCCTCGAATCGGTCCAGGCCCTGGTAGGCGCCCGGCAGCAGTGCCGATTCGTCCTCGTTCGTGGGTCGGATCGCCGCGTCCACGGTGAAAATGTTGATGAGTCCGCCGTGAGGCAGTGCGGCGATCGCGGGGTGTTCGCGGTGTCGCTGCCAGACGGCGTAGTCGTTGAAATCGTGCGCCGGCGTGATCTTCACACAGCCGGTGCCAAACTCGGGATCGACGTAGCTGTCGGCGATGACCGGAATCGTGCGACCGGTCAACGGCAGGGACAGCTGCTTGCCGACGAGGTGGGCGAATCGCCCGTCGTCCGGGTTCACCGCCACGGCGCAGTCGCCGAGCATGGTTTCCGGTCGGGTCGTCGCCACGACCACGTGACCGTCGCCGTCGACCACGGGGTAGCGGATATACCACAGGTGTCCGTTTTCCTCTTCGCTCAGGACCTCGAGGTCGGACAGCGCGGTGTGCAGCACCGGATCCCAGTTGACCAGCCGCTTGCCGCGGTAGATGAGATCTTCCTCGTAAAGCCGGATGAACACTTCCTGCACGGCGTCGGACAGACCGTCGTCCATGGTGAAGCGCTCATTGTCCCAGTCGAGGGAGCTGCCCATGCGGCGGAGCTGGCCGGTAATCGTGTTGCCGGACTCGGCCTTCCATTGCCAGACGCGTTCGACGAAGGCCTCGCGACCGATATCGTGGCGGCTGATGCCCTGTTGTTCGAGTCGTCGCTCGACCACCATCTGCGTGGCGATGCCGGCGTGGTCCGAGCCTGCCTGCCACAGGGCATTGCGTCCACGCATACGGTGATAACGGGTAAGCGTGTCCATGATCGTGTCCTGGAACGCGTGGCCCATGTGCAGGCTGCCGGTGACGTTGGGCGGCGGGATCATGATGCAGAACGGCTGGCCCTCGCCGGCGGGACGAAAGTACCCGGCGCGTTCCCACTCCTCGTACAGCGTCTTCTCGATGACGTGGGGGTCGTAGGTTTTTTCCAGCGGTGTCGTGCTCATGGTGTGCGATGAGATGCCCGGATCGAAGAAGGCCGAGGGTACGTCATGGTGCGCCGGGAGAACCGGGCCGGCGGTGCCGGCATCGCGCATCGGCCGCGTGCGAAGCCCCGGATTATACTGTCGTCGCGAAGATTTTGTGCCTGCCCGGGGGCCGGCAGCGCCGCGGGCACGTGCTGGCGGCGTCGCGACCGGGGTGACGGGTTGGCGCGGGCGGCGATCGCGCCGCTAACGTTCGCACCACTCGTAGAGGATATCGCCGATGGCCTCGCGCAGTTCGCCGCGAAGCTCGCCTGGGAGCAGCTCGCCACTGTGCTCGAGAAGCTTGTCCTCGATCGTGCCGAGGATGCGATCGGACAGGTCGAGTACGAAACGAACGACCTCGTCGTCTGCCGCGTCGTCGATGTCGATGTCGTCGTCTTCGTCTTCGTCTTCGGTCGGCGGCACGAGAGCGGCACCGGTCGGCGCGGACCTGGCGTCGCGCGCGGCCGACCGGGGTGCGGGCATTTCGGCGTCGGCGTCGGCGCGCGTCGGTTGGTCCACGCCGGGCGCCGCGTCGGCGCCTGCGGCTTCGGCCGCGGTTTCGTCCGCCTCGAACCGGGAGACGGACAGCAGGTCGAGCTGCATTTCGTCCCGCCCCGCCGGGCGACGGACGGCCTCGCGAAGGGTCGGCGGCTCGTCATCGCGGTCGGAACCGGTGTCGGCAGTCGTGGCGGGGCGTGCGGCATCGGTACCCCCGCGTCGCGACTTGTCGGGGCGCGATTCCACCCCGGCGGGGGCGGGCGACGAGACGGCGTTGTCGCCGTTGCTCTCGATGAACCGCTTGAGCTCGCGCAGTTCCCTGATCAGGTCGTCGTAGTGCGGGTTGTCGTCGTCGTTGGCTGTCACGATGTCGTCCCGGGCAGGCGGGGCTACGCCTGGATGCGGTGGGTGCGCGGCTCCATGCCGTGTTCCCGGTAATAGCGGAAGCGCCTGCGCGCAAGCTGCCGGCGCGCGTCGCCGGCGCCAATCATATCCGCAATCCGCAGGTGATGGAACGCCTCGGGAAGCGGTTCGTCGAGCAGGGTGACGAGGACCTCGCCGGCGACCTGCGGTGACGGTGGCACGCCGGCATGGATCACCACGGGTGAATTGCCGTCGGTCCCGGCCCGCGCATGAGGGATGAAGCTGCCCTGCGCGTAGGTCCACAAGAGGTCGTCCAGCGCCTCGCCATGGGCCGGATCGCGCGCCAACAGGCTGATGCGGTGACCGGCCGCGTAGGCCTTTTCGACCACGCGACAGGCGAGGCGGTCGATTGCTGCGTCCGAATCCGCCTCGAGCAGGTAGAAGTCGACGCCGTCGCTGCTCACGGCAATGCGGTCGGCGCGGGCCGCCTCAGCTGCAGCGATTCAGTATGAACCGGCTCAGCAGGCTGACCGGTCGACCGGTGGCGGACTTGTTCTTGCCCTGGGTCCAGGCGGTGCCGGCGATGTCGAGGTGCGCCCAGCGAAGATCTTCCGTGAATCGCGACAAGAAACAGGCCGCGGTGATGGCGCCGCCGTGGCGGCCACCCACATTCGCCATGTCGGCGAAGGGACTGTCGAGTTGATCCTGGTAGTCGTCCCACAGCGGCAGCCGCCAGGCGCGATCGCCACTGTGCTCGCCGGCGGCAAGCAACTCGTTCGCCAGCTCGTCGTCCTGGGTGAACAGTCCCGACGGGTGCGCGCCGAGCGCCACCACGCACGCGCCCGTGAGGGTGGCGATGTCGACCACGACGGCGGGCTTGTAGCGGCGCGAGTAGGTGATGGCGTCGCACAGGATCAGGCGTCCCTCGGCGTCCGTGTTGAGAATCTCGATGGTCTTTCCGGCCATGCTGGTAACGATGTCGCCGGGCTTGTTGGCGGCGCCGTCGGGCAGGTTTTCGCTGGCCGGTACGATGCCGACGACATTGATTTCCAGGCCCATCTCGGCGATGGCCTGCATCGTGCCGAGGACGCTGGCGCCGCCACACATGTCGTATTTCATTTCGTCCATGGCGGCGGCGGGCTTGAGCGAAATGCCACCGGCGTCGAAGGTCAGGCCCTTGCCCACGAGCACGACCGGCGCGCTGGATTTTCCGGTGCCGTGGTACTCGAGGACGATCAGCTTGGCAGGCTCGCGGCTGCCGCGCGAGACCGACAGCAGCGAGCCCATGCCAAGGCGGTTCATGCGATTTTCGTCGAGTACGGAGACTTTCAGCCCGAGGCGCTTTTGCAGCTTGCGTGCCTGCTGCGCGAGGTAGGTCGGCGTACAGATATTGCCGGGCATGTTGCCGAGATCGCGGGCCAGGCGAACGCCGCCGGCGATGGCGCGTCCGCGCTCCACGCCCGTCGTGGCGGCGTTCGCCGCGGAGCGCGAGCCGCAGAAGAACGTCGCCGACTTGAGTTTGAAGCCGGACTTCTGCTTCTTGAGCTGGTCGAACCGGTACGCGGCGTACTACATCGATTCGACCAGGACGGCCACGCTGTCGGCGATGCT